>NZ_JBVVPY010000019.1:0-38229 GCF_055811335.1 Mesorhizobium sp. WSM4847 | reverse complement strand
GGGGGCGCCGCCGCCCGGGGGCGGACCGGTTTTTGGGTTTATGGTTCGGGATGGCGCCGGGGGGGCCCCCCCTCCCCCACCGGGGGTCCCCCCCCCCCCCAGGGGGGGGTGTGGGGGCCGCCACGCGCCCGGAGAGGGGCCTTTCGAAACACGGAAACCTCTCCCTGGATGAAGGCCTTATGGCGCAAGCCTGCGCAAATTCCCCCTCTCCGTCTCGGCTTCGCCGAGCCACCTCTCCCCCACGTTCGTGGGGGCGAGGAACCCAGGTTCTGCGAGAGGAGCCAGCCTCGGCGACATCCGCAACATTCACCACAAAACCGTGTCCGCCCCGGGTCGACTGCGCCCCCGCACACGAGCCGCGCCTGTCCGAGTTGCCTGGCACGCCGCGCTAGTTGGAACCGGATCCAGTGCCTCGCATTAACAGATGACGGGGCAAAGGTGCGCAAGGTGAAAGCTTTATCGGCGGTACTTGGCGGCTTCGTGCTGACGCTGGCGGTTTTCGCCAGCGGATTGGCTTTCGCCCTGTGGATTCTCTCCGCCGAGCCGGTGCGGCCGGTCGCTCCGACTTCCAGCGTTGCCGAACTGTGGCCGAGGGAGCCGCGGAAGGTCAACCCCGCTTCGCAGCAGCTTGAGCGCCTTCCCGCCCGCGCGGTTCCAGAGGTCGCAGAAGTCGCAGAGCTCCCAGCGGTCCCAGAGGTTGCAGAAGTCCCGGCTGATCAGGCCCCATTTGATCAGGCCCCAGTTGATCGCACCGCGAAACCTGCCGATGCCGCAGCTTCGGCGCCCGACACCACCGCCTCCATCAAGCCGGCAACGCCGGCAACCGACGAGCAGCAGGCCATGCCCGCCGCCCATGTGGAATGGTGCGCGAGCCGCTACCGCTCCTACAGGCCAAGCGACGACCACTACATCTCCTACAGCGGGGAGCAGCGTCCCTGCATCTCGCCCTATCTCGATGCCGGTGCGGCCGACCGCGCCGCACAGCCTGCCGACGATGGCGCCAGCTATGTCGAGGCGACCGACACGTGGTCGATGGATGGCGATGTTCCGGCGGATGAAACCGGCGGCGCCTGGCTTCCGCCCGACCACGTGCAATATTGCTTCAGCCGCTACCGCTCCTATCGGCCGGAAGACAACACCTACCAGCCCTATTCCGGCGGCCCGCGCCGGCAGTGCGAGTAGGTGGGTGCTGAGCGGCGAACTGGCGGCCGCAGTGCATGGCGCCTGTGCGACCGCCGATCACGCAGATTTCTTGGATCGTTCGTGTTGGCGCGGCGTTCATCCGAATATCCACAGGAGGAATCAGCATGAGCGACGACCGGGAAGACAAGATCCGTGAGCGCGCATACCAGATCTGGGAACGCGAAGGCGGGATCCACGGCGATCCCGAGCGGCACTGGCACCGGGCCGAGGCCGAGATCGACAGGGAGGCAGCCCTGCCGCTGACGGCAGGCGATGCCCTGCCGGAAACCCGCGAGGTCGCGAGCTCCGACGTCTTGACGGTGGAGGCCCTGGCTATGCGCACCGGCATATCGGGCGAACAGGCGCAGGAACTGATCGACAGGCTGGGCAACGACCGGGCGGCGATCGAGCAAGCCGCGCGCAACCTCAAGGGGAAGCAGCGGCTCGGGGAGTGACAGATGATCAGAAAACTCAAAGACGGAAAATACCGCCTCTATTCGCGCAAGAAGGACGAAAAGACCGGCAAGCGCCGCGATCTCGGGACGTTTGACAGCCGCGAGGCTGCGCAGAAGCACGAACGCGAGGTGCAGTATTTCAAGTGGCATTGAGGGGCGTGCCGTCCCTTGCCAGGCAGCAGCGCCGGATGACCCCTTACTTCGGCGTGGGGTGTAGAATTCTAGCGAGTGCAGGATACCGCTCTGGGGGCAGCGAACTTTCATGTTTCCCTGCCTCTTCGTGTTATTGTGGATACGAGGAGATTGGCCCGTGAGCGAGAGCCGCAAGCTAGCCGCGATCCTTGCCGCTGATGTGGTCGGGTACAGCCGGCTGGCGAGCACGGATGAAGATCGTACGTTGGCCCGGTTGCGGGCACTTCGAAGCGACCTGATCGACCCGACCATCGCCGTGTACAACGGTCGTATGGTCAAGCGCACAGGCGATGGTGCGTTGGTTGAATTCCGCAGTGTGGTAGACGCCGTGCGCTGCGCCATAGAAGTGCAGAATGGCATGGTCGAGCGCAACGCCGGCGTGCCCGAGGACCGCCGCATCGAGTTTCGGATTGGGATACATTTGGGCGACGTGGTCGAAGAAAGCGACGGCGACCTGATGGGCGACGGCGTCAACATCGCCTCGCGTCTGGAGGGTGTCGCGGCCCCGGGCACCATCTGCCTGTCCGAAGACGCCTATCGGCAAGTCAAGACGAGACTAGACGTTTCGGTCAGTGATCTCGGCGACACCCAGCTCAAGAATATTGCCGAACCGATCCGGGTTTATTCACTCCGAGTCGGCACCGCGGCTCACGCAAAGGCGCCTGTGACCCACGAACTTTCGGAAGCTCTGCTTTCCACAGCGGCACCGCCTCAGTTATCGATCGCCGTGCTGCCCTTCGCCAACATGAGCGGTGATGCCGAGCAGGAATATTTCGCCGACGGAATCTCCGAAGACATCATCACAGCTCTCTCAAAGCTGTCGCAGCTGTTTGTGATCGCTCGCAATTCGTCCTTCACTTTCAAGGGCAGGAACGTGAACGTTCAGAAGGTGGGCCGGAACCTCGGCGTGCATTACGTGCTGGAGGGCAGCGTCCGCAAATCCGGCAACAGGGTACGTATCACCGCGCAGCTTATTGACGCGACCACAGGCGGACATCTGTGGGCGGAGCGCTTCGATCGCAACCTGACCGATATCTTTGCCGTACAGGACGACGTTACGCAGCAAATTGTCGACGCGCTGGCGCTCAACCTGACAAAGGGCGACCAGCAGCGGCTCGCGACCGAGCAAACCGGCAACCTGGACGCATATGACTGCTTTCTTCATGGCCGAGAGCAGCTATGGCGGTTCACGAAAGCGGAAAACATCAAGGGCCGGGAGCTGTTGCAGCGCGCCGTCGAATTCGACCCGAAATTCGCTCCCGCCTACGCGTTCCTCGCGTTCGCAAACATACTGGACTATGCAAACCAGTGGAGCTCGTCGTGGTCGAACGCAATGGCACAAGCGGAAATGTTCGCGGCACGGGCAGTGGCGCTCGACGATCGATATCCTTACGCACATTGGGCGCTGGGCATCGTCGAATTGTATTCGCGACGGCATGAGGCGGCCATCTGCTCGGCTAAACGCTTGATCGCTCTTGCGCCAAATCTTGCCGAGGGGCACGAAAATCTCGGTTACGCACTGCATTATTCCGGCAAGCCTGAGGACGCACTCCGGTGTTTCGACAGGGCAATGGCCTTGAACCCGTATTATCCGGACGTGTACCTTCACTTCCAGGCGCAAGCGATGTTCCAGTTGCGCAGGTACGAAGAGGCAATTGGGATCCTGAGGCGGCGACTTGTTCGTAACCCTTCCACCGACGTCTCACGCGTGCTCCTGGCGGCGAGCTACGGCCATCTGGGTCGGTTCGAAGAAGCCCGTCGCGAGTGGCAGGAAGTGTTTCGCGTCAACCCCCAATATTCACTGGAACATCGCCGCAAAGTATTGCCCTACAAGGATCCCAACGATTTCGAGCTGATCGTGGATGGCCTTCGCAAAGCCGGCCTCGTATGAGCACCTGACCGGGCGAGGTCCGGTATTGAACCTCCTGCAGCCACTGCTTCGAAGGAACAGCACGACCGCTGTGCGGCACGCTGATGACTGGGGCGGGGCGGGCAGCGGACTGGCAGCTTCGGGCTGCGAATATTCAACAGCGGACATTCAAGTTGGTGTGGGCATCGTCGTGACCTGACCCTGAGCTGCCCTTCATCGGCCGACTTCGTCGCCCGAAAGCCGACTTTCACCGCAAGCAGCGCCCATGACCAGAAACGGAGATTCTTATGATCGGCTCTGAGATCAACGAGCAGTCGTCGTTGATTCGGCTGATAGCGTCCCGCGAGCCCGATAGGACGCGTTCGGACATCTCCGTAACGATAGCGTCGCCGCACGAAGACGTAGGTGATCACGTGGGAGCATGTTGGGGTCCGCCTTTCCTTCCCCCAACCTTCAAGCGGGGCGCCTCAATCGATCGAAATCCTGGCGCCCACCGCGCCGTTCAAGAGGCGTCTGAGATGGAAACTGGCCAAATGATCTTCAGGCCACTGTCCGACTTCAGCGGCGAACGCGGCAAGCGCGCCCGGATCGCCAGTTTCCAGCTTCGCAAATGCCTGTAGATAGGCGGCCGTTGCTGGCTCGTCGTATTGCTCCCGCCTGAGTGGCTCGAAGGCCCGCAGCGGTTCGGACCTACCCCTCAGCACCAGGTCTCCGACCGGCAAGCCGCGAAAATCGGGCACTTGCTTGGCGGCAGCCTCGCTGACGCAGATGCGCGTGCCGAGCTGCTTGTTTGCCGCCTCCAGCCGCGCCGCTATGTTGATGGAGTCGCCGTAGGCGGTGTAGTCGAAGAAACGTCCGCGGCCGAAATTGCCGACGATTGCAGGCCCTGCATTGACGCCGATGCGTGTCACGCCGAGCGCGATGCCGCGTTGGTGCCAGGTCTCCCGGAAGGCTTGAGAGAAGGCGTCGAGGTCGAGCGCGCACGCGATCGCGCGTACCGCATGATCCGGCTGGTCGCCGGGCGCACCGAACAATACGTGAAGCGCGTCACCGACGATCTTGGCTAACGTCCCCTCATGCCCAAAGACAATGTCGCTCATGCCAGCGAGATAGTCGTTGAGCAGGTCACCGAGCACGCTCGGCTCGATCGTTTCGGCCAGCATCGTGAAGTCGGCAATGTCGGTGAACAGCGCCGCCACATCGCGCCGCTGCCCAGCGAGATCGATGCTGTCTTGCGCGCCCGCGAGCCGCTCCGCAAGGTTAGGAGAGAAGTAGCGCGACAAAGCCGCATGCGCCCGCTCGGCGGCGGCCTGACGGCGCCGCGCTTCGCGCAGGATCTCGATGTGGCGCAGCGTCTTGGCGATCGTAGCCTCAAGGTCGGGAAAGTCGATCGGTTTGGTGAGAAAGTCGAAGGCGCCGCGGTTCATCGCCGTGCGGATGTTGGTCATGTCGCCGTACGCCGAGACGATGATGGTCGACAGCTGAGCCTCGGCCTCTTGCAGCCGTTGCAGGAGCGAAAGGCCGTCCATGCGCGGCATGTTGATGTCGCTCACCACCATGTCTATGTCGTGGTTTCCATCGAGTATCGCCAGGGCCTCCACACCATCGCGGGCGAACATGAAGCTGATCGCGCCGTCGCGGATATGACAGCGGAATTTCTGCCTGACCAGATCCTCCAGGTCCGGCTCGTCGTCGACCACCAGGATGTGCGCAGTCACGCGACCCACCGTAGCCTGGTTTCGATTTCCGCTCGCAAAGCGGAGAAGTCGATCGGCTTGGTCAGAAACGCCGCGGCGCCTTCCTCCATCGCAGTACGCCTGGTCTCGGAGTCGCCATAGGCGGTGATCATGATCACCGGTACATCGGGACGGGCCTCTCTCGCCTTCGGTAAGAATTCGAGCCCGCTCATGCCAGCCATGTTGATGTCGGAGAGAATAAGGATCAACGTCGTGCCCTCCACCTCCCCGATCACGCGAAGAGCCGCGTGTGCAGAGAGCGCGAATTCCATAGCGAAGCGGCCAGAACGCAGGTCCCGGCGGAATCGCTGGCGGAACAGGACCTCGACGTCTGGTTCGTCGTCGACCACCAGTATGAGCGGGTTCATTGGGCGGCTGCCTTCTTGCCGACCGATGCAGCGCCGCGTGGCAACAGGATGCGGAACTCGGTGAACTCGCCCGGCTTTGTGTCCACTTCGAGCGTGCCCGCGTGCTGTTTCACGATGATGTCGTGGCTGAGCGACAGGCCGAGCCCAGTCCCTTCGCCAGCTGGTTTCGTGGTAAAGAACGGGTTGAACATCTTCTCGACCACCTCCGGCGGGATGCCAGTGCCGTTGTCGCGCAGCCTGATCTCGACCTTGTCGCCAAGGCTCTTCGTCGAGGCGCACAGCACCGGCGAATAGGCGTTGCCATCGCCCTGGCCGCGATGCGTTGTCGCATGAAAGCTATTGGAGATCAGGTTGAGCAGCACGCGCGTGATCTCCTGAGGATATAAGTCGACATCGCCGGCGTCGGGATCGAGGGACTTCTCGACTGTGATGTTGAAATCCCTCCGTTCGGCGCGGGCCCCATGATAAGCGAGATTGAGGCTCTCCTCGACGATGGCGTTGATGCTGGTCGGCCGGTGCTCTCCGGATCCTTGTCGCGAATGGAGCAGCATGTTCTTGACGATCGAGTCGGCTCGCCTGCCGTGCTGCACGATCTTTTCGAGGTCGCCCTTGAGCAGTCCAGTCAGTTCGTCGACCTCTTTGCGAATTGGTCCGTCCAAAGGGGCACTGTCCAGCGCTTGCCGCAGCTCTTCGACAAGTTCCAGGGAGACGGCAGAGAAATTGTTGACGAAGTTGAGCGGGTTCTTGATCTCATGCGCGATGCCCGCGGTGAGCTGGCCAAGCGAAGCGAGCTTCTCGGTTTGGATAAGCCGATCCTGAGCGGCCCGAAGTTCCTCCAGGGAGCTCGACAATTCGCTGGTGCGCTTCTGCACTTCCTCGAACAGGCGCACGTTCTCGATAGCGATAACGGCCTGATCGGCAAACGTTTCAACGAGTTCGATCTGCTTTTCAGTGAACGGCCGCACAGTCGAGCGGGTCAGGATGAAGACGCCTACTGCCGATCCCTCACGGACCAGCGGCACGGCGAGCAACGAGCGGTAGCCGCCGAGGCTCTGAAAGTCGGTCAAGGTGTAGCTGGGGTCGGCGAGCACGTCCGGCAGGTGCACGGTGTGCCGGTCCAGCACCGCACGCGAAGTGGCGCTGCCTTGGCCGATCGTCAGAGGGTTTTCTTTCGCATAGTCCACCAGTTCCTGCGGGAATCCTGCATTCGCGGCAAATTGATAGGTTTCGCCATCGCGGCGCATGATAGAGCCCATATCGGCTTCGCATACGCGCGTAGCCGTCGCGGCAAGAGCGCCAAGCACCGCCTGGAGGTCAAAGGTCGAGCGACTGATGACCTTCAGCACGTCGGCGATTGCGGTCTGCTGCCGCAGGGTTTCGCCGAGCTCGGCGGTGCGCGCCTGCACCTCGTCAAACAGGCGCACGTTTTCGACAGCGATGACCGCCTGATCTGCGAAGGTTTGCAGGAGCGCAATCTGCTGGGCCGGAAAGAGTCCTGGCTCCGATCCCGCAACCGCAATCGCGCCGATCGCTTGGCCGTTCTTCAACATAGGCACTGCGGCGATGCTGCGAGCGGTGACAGCCGTCACCACATCGCCAAGCGCGTAGTCGGGATCCTCATACACGTCGGGTATCTGCTCGACATTGCCACTCAGTACCGCGCGGGCCGTAGCCCCAGAGCGGCCAGGCGAAAGGGGATAGGCGCCGCTCATCGCCTGATAACCAGCCGGAGAGAGCCCATGTTGAGCCACGAAATGGATGAGCGCGCCGTCGTATCTAAAGACTGCTGAAAACTCCGCTTCGCACAGCCGCGCCGACGCCTCGGCGATCATGTCGAACACTGGTTGTACGTCGGTCGGCGAACTCGAGATGACGCTGAGAATGTCGTTGGTCGCCGTCTGCTGCTCCAGCGACGCTGTTAGCGCACGGTTCCGCGCCTGCACCTCTTCGAATAGCCTGACGTTCTGGATAGCAATGACAGCCTGGTCGGCGAAGGTTTCGACCAGGTTGACCTGCTTCGCAGTAAAGGGTGCGACCTCGGTCCGGCGCAGCAGGATCGTTCCGATGGCCTCTCCGTCGCGCAGAAGGGGAGTCCCCAGTATGGTGCGATGGCCGAGCCGCTCAGCCATTGCGCGCCCCGCCGCGAACTCGTCGCCTGCCGACATGAGATCGGGCACCTGGATAGTCCTGGCATCGACAACCGACCGACCGGCCACCCAATCGCGTCTGAGTGGAAATTTCGTAAAGTCGATCGGGATCGGGCCGAAATGCGCGGCGATGACCAGCGAATCCTGCTCCTTCAGCAGAACCGCGGCGTCATAGGCCGCGCAGAGCCTTGCCGCGTTTTCCACGACCGTCTTCAGGACGGGTTGGATGTCGGTGGGTGAAGCGGCGATGACGCCCAGCACCTCGCTGGTCGCAGTCTGCTGCTCAAGCGCTTCGCCGAGATCGCGCGTGCGTGCCTCGACCTCTTCGAACAGGCGCACATTTTCGATGGCGATGACGGCCTGGTCTGCGAAGGTTCCGAGGAGCTCGATCTGCTTGTCGGTGAAGGGCGCTACCGTCCGGCGGGCGAGCACCAGCACGCCGATCGCCTTGCCTTCGCGCATCAAGGGGACGCCGAGCAGTGTTCGGTAGCCGGCCTTCGCCTGCGGTTCGAAATAGGTATAATCCGGATCGGCGAGTACGTCGGCGACCTGCACCAGGGCCCCGTCGAGGAGCACACGGCCGACAATCGAGCCACGCCCCGTGTCGAGCCGACGGTCCTTGTTGTAGACGAGCCAGTCGGGCGGAAATCCGAAGCTGCTGGCATAGTAGAAGCCGGGGCCTTCGCTACGGCAGATGCCGGACATGTCCGCTTGACAGAGACGGGCTGCAGACTCTGTCAAGGTATCGAGAACGGTCTGGAGGTCGAATGCTGACCTGCTGATGACCCTGAGCACATCGGCGGTGGCGGTCTGCTGTCTGAACGCTTCGGCCGCCTCGCGGTTCCTGGCGTCGAGGCTGGTGACGAGACGTACGTTCTCCATAGCGATAACGGCCTGGTCGGCGAATGTCTGCACGACCGCAATCTGGCGGTCGCTGAAGAGTCGCGCTTCGGTTCGCGACAGCGAAATCACACCGACCACCTCGCCATCTCGCTTCAGCGGGACTGCGAGCGCGGCACCATAGTCGGCGAGCTTATGGCCAGCAAGCGAGCTGCAGCGCGAGTCGCTCTGCACATCCTCAATGTTGAACACCTCGCCAGCAAACGCGGCACGGCCCGAGGTGGTAACTGCGTCCGCTGCGGGCGTGATCGGATTGGCTCGCACATAGGCGACCCATTCGTCCGGATAATTGACGTGCGCTGCTAAGAATAGCTGCCCGTTGCGGCTCAGCCATATGACGCCGCGCGATGCCTCACACAGGCGGATGGCCGTCTGCGTCAAAGCAGTGAGCACCGCGTCGAGGTCAAAAGCCGAACGGCTGATCACCCTCAGGACGTCGGCAGCGGCTGCCTGTTGCTCGCGAGTCTCGTCCAACTCCTGGGTGAGGAGCGCAACCTTCTGCTCGAGCTCGATGAGCGAGCCCGGCACACCCAGTTCCTTCATCGGAATGGTCCCAGACACAGCGTTAAGCATAGCCCGAATACGTCATTGGTACCACTGCCGATCGCGGGCGCTTCGTGTCCTGAAAATTAGGGACAAACCGTGTCATCTGCACCACCTCCGGTTCGATGATACGGATCACGGGGCGCTGGGCGCGATTGCCAAGTTGATCGCGCTGCAGACCAATCGCAGGCCGGTCAACGGAACCGGGCGCCCCCGTCCCCACGAAGCAGCGGAAGCAACGCAGCCATTTTACACGACGCAGCAAGACTCTCCGTGTCGATGCGCTGCAAATTGCCAATATTGGTTGAGGTGGCGACAATGTCGGATTAGGAACTGTTCTTTCCCCCGCTGACTTGCGACGAGGGCTTGTCTTTCGGCTTCTTCGAGGGAAAATCCGCAAGGGATCGATTCCGGGGCTTGGCGCGAAGGTCCGGTTCGCAGAAGCGCTCGGAATGTCAAGAAATGGCGCAACCACGACCCTCAGCGAGGTTCTTGGGATGTCGGCTTTCAGGAAGCGGCAATGCTGATCTCAATGTCCGACATCGTCGCCCTGCCGCTCGACAGAATTTGGCGTGAGCGGCAAGGCGACGTTGGGGTGACAAGTTGCTGCCAAGATTACGAGCGGCAGCCCGGTAGCAGAGCCAGTGGCCGCCGTCCTGCGGTCAGATCTCAGTTCCCCTCTGCAAGAGCGAGCGCGTCTTCCATGTCCACTCCAAGATATCTTACGGTGTTTTCGATCTTGGTGTGACCAAGGAGTATCTGCACCGCTCGGAGATTGCCGGTAGCCTTGTAGATGATCGATGCCTTGGTGCGGCGAAGCGAATGCGTGCCGTATTCCTCGGGACGCAGACCGATCGCTCCGACCCATTCATCGACCAGACGGGCATACTGCCTCCTACTGATGTGGGCCGAATGGTCAATTCTGCTCGGGAAGGCATAATCGTCGACGCTTCCGCCTCGCCTTTCCAGCCAAGCAAGCAGGCTCGACCGCGCGTCAGCCATCAGCTCAAACTGAACCGGCCGGCCCGTCTTCTGCTGCACCACCATCGCACGCGTCCGAATCTCGTGACCGACCACTAGGGTGCCGATCTTGATTTTCACGAGATCGCAGCCGCGCAACTTGCTGTCGATCGCGAGGTCGAACAACGCTCGATCGCGCAATCGGGCCTCCCGATCCAAGAAAAACCGGATCGTCCATATCTGCCGAGGCTTCAGCGCTCGTTTCGCGCCAACCTTCTTCCCAGCATTCCAAGCCCGTCGCTCCTGCAGCACAGGATCATATTGAGAATGTCCAATCGTGTATCTCCTTCCGGCTATCATCGGCCGAGAGGGAAACGGGTATCCAAGAAAGGGCTTGGGGGCCGACTGCGGACTGTCAGTTTTCGGCCATCGAGGTGCAGAAGCGGACGTACGCAGCGCTCAAAGGGTGGTCTGGATGTGACCCACAGCGGACTCTCGCTTTCTTCTGAAGCAGAGTCAGACTACGCAGCCATCTGTGCCCGCCGTATGTCGCGGGCCGGTGGTTTGCCGAACAGACGGCCATATTCGCGGGTGAACTGAGGCACGCTCTCATAGCCCACCGCATATGCCGCCGAACTCACGCTCGTGCCATCGGCCAGCATCTGGCGCCGAGCCTCGATCAGGCGCAACTGCTTCTGGAATTGCAAGGGAGACAGCGTGGTGGTCTGGCGGAAATGCTGGTGGAAGGACGAGGTGCTCATCCCCGCGGCCTCGGCCAGTTCCTCGATGCGGATCGGCCGTGCATAGCTTTCGCGGATCATGGCGACCGCACGGGCGATGCGTTGTGCATGGCCATCGGCCCCGCCGAGGCTGCGGAGGGCCGATCCGTGCTGTCCCGCCAGAAGCCAGAAATGAATCTCGCGCAGCAACGGCCCTTGCAGGACCGGGAGGGCAAAGGGACGGTCCAGAAGCCGCATCAGACGCCGCGCCACATCGGCGACATCTGCGTCGGTCGGCTCCACTCGGACAGGCTTGCGCGGATCGCCCGGGACCGCCGCTATCTCGACCGCGAGTTCCCGCATAAGGACGGGGTCGAGTTCCAGCGCCAGCGAATAGTAGGGCGTGCCGAGGGTTGCCTGCGTGATCTGGCTGACCGTGGGCACATCGGCCGAGATCAGCAGCGACTCGCCCGGACCGAATTCCAATGTCTCGGCCCCTATCGTGACCCGCTTGGCACCTTGTAACAGCATGGCCACCAGCGGCCGATTGACAGCCACCTGCAATTCGCCGGGCTCCGTGGCGCGGATCGCGGTCAGGCCGGGAATAGGCGTCGACGCTGCCCCGAAACGGTCGGCATGAGTGTCGGCAAAGCTGCGCACAAGGTCGAGAAGCGTTCGGCTCATATGAGCAAGATGAAGGGTGGTGGCGCTTCAGGCAAGACCTGAAGAAGGATCAGGCAAGAAATCCGAACATTCTGGCAAATCCTGTATGGCAAGGCCGATCCAGATTTGCAGGAACAGGCAAGACTACGCGAGGAATCGGCAACAACTGGAGACGCTCTTGCCGCATGTTATCCCCATCACTTCGGATGAAAGGACTTCCCGCATGACCAAGATCGCACTCGTCACCGGCGCCAACCGCGGCCTCGGCCGCAACATCGCTGTCAGCATCGCGCGGCATGGCCGCGACGTTATCGTCACCTATCGCGGCAACGCATCTCAGGCCCGCGAGGTTGTGGCCGAGATTGAAGCCCTGGACCGTAAGGCGGTTGCTCTGCAGCTCGATCTCGGCGTGGTCGCCAGCTTCGCGGCCTTTGCCGAGACCCTGCGCGCGGCGCTGAAAGAGACCTGGGGCCGCGACAGCTTCGATTACCTGATCAACAATGCCGGCCACGGCGAATTCGCCATGATCGGCGATACGACCGAGGCGCAGTTCGACGGTCTGTTCGACGTCCATGTGAAGGGCGTCTTCTTCCTCGTTCAGGCGCTTCTGCCGCTCATCGCAGATGGCGGGCGGACCGTGAACTTTTCTTCGGGCCTGACCCGCGTGTCCTATCCGGGCTTCTCGGCCTATGCGGCCGCCAAGGGGGCGGTCGAAATCTTGACCGTCTATATGGCGAAAGAATTGGGTGCACGCGGGATCACAGTGAACACGGTCGCGCCCGGAGCGATCGAGACCGATTTCGGTGGCGGGCTGGTGCGCGACAATGCCGAAGTCAACGCGCAGTTCGCAGGGATGACCGCGCTTGGCCGCGTAGGGCTGCCCGATGACATCGGGCCAATGGTGGCAAGCCTTCTGGGCGAGGATAACCGTTGGGTTACGGCACAGCGGATCGAGGTTTCGGGTGGTCAGGCGATCTGATCAGTCGGACCCCCGACAACTGAAGCGCGCGGCCGTATGGCCGCGCGCATTGTCATTCCGCCGTCGGGAAAAGCCTCCTTTGGCCGTCGACTGAAGCTGAACGGCCGGAATGTCCGCAAGCACGATTTCCAGGATAGTCTCCGGCAACGTCTGCTATTGGGCAACAGTAGAGATCACCTCAACGGCCGACATGAGGCGCATTGCGGACCGACTGCTATGGGCCGACAGCGGACTGGCAGCTTTGGGCTGCGAATATTCAAGATCGGACATTCAGGTTGGTGTGGGCATCGTCGTGACCTGACCCTGACCGGACCTTCCGGGACCGATTTTACTTTCAGAAACCGGACATTCGGGCCCAACCAGCGCGCATGACCGAATCGGCCATTCCGGCCGCCTATTGGCGTCACGGAAGCGGACGTTTGCGGCTGGTGGAAGTAGCCGGGGCATTTCGAAGCTAAAAAACCGGCGGTCTCGCGCACCTCGATCGCCCCCATCCGAGCGAGCGAGTCCCGCTCCGCGATCTCCATCGCCTCCGCAAGGTTCTTCGCTCGATGAACAGGAAGCCACCCAGATGCTCCTTGGTCTCTGCGAAGGGCCCGTCGGTCCAACTCGCCTTGCCGGAACGAACGCGCCATAGAGGCTTCGCTACACCCAATACGGTCGGACGCCGTAGTAGTCGTAAACGCGGCGGCCACTCTCGGCATTCCAGTCGAAATCCTGGTCGCGAGCATAGCGCGGAGCGCCTTCAACTTGCTCCTTCGTGATGTCAATGCGGAAGCCTGCAAGGCTCTCGTCATAGTCGAGCTTCTGCCACGGCAGCGGATAGTAGTCGTCGCCAATTCCAAGAAAACCACCAAAGCTGAGAACGGCATAGGATACCCTGCCGCCCCTCTTCTCGAGGATCAGCCTTTCGACCTGCCCGATGTGATTTCCCTGGATGTCATAGACGTTGGTGCCGACGACCATGTCGCTGGCGATAAGATCGTGGGTCTCACGAATGTCGGGGTCCTGGTTTGTCATGATTTGCTCCTTCCCGTCGGTATGGAGCAAAAACGGGTCCGTGCCCTCGAAGTTCCAAGGATTGTGCGGACCAGCCGTCAGCAATCTTCTGGCTTGAGCGAGCGAACCATCCGGGTGACGACCGGATCGTAGGCAACTTTTTGCTCCATGCTGTAGTCCATCAGAAACATGGCGGCGCGATCGCCGCAACCGTTATGCCTCTGACATATCGGATCTGGTCGTCTTTGATCCCCGAGTAACATGCCCATTCACGCGTCAGCCGCCGATAGATGAATTTCCAGCCTTCTTTTTCGTCCTGACTGATCTGTTTCTTGACCTGAGGCAGGAAATCGCTTTCGGCGACGTCGGTGCCCCAGACGGCGAGGAGGGCTCCGTCGGGGGATTGGAAGGCCGTGCCATCGCCGTCCTTTGAACGATGCAACAGTTCGAACTCGGGCGGCACGTCGAAAACAAACCCAAACCTTTCGATGCCGAACTGCTGCCATTCCTGCGCCCCCGCCTGAGCGAAGGAGAGAAAAGCAGCAGGGTTCGGCCCCATGGCCCGGTTCTCTTGTTTACCTTACACTAATGTAAACTGCGACAATGTAGGGATGTTCCGTTTTGAAGAATCGCCTCTTCAGTAGCCGCACAGGAGACGATTTTCACTGTCGCCGGAGGTTGGTAGAGTTGCACGTCGCGACCGGAAGAGGTCGCGAAATCGATGCCGCCAGGTGAAGTTCTAAACGGCAGTTTCAGACAGATCGGTTGTGCAGAATCGACCGTTGACGTCCCAACCGGCAGAGTTGTTTAGCGCTCTAAGTCCGACCTTAATGCATATCCAAGGCTTGGTGCGGGAAACCGGCATCGCCGCCGAACAAGGTCGCGAGTTCCGTGAACTTGGCAAGCGGTAAATGACCGACAAGCCTGAAGTCACTGATGCGGGTGAGAACAGGCTGTGTAGGTGCTGCGGTCGGTGACCGTCAACGATCCGAATGTAAGGGTCTAGGCAGCAGGGCCGCGATACGGTTGCGGCCCTGACGTCTGATCAACCCTTGAGACGATCCTTGATCTTGTCCTCGGTCTTCCCAAGGCCCTTCTTGGTGCTTTCGTCAAGCTTGCCGGCAGTTCCGCCGGCACTCATTTTCTTGTCACCAGCCGGTTTGCCAGGCTTTGCCTTCACTTCGCCGCTTTTCGCAGAGCGCTTCACTTCATCCTTGTTCATGGTTTCTCTCCCATAGCTGGGAAACCAACATGCGCTCTCACTGAAAGTTCCAGTAGCCAAGGAAAATAAGCATGGCCGGCTCCGAAATGAAATCGATCGCACATCTCACGCGTGAACGAAGGAAAATGGGTGCGTCGATGAACGCGTTCGACGGAATGCCAAGATGGCCGGATAGTCGAAAATGCGATCAATTGGGAGCAACTCCGCCATGCCGCCAAGCTCAGGCCCCGGTCCAGGTGGGCAAGATGGACGCGGTGATGTCCGTCCGGATGACAACCAGTGTCCGCAAAAGGGGGTCGACTCCGGCCGGTGGCTGAAGGTCAGCTAACGAGGCGCGCTGCGAATGACCGGTAGTGGCGCAACCACGACCCTTCTTGGGATGTCGGCTTTCAGGAAGGGGCAATGCTGATCTCAATGTCCGATTTCGGGCGCGATGCAGTCCGACTACTCTACGGCTCGCTTGGACCGCTTGCCGGCCGGCAGCTTGGGGGCCGAATCCAGTCGGTCCGGTTTCAGATCGAGGATGGGAAAATCGGCCATTCGCTACCGCGGACGCTGCTGAAACCCAATTGGTAACTCTGTTTCAAACGCGTCGTCGCAAGCTGCAAAGACGGGTGGCAGCTCTCTCAGGGCCAAGTGAAGGCCGCCCGGAGAGTGCCGATCTGAGTTGCGCTTCATGC
Organism: Mesorhizobium sp. WSM4847; assembly: GCF_055811335.1. Classification (NCBI taxonomy): domain Bacteria; kingdom Pseudomonadati; phylum Pseudomonadota; class Alphaproteobacteria; order Hyphomicrobiales; family Phyllobacteriaceae; genus Mesorhizobium; species Mesorhizobium sp. WSM4847. The sequence continues at coordinate 22,614 of NZ_JBVVPY010000019.1, read as the reverse complement.
CACCAAGATGCATGCCTTGCGAGCAAGGCTCCGCGGTTCACCAAGAACCTGAAGGGAACGACTGTGCAAAAATTCGTGACGATTGGATATGGAGACCGTGAGGGATACGACCCGCAGTGGCCGTTCGAGATGCAGCCCACGCGCACGACGCTAAGTTGCAGAAAGACGGAGCGTTGATGGGTATCGCGGGCGCTCCTGTGCAAGTGGATCTGGCTCACCGGTTCGACTGCCGGCGCCGTGATGATCGTGCAGTTGGTGATGCCGAGTTTCTTGTTATGCGCTCAAAGGCCGGCGAACGAGAACGGCTGGTGGTCCGGCAGGTGAATATGCCACGGATCCTTGCCGCCTCGGTCGGCGAGATCGTCCATTCGTAAACCCCAGGAAGCGGCGCATCAGTTCCAAGTGTGGAGGCATACTCTCCAAGATCCATCAGTTTCGCGTCGGAAGATTGTGACTATGGATCCTTCGTAGCGCTGCGTTTCGCCGCCTTCGGCCGACCATTTCCCGGTCGCGTAGGCAATGTCACCGGCGGCCACTGCATCTACCAGTTCGATGCCATGGTTCCCCACACCAGCCGAGATCAATTCCTTCCAGAAGTCTTTGATAGCGCTCGTCCCCCTTATGAAGGCATGGGTGGACGGCAATACAACCGCGTCGGGTGTGTAATGAGCGGCGACTGCGTCAGCATTGCCGCTATTGAAGGCCGAATTCCAGCCATCATTCGCCTTCTGAAGCACGTCGCGGATATTCTCGGTCGGTTGTGCCATGGCGTTCCTCCTTTGTCTGTCGCCAATTTCTATTAATTGGCCGCCCGAAGGCTTTCAGCCGGTGTTGCGAGTGCTCGTGCGGCTTGCAGGTCAGGCAACGTTTGTCCCTCGGTAAACCCGGAAATGATGAGTGCGAGCCGCTCGCGAGCACCAGAAATGGGACAGTCGGCCCGCGCGAGGCTCAGTGCAGCACGCAGCTCCCAGAATCGCGCGCCCTGGGCCTGGGCAATCGCCAACGCGTCAGAAAGGCGATTTTCGGCGAGTGCAACTCCGTCTTCCCCCGATTGCAGGAGCACCTCGCCCTGTAGGCGTAGCACCTCGGCTGCAAACCATCGTTCATCGGTGCGTTCGATCCTGGCATGTGCTTCTTCAAGCAAACGGAGTGCAACATTGTGGTCGCCGGCTCTGACCTCGATCTGCGCCTGAAGAGCGATGAAATAAGGAACCATGAATTCCGCGCCGGTCGCACGCCACTCTACAAGGCCTCGTTGGAGTTCCAGGCGACCCCGATCGGCATCGCCCGCCTCAGCGAGTGTCCAAGCACTCAAGATTGTGGCGCCGGCAAGCCAAAAGCGGAATCCAGCTTCGCTGGCAATGCGGGTCAACTCTGCGCAGCATTCCCGGACACTTTCGCGATCGCCAAGGATCTGGCGAATGACGCCGCCGAAGAATAATGGCAGAGCAAGGCTGTTGCGATGACCCACACGATGCGCTTCAGCAACCGCCTCGTTGTTGGCCGCCAGAGCCTGATCAGGAAACCCAAGCGGCAGCAATGTGCGGGCGAGATAGTCCAGGCACACGACCCGTGGGTCGAAGGCGTAAACAAACGCCGGCGTTCTGTGCTCCTGGGGATCGTAGAGAGCCAAGGCCTGCTCGAGATGTGCCCGGGCGCGGGCGAATTCGCCGGCAGGCAGCGCGCTGACCCCAGCTGCCCGATGAGCAAAGAACGACAGTCCACAGTCGTTGCTCGCTTCCGCCAATTCAAGCAGGCGGTCCGCTGCGCTGCGGGCCTCCGCCAACTCGGCAGCATAGAGGTGGTAAAGACATAGACCGTAAAGAACCGGAAAGAGCTGACGTGTATCGCTCAGCTCTTCACAGAGCTCTCGCGCGCGACCATAAGCGGTCGCTGTCGAAGGTGCGGCGAAGCCGTGCGCAGCAACGTGGGTACTGCCGAGCGCCAACTGAGTTGCAAGTTCGCGCCGTGAACGCTCTTCGGATGGTGGCATCGCCGAAAGCCCGGTTAGGGCGTTGTCGAATCTGGCGAGCGCTTCAGTCAGGACAGAGCGAGAAAGCGCCCGACGACCAGCGAGTTCATTGTACTCGACAGCCTTTTTCACAAGGCCCGCCTGACCAAAGTGGTGGGCAAGCAGTTCGGGCTCTGTGGTTACGATTTCGGGGAAGCGTTCCTCGAGAATGGACGCAATCCGGGCATGAAGCTGCTGGCGGCGGCTGTGCAGGAGGCTGCTGTAGGCCGCATCCCGCACGAGCGCATGCTTGAAGACGTAAGTTACTTGGCTGTTACTGCCGCGGCGGAAAACAAGGCCGGCCGCTACTAGCTCGTTCGTTGCCCGCTCAAGCTCAAAATCAGGAAGTCCAGCGGCTGCGGCAAGCAACTCGTGCTTGAACTCGCGACCGATCACTGCCCCGATCTGCGCGACCTCCCGGACCGAAGCCAACCGATCGAGCCGGGCCATCAGCGAGTCGTGCAGAGTGGCCGGGACGGCAAACGGAGGCAGTGGGCCCGCCAGCACGAGTTCGCCGTCACGCTCTTCAAGCAGGCCCGATTCAAGCACCACCTTCGTCAACTCTTCCACGAAAAGCGGCACGCCCTCGGTCTTCGACAGAACCTGATCCAGCACTGTTGCTGGCAACTGCTTGCCCCCCGTCATCGCTGCAATGATAGAGGCCGCTTGGGAACGGCTGAGCCGATTCAGGGTCAAAAAAGTCGCGTGCGGAAGACCAGCCCAGCGCACTGCGCCTTCCGGTCGCGAAGTTGCAATCAGCATTATAGGCAAGTGTTGAATCCGGCCCGCGATTTGGTCGAAGAGCTCGGCGGACATCGGATCAAGATAATGCGCATCCTCAAGCTGCATCAGGACCGGCTTGCTGCGGGCCAGTGCCTCCAGCTGCTCGATCAGCACCTCGAATGTGCGAGACTTCTGTTTTTGCGCCATCAGGTCGAGCTTGGGATAGCGTCCCTCGGTCGGGATCGACAGCAATGCCGCGATTAGTGGTATCGCCTCATTGGGGTTCTTTGTCGAACCGGCGAGCAGTTGCTCAAGAAAATCAAGCTGACGCTCGGGCGGGTCCGTCCGCTTGATGTTCCCGGCCCGGAGCAACTGATCCGTCACAGGATAGAGGGCGGTTTCGAGGTGATAAGGCGAGCAGTAATACCGCAGTCGCGTGTGTGCCTCGTCTTTTAGGCGCTCCAGCAGTTCTTGCAGAATGCGGGACTTGCCTATGCCAGCCTCGCCGAATAGCTCGACAACTTGGCCTTCCCGGGAAGCGGCAAGCCGCCACCGATCGAGGAGCAGGGCGATATCATGTTCCCGCCCTGTAAGCGGCGCAGCTTCGGCTGCGTGAAGTGCTTCGAAACGACTCTCGGCGCGTCCCTCTCCAATCACCTTGAATGCGTTTACGGGCGCGTCGAAGCCTGGCAACCGCTGCGGCCGGATTCTGGTCACCTCGAACAGCTTTCCGATAAGTCTATAGGTAAGCTCCGAGATGACTACCGTTCCCGGCTCGGCCAAAGTTTGGAGCCGAGCTGCAAGATTAGGGGTCTCGCCCACGACTGCATTCTCTTGCGCGGCACCTACACCAATCAGGTCGCCCACGACTACGACGCCAGTTGCAATGCCGACCCGGACCGAAAGTTGCTGCCCGTCATCCAAAGACAAGTCGGCTACGGCAGCGACCACCGCAAGCGCCGCGCGAACAGCGCGCTCGGCCTCGTCCTCGTGTGCCTGCGGCCAACCGAAATAGGCCAATACTCCGTCGCCCATAAGCTTGGCGACGTGCCCCTCGTAGCGAACGACTTCGCCAGCGACAGTATTCTGAAACTTCCTTAAGAGGTCGCGCATCTCCTCAGGGTCAAGCCGCGTCGCAAGCGCGGTAGAACCGACGAGATCCACGAACATGACCGTCAATTGACGCCGTTCTGCCTCGCGAGGCCGTCCAGGTTCGCCGGAGCGGTCAACCGAAGCCGACGTTCGGATTGGTGAGGCTGAAGCTGGTTTCGCCGGCTCTAACGCCGGCTCGCCTTGCATCGCGGCAATTGCCTCCAGGATGCGCTTGCGGTGGGCAAGCGCGGCAACCCCGATTTCTTTCAAGTCCTCGGCGGTGAGGCGCGGCAGTATTTCGGCATCAATCGCGTTTTCGTCGAAAGCCAAAATGTACTGCTCCAGGCCTAAACCTCTGAGCCAAACTGCGATATTCATTGGGCTCCCTCCGCAGCCATTTGGCCTCGCTTCGGTGGGGCAGGAAACATATCACAAAGGCATCGCGATAACACGCGAGTTCGTGTGTCGAAGGCCTGACATTCGGTGAGAACCCCGCAAAACGCCGCCAATTGGCGCAACCGCGGCCTGCAGCGTGTTCCCCGCCGATGTCTGCTTATGGGCAGTGGCAAAGTCGCACTCTACGGCCGACATGGGGCGCGAAGCGGTCATCCATGGCTCCACTACGGGAGTCTGCTTCGGGTCGAGGGTGCGTTTCCGAAACGGCTCTGTAGCGGCAGAACCGGACGTTCAAGGACCCTGCTAAAAAGTAGCGGGCTTGCTTCGGGCGGTTAAGGCCAGGAGCGCCTCCGAAAGACGTTTCTTTGCCCGTTCGACCCCGTTCTCGTCGATCGCTTCGACATCGAGGAACAGGTCGAGGCCAGTCGCGTGCTCGCTGATGACCTGAGGGCGCTGTGCCAGTTCACCAAGGAGGCCCTCGACTTCATAGGGGACAACCTCCCGACTGATCCCCTTCATGGCGATCGGCGCCAACGGACGCGCTCGGACAAGGTCGCGCACGAGCGCATAGGTCTCATAGCTAAGGCAGATGCCGCCAGGTTCGGCAATCGATTGCAGGCGGGCCGCTAGGTTCGCTTCGGCCCCGATGATCGTGTAGTCCATGCGATCATCGGAGCCGAAGTTGCCGACATTGCAATAGCCCGTGTTGATGCCCATGCGAGCTCGGAACGGCTGCTCAATTCCTCGATCACGCCACAACCTGTTCAGCTGCTCTAGCCGGCGCTGCATGTCGACAGCCATGCGCAAGCAGGCCCTCGCGTCCTCCTCGACACCCTTTGTCTCGGGGTCTCCGAAGAACACAAGAAGTGCGTCGCCGATGAACTTGTCGACCGTAGCCTCGTGCTTGAGCGCGATCATTGACATCTCGGTGAAGTACTCGTTGAGGAGTGCCGTGAGGTCCTCAGGCTGGAGCCGTTCCGCGATCGCGGTGAAATCTTTGATATCTGAGAAAAAGATTGTGAGCTTCTTGCGCTCGGTCGCGATAGTCACGTCCTTTTGGCCGCTGAAGATGCTTTTATAAATTTGAGGCGAGAGATATTTGGCGATCTTCAATGAAATTGCGGCGAGAAAGTCGTTTGCCTCGGCGAGTTCCGTGTTCATGCCGTGAACCAAGGCGGACTGCCGACGCTGCAGGAAAATGAACGTTAGACCCGCCGCAGCTGCGAAGCCGAAATACAGAAGCAGATACTTGAAAGAGAGGACGTTGGCCCCGATCGGCTGGGCGACCGATATCTCCTGGATACCTCGGACATCCCCCACCTTCCAGTCTGTCTTGGGGCTGTCCGGGTGCGAGTTATGGCAGTTGACGCAGACCTGTCCCATTACTACGGGAGCCGCCGCGCGAACGTGCCGGTCAAGCAGCGAACCCGAGGCTTCGATGATGGGCTCACTTGGATTGGCGCGAAAGGCAGAGATTGCGTTGCGCTCGAATGTGTCTAGCTGGTGGGGCTCGCGGCCTTTGAAAGGTAGGTCCGAGACGAAGCGATATTTGACGGACCCGTCGTGAGCGCTGATGCGCTTGCCGAGTTCGATTGAGAGGGTTGCTGGGATAGGGATCGCACCTGGCACGTCCCTGTAATTGTGCGTCGCGGTCACGGCGCCGTCTGCTTTCAGGACCCGTCCCACGACGTCGCTGCCGTAGAATCCGCGCATGTCGTCGATGATTCGGCTGATTTCGCTGGCTTGCGTGCGCAGCATGCGTTCCGACAGATCTCGGAGGTCGAGCCAGGCTGCGACGGGCAGACCTATAAGGCCGACGACCACTGCCGCAACCAGGAGCGGTCCCATGGTGCGTTGCTCACGCGCAATCTGTTCACGCAATCCAGCCATTGTCCAGGTTACCGCCCACCCGTAATCCAATACCTGAACTATACCTTCATTCGCGGCTCGCTACCAGCGCCAGTGGCTCGGTGAGAACACGATGGGGCCGGAAGCGGACTTGCGGCTTCGAGGCCTGGAATGTGAGAAGCGGACATTCAGGCGCCCCCCATGCATCGACGTGAACTGACCCATTCGAGACCTTCATTACCGGCGTTGGGGATGGCAGCTTTGCGCTCGCTCCATGTCGGTCGTCCAGAGCGGTGACGCTCCCCCCGAAACCGGACACTGGGTTAGCGAACAAGCAAACGATGCCAAGTACGCCAGCAACTGTCCGGCGACGATCAGCGCCACAACGGTCGCGGCCCTAGCTTCGGTATCAGGACAATCGCCAGAACGATGTAGATGACCCCGAACACGCCGGCGCCAACGAGGCCACGAGCTTTTCGCGACGCCGCTTGTCAATGTCCAAGACTTTTGCATCAGTAAGATGACGAGGATCATCGTCAGCGTTCCGCCGACATAGCTGATCAGTGCTGCTCATGGCGCCGATCCCAGGCTGGCCCTGAGACTTGCGACAAGAACTTGCTGAACAACCACGCTAACCCCTGCTCCGGCGCCAAGCAGAGCCAATCCCAGCATCGGCAAAAGTTGCACCGCTTACCCCCGCTTTTTTACTATCGCAGGTGACCTTTGCCGGCTTCCAAGTCACAAAGTGTGGACAGAATTTATGCGACAGGCCGAATTTCGCCCTTTCAATGGCAATGACCGTGATCGTTGACCGCTGCATCCGAAGGCATCCGCCACTACTGGAGAAGGGTTGGTATGTCCCAACACAATCTCTCATCCACCTCGGACCGACAGCCTCCATAGCAACGACAGCTAGTAGTCCACCTCGCTGAGTCGTGGTGGCGGACAAAATCACCCTGTTTAGTGCCGGCGTTTACGTCGCCAGGCACTCGGGGTGGTTCCTACATTCGCTCGAAAAACACGGGTCAGATGGCTCTGGTCAGCGAACCCGCAGGCAAGTCCGATCATTGCGATACTCTCATCCGTTGTCTCCAGAAGATCCTTGGCGAGCTCCACGCGCCGTTTCAACAACCAACGATGGGGCGGTTGCCCAGTTGTTGCCTTGAACGCCCGCGTAAAATGCCTTGCTGACAAACCGCATGCATCGGCCAAATCCGCCAGAGACCGATCGGACTGGATGCTGTCCAAGAGTAGTTCCTTTGTTCGCCTTCCCGCCATGGAGCTAAACCTCTGGTAGCCTTCTCTGAAGGCGTTTTCAGGCCGCCATAGGTTCGAGCGAGATGCATCCGGATCGCAACGAAGACGTAATCTGCGAACAGGGCATTCGCTTCCCAGGGTTTTGAAATCGCGGGTAGCAGAGCACTGACCAAATGAAGCAGTACCTCGTCGCGCGGCGGAGGCTGTAACGTACAGACTAGCTGCTCGATGGCCGGCACGCGAAGTTCGTCGGTGAGTTCATTGATGGCTCGCATTGGCATATAAACGTGCAGCGCCGCAAACGGCTCTGCGAGATCAGCCACCCACGATTGCCTTAGATCAAAAATCCCCAAACCACCCGACGGTGTGCTTGTCCGTCTCAAATGCCGCTCATCGCACCAAAGATCGCCGTCGCTCCAGCCCCGACAAAAATGCTAGCGAGAAAGGTCTCGCTGCGCGCATGCGGCAAGGTCAAACCTAGGCCGGGCTGGTCTCGGCGAACTTGGCAAGCGGCCATATCGTTCCCGCCCAACGAGCGAACACGAAGGTGCTCATAGACGTCGAGCCGCTGCCGCCTCGCAAAGAAGGGTTCCACGTAAACGGCGCGCGTCGTCGTGCTCATGGGCCTCGGCCTAATTGTGTCGGCACGCTTCGAGCAGGGCCCGGTCATGCAAACCGTTCAGCGGAAACCATCATGTCCGCTGTGTTCCAACTCGGCGCTTTCGTTCTATTCGTCGTGGCGCCGACACAGTTAACTTAAGGCACATCTCACGAGTTGTCGGTTGCGGGGGACAAGATACCCGCTTTCGCTTACGTCGTCTGCGACATCACGCCGAGCTGAAGATGTCGGACGCGATGCCTACGCCGGACCAGCGCTCCTATTACGGCTATCACCGGACCTTCGGGATCTATTTCGAGGTCATCGACTACGGCCGGCTTCTTGCCGATGCCAAGCGTCGCAACCGCGTCTTCTTCGACCGCCTGAACCTCATGGACGCGCAGCTCCCCTAGAATTCGACCGAAAAGGGTCGTGTAGGGGATCGACATGCGCCGTGTCCCCAACTGTCGCGTTCTGCCGCGAGGACGGAGGGATTTAGACGTAGCCGTGAACTAATTTGAACGTCCGCTTTCAGGAAGCCGCCACAAGTGGGCAAATGGCGGGAATCAGGCGCGTTGCCGACCGTCAGAGTCGGGGCCGAAGCGAACGTTGGAACCGAGGCGTGCAAGTCATGAATCCAAGGTATAGCTTCACACAGACCTGCTTCTCGTGGAAATCTGAAACTTCGTTGCACCCACTAGGTTTGGAATGTGACACCGGGCGCCGCACTCTCCTTTGGTTCGTTTACGCTGGTGCCGGCCGAGCGCCTGCTTATGCGGGGCGACGAAAGGCTGAGGATTGGCAGCCGCGCTTTGGATATCCTCATCGTCCTGGTGTCGCGCGCCGGAGAGATCGTTTCCAAAGACGAGCTCGTCTCCCAGGTCTGGCGAAACATGTTCGTCGAGGAAAACAACCTGCGCGTCCACATCACGTCGCTGCGCAAGATTCTCGGCGAGGGCCCCGAGGCGCAGCAATATATCTCGAACATTCCAAATCGCGGCTACAGCTTCGTGGCGCCGGTCACGCGCAAGGAGTCGCCGACGCGGGCCGATGGCCAGCAACCCACGATAGCCCGACTGCCGCTACCCCGGCTGGCCAACCGCATCATCGGGAGAGAGGCGGTTCTCGATCAGCTCGAGGGGCAGCTGCCCGAGCAAAGGCTGCTCACCCTCGTCGGTCCGGGAGGCATTGGAAAGACGACAGTAGCGCTCGCTCTTGCTCAACGCCTGGATGATGGTTATTCGGACGGCACGGCGTTCGTCGATTTCTCCGGGATTGCCAATGGAGCGCTGATCACCGAGCTGATCGCCACCGCAGCGGGCTTAGTGCTCGCCTCGACCGATCCGCTCGCTGAGCTGGCGAACAAGCTTAGTCATCGCTCGATGCTCCTCGTCCTCGACTGCTGCGAGCACCTCATCGACGAAGTCGCGGCGATCGCCGAGGAACTGATCACCAGGACGCGGCACGTGACGATCCTGGCGACCAGCAGGGAGCCGCTTCGGGTCGCGCCCGAATGGGTTCTGCGCTTGCCGCCGCTGGACTGCCCGGGACCGGACGAGAAGCTGGATGCGGCAAGGGCACTGGATTTTGCTGCGGTCCAGCTGTTCGTCGAGCGCGCTTCGGCAAGCCTTGGAGGTTATTCTTTGAGCGACGCCGACGCCCCGGTGGTGGCCGATATCTGCCGCCGCCTCGATGGCATCGTGCTCGCTATCGAACTGGCTGCGGGGCGCGTTGATACGTTCGGCATTGCCGGCGTTTTGGAATCGCTGCGGTCTAATTTCGACATCCTGACGCGTGGACGACGCACGGCTCTGCCACGCCACCAGACGCTTCGCGCGACGATGGAGTGGAGCTTTTCCCTGCTTTCCCCGGCACAGCAGGCCGCTCTCGCGAAGCTTTCGGTGTTCAATCAGGATTTTACGCTGGCGGCGGCCCGCGCAGTGGTGTCGGGTGAAAGTGGCGGCGACGTCGAAGAGTGCATCATCGACCTTGCCGCGAAGTCGCTCGTGGTCGTTGATCGCAATGCCTATCCGGTGCGCTATCGCCTGCTTGACATGACTCGCGCCTACGCAGCCGAGAAATTTTCGGTCGCCGTGTCGCGGGAAGACGCTTCGCGCCGCCATGCAGTCCACTATCGGAGCCTGCTCGAATGTGCCGCGCCGCATGAGCAGGACGCCGGCTGGGTGGACGGCTTCGCCCGCGACGTCGGCAATCTCAGGGCTGCGCTCGACTGGTGCTTCTCGCCGGGCGGCGACGCGGCGGCCGGCGTTGCAATGACAGTCGCGGCAATTCCGCTGTGGTACCATCTTTCGCTGGTCGACGAATGCCTGTTGCGGGTAAGGCAAGCGCTGGATTGGCTCGAACGACAGCCCGACGCCGATCAGCAAAGCCTGATGCGGCTTCATGCGGCCCTTGGCTTTCCGCAAATGCGCGCGATTTCGGGACGGCCCGGGGGCGCGCAAGCCTGGACGCGCTCATTCGAGATCGCCCAGAAGGTCGATGATGTCGACTTCCAGCTGCGCGCGCTTTGGGCGCTGTGGGTCGATCGGACAAACGGCGGCGAACCTCGAGCGGCGCTCGAAAGGGCCGAGGCGTTCTGCGCGCTGTCTGAGCGTTCGGCAGACGTCTCGGACCAGTTGATCGGCGAGAGGATGAAGGCAAGGGCACTGCATCTGCTGGGCGATCAGCCAGCCGCGGAAAGCCATGTTCGGCGCATGCTGGATGCCTATCGCCCGCCGTCGAACGGATCGCATCTGGCGCGATTTCAATATGATCAGCGCATCACCGCGCGGATCACGCTGGCGCGCGTGCTGTGGCTGCGCGGCAAAGCTGAAGAGGCCCTGCGTGAGATCGACGATATGGTCAGCGCCGCTCTTGCCGCGGGCCACAATCTCACATTGTGCCACGCCCTGTCGGACGCCGCCTGTCCGGTGTCGCTGATGGCCGGTGACCTCGCACGCGCCGAGCGCTATACGGACATGCTGCATCGGCGCACGCACGACCACGCGCTCGACGTTTGGCATGCCTATGCCGAATGTTTCGAGGGCGATATCCTGATTCGAACCGGAGACGCCGCAACGGGCGTCACACTCGTCGGCGAAGCTCTCGACCGGCTGGATCGTGCGGGATTCTATCTTTACCACACTGTCTTCCAATCGATACTCGCCTCCGGGCTGGCGAGGATCGGCCAGGAGCTGGAAGCCGTGGCGCTGCTCGACGACGCTCTGGCGCGCTGCAGGTCGAGTGGCGAGGCTTGGTACTGCCCGGAACTGCTGCACCAGAAAGGCAAGATACTTGCCGAACAGGCCTCGCGCCCGACTGAGGCCCGGCTGCTCCTCCAGCGCGCGATCGAAATGGCGCGAGATCAAGGCGCGTTGGCCCTGGAGGCGCGTTCGGTGGCCAGTCTGGTAACGCTAAACAAGCTGGTTAGCGCCGTTTAGCAACGATTAACTGGTTCACGCCGCTCCACTGCGCAACTGTCTCGTCATCGAACGAAGCGCGCAGAGGGAAAGAGCGATGACTTCAACCCGCAGTACATCCTTACGTCAAGCGGTCGTCGCCAGTCTGGCCGGCACTGCACTGCTCGCCGTCCTGATCACCTCGACGACGGCCAACCCGACCACCTCGGCAGAACCCAGCCAGACTGGGTTCTGCGACGCCGCCTGCGTGGAGACGAAAACGTTCGACGTCGACGGCGTCGCCTACGCCTGCCGGACGCTCGGGACGCCGTCCGGAACGCCTCTGGTTCTCCTCAACCGCTTTCGCGGGACGATGGACGAATGGGACCCGGCATTCCTCGATCATGTCGCGGCAAGCCGATACGTCGTCATATTCGACAATATCGGCGTGGCCCGCTCCGGCGGCGAGGCCCCTCTCCGCATGGCCGATTGGGCGAGGAGCGCCGGCGCCTTCATCGACGGCCTGGGTTTCAAGCAGGTCGATCTGCTGGGCTTCTCCTTCGGCGGCCTCGTCGCGCAGGAACTGACGCTCCAGCGGCCCGGCCTCGTGCGCAGGCTGGTCATCGCCGGTAGCGGCGCGGGCTATGTCGAGGGCGCAAACCTGAATCTCATGGCGATTGAGGTCGCCACCAAGCCGACAAACACAGACGACGACTTCCTCTTCCTCCTTTTCAAGGACACGCAAACCAGCCAGGCGGCCGGACGTGCGCACCTCGCTCGGCTACGGGAGCGCAAGGATTCATTTGCGAGGCTAGTGAGCGAAAAAACCTGGAAGGCGATGCTTGCCGCCGCAGGGGATCTAGGGACGCCGGAAACATCGCTTCTCAATCGTGTCGGGGCGATCCGCCAGCCGGTGCTGGTGGCGAACGGGAACGAAGACGTCATGATCCCGACGCTCCAGTCTTACGCCCTGGCGCAGGCGATCCCGAACGCGCGGCTGATCGTCTACCCGGACTCCGGCCACGCCTTCCTGTTCCAGTACCCGCGCGAGTTCGGAGACGAGGTCATTCGCTTCCTCGGCGAGGAGTCACAGCCGTGAGCGCCACCCTGCATCCGATCCAACTCACCCGCCGCGAGATGCTTGCAGCAGGCATCACCGCCGGAGCGGCGACCCTTCTGCCGGCATACGCTGCGCAGGCGATTTCCGCTGAATCCACCACTCAACCCAGCGAAGGACGACAGAACATGGGCTTCATCACCACGAAGGACGGCACCGAGATTTTCTATAAGGACTGGGGTTCGAAGGACGCACAGCCGATCGTCTTCCATCACGGCTGGCCGCTCAGCGCCGACGACTGGGACAACCAGATGCTGTTCTTCCTGCACAACGGCTACCGGGTCATCGCGCATGATCGCCGCGGCCACGGCCGCTCAACACAGTCCGACACCGGCAACGAGATGGACACCTACGCGGCCGACGTTGCCGAACTGGCCGAGGCGCTCGACCTGAAGAATGCCGTCCATATCGGCCATTCGACCGGCGGCGGCGAGGTCGCGCATTACGTAGCTCGCGCAAAACCGGGTCGCGTCGCCAAAGCGGTGCTGATAGGCGCAGTGCCGCCGATCATGGTGAAATCCGCCAAGAACCCGGGCGGCCTGCCGATCGAGGTGTTCGACGGGTTTCGCGCGGCGCTGGTCGCGAACCGGGCGCAATTCTACTACGACGTGCCCTCCGGTCCCTTCTACGGTTTCAACCGGCCGGGCGCGAAGGTTTCGCAGGGCATCATCGACAATTGGTGGCGGCAGGGCATGATGGGCGGCGCCAAAGCGCACTACGATTGCATCAAGGCGTTCTCGGAAACCGACTTCACCGACGACCTGGAGAAGATCGATGTTCCGGTGCTCGTCATGCACGGCGACGACGATCAGATCGTGCCGTACGCCGACTCCGCTCCGCTGTCCGCCAAGCTTCTCAGGAACGGAACGCTGAAGACCTATGCCGGTCTTCCGCATGGCCTGTGCACGACGCATCCCGACATCGTCAACGCGGACCTGCTCGCCTTCATCAAGAGCTGACCGCAAGCGAAAGAGGAGACTTGCCATGACCTCGACCACGACCGCTATGGCGGAGGAATATCTGGAGCGCGCGGACGGCCCAAGGATCTTCGTGCGCTCTTGGCACCCTGCGTCCAGACCGAGCGCGGTCGTGGCGATTTGCCACGGCGTTAACTCACATAGCGGCCAGTACTTCTGGGCCGCCGAGCAGATGGCCGCCGCCGGCCACGCCGTCTACGCCCTCGACTTGCGCGGTCGCGGGAAGTCCGACGGCGAGCGGTTTTTCGTCGAGAACGTCACTGAGTATGTCGACGATCTATCGATGCTGATCCAGCTCGCCAAGCAGCGGGAGCCCGGATTGCCTGTCTTCCTGCTGGGCCACAGTGCAGGCGGCGTGGTCTCGACCACCTATGCGCTGGACCATCAGGCCGAGCTCGCCGGATTCATATGCGAGAGCTTTGCGTTCCAGGTGTACGCGCCGGATTTCGCTCTCGTGGTCGTCAAGGGGCTCAGCCACGTCGCGCCGCATTTTCACGTCCTGCGGCTGAACAACGAGGATTTTTCGCGCGATCCGGCGATTGTGACATCGATGAACGACGATCCGTTGATCGATAAGGAGGTCCAGCCGACGAGCACAGTCGCAGCACTGATTCGCGCAAACGAGCGGCTGAAGCGCGACTTTCCGCTGATCACGCTGCCGGTCTTGATCTTGCACGGAACAGCAGACAAGGCAACCAAGCCTGCCGGCAGCCAGCTGTTCTTCGACACCGCCGGCTCCGCCGACAAGACGCTGAAGCTCTACCCGGGCCACTTCCACGACCTGCTCAACGATCTCGGCCGCAAGGAGGTGATCGCCCACGTGCTGCGATGGATCGCCGCGCGCGTGCCGGTGCGGTTGGCATTGACCGGAGTCGAGTGATTGTCAGGGGGCCGAGATGACGTCCACGGGCGCGCCGCTTCGCATAGCCGTCATGCTCAGTCGGTCCTCGGAAGCCGGCAACGTCGGGCTCGAGCAGTTCCTGGGGGTCTACTACGCGCTTCAGGATGCGGGCGCCGAGGTGCTTGTAGCGTCGATGTGCGGCGGCTACCCCTGGCCCACGCGTTTCACGCGACTGGGAGCGGAAGCCGACGAGCTTGCAAGGCGGTTCCAGGCCGACCGCCGCGCCCGCGACGATCTCGCCAACACGCTCAGATTCGGCGAGCTGTTCGAGGACGATTTTCACGGAGGTTTCTGCGTCGGCGAGCCGGGCGCGCTCTGGCGCGACGCTGATCGCAACTCGGCCGCGGCGCTGATCGCTCAGTTCCTGCAGGCAGGCAAGCCGATCGCCGTTCTACCGAGCCTGCTGGATATCCTCCCCAAGGGCGCGGGAGATGGCCTGCTCATCCTCGGCGACGGGGCCTGGCCGCCGTCTGCCGCCGTCGCTGCGCTGTTGGCTGCAGCCACCAGACAATTCGAGATCAGGAGATTGGGCCATGAGACTTGATCGACGCACCTTCCTTGCCGGCGCCGCCGGGTTTGTCGGCTGCTCGTCAGTGCGGCCATGGCGCGCCATGGCCGCCTCGCCCCACCGCTTCCGCCACGGTTCCTTCAACATCACGGTGCTGAGCGACGGCCATTTTATGCTGCCGGCGGAGGTCGTCGCACCGGACGCGATGCCTGCCGAATGGGTCGACATCGAGAAACGGCTTGGCGGGAGCAGCGGCGCCATCGATGCGAAATGCAACGTTCCGCTGATCCGGACCGAGAAGGACCTGATCCTCTTCGACCTTGGAACCGACGACCCACAAGGACCGGCTGAACCAGGACATCCTGGATTTCATCAAAGGGTGAGGCTCCCGGCGAGGCCCTCTAGCCTGACACTACATGGCGTAGGAGAGCACGATGCCCAATGCGCTACAATCAATTTGTCTCGCCGCGGCTTCTGCCTGTGCTGCCTAGCCTCGGCTATTTTCGCCGAGGCGGGAGGTTGGCTGGCGCCGAGACAGTTCATCATGAATCCCGCCTTCTTCACCAGGCTCGCTTACGCGGGCGTATGACCAGCCGGCTGAGAATCACTGCAGCTTTTCAGTTAAGACTTTAAACCGCTGCCTCTGCAGCCATGCGCACTGGAACCGATCATGGGAAAATTAGACGGAAAAATCGCTCTCGTTACCGGCGGAAATAGCGGTATCGGCCTAGCAAGTGCAAAGCGCTTTACGGCGGAGGGCGCGTACGTGTTCATAACGGGACGGCGCCAGCCCGAGCTGGATAAAGCCGTCGCGTCGTTAGGTGACAACGTCACTGGCGTTCGCAGCGATGTTTCTAGTGCTCAGGACCTCGACCGACTGTATGAGACCATCACGGCCCAGAAGGGCCGCATCGACATCCTCTTCGCAAATGCCGGGCTTGGCGAGTTCATGCCGCTGGGCGAGATTACCGAGACGCATTTCGACACCACCTTCGGCGTCAATGTTAAAGGCACGCTTTTTACCGTGCAGAAGGCATTGCCGCTGATGCAGGGCGGTGGCTCGATTATTTTAACCGGTTCCACTACTGGAAGCCACGGATCCCCTGCTTTCAGCGTCTACGGCGCGAGCAAAGCAGCGATTCGCAGCTTCGCCCGGAGCTGGATTCTCGATCTGAAAGGTTCCGGGATCCGGGTGAACGTCCTGTCGCCGGGCGCGACTTCGACGCCGGGTTTGCACGGCTTAACGCCTGATCTCGAACAAGGTCGTCAGATGACGGAGTTTTTAATCGCCCAGACTCCTCTGGGACGCATGGGACGTCCGGACGAAATCGCAGCAGCGGCGCTCTTCTTGGCGTCGGAAGAAAGCAGCTTTGTAAATGGCGTCGAATTCTTTGTCGACGGCGGTATGGCGCAAGTATGAGCGTCCAAGATGCGGACCCGGCTATTATTTTAACTGGTACTACACAAGGTAATGGACATGACCGAAAGCCCGACTTTGTGCTCCGAGCAGCCAGATCTTCTGCTCAAGAACCCAGATAGTAATTGGGCATCTATGGGTGGCCACCGACGACGCGCCGGTGAAAGTCTATCTGTCCAGCGCGTCTGGAGAGCGTAAGCGCCGGGTTGATGCGCCCGCACGCCAAAATCAACCCCGATACCCAGTGCCGAAGAGAACTTTCGTTCAGCAGGAGAAACTCATGACAAATCTTTCGCGCAGAGCCTTTGCCTTCGCAATCCCCGCGGTCCCAGTTGCACTAGGCTCCGCTTTGGCCGCCACCGTGAATACCGCGAAAGCGCGGACTGCCGATCCCAAAGCGCTCGTCCCCTCAGCACAAATCAGGATCGGCCGCTTCACCGTAACCGCGCTGGTGGACGGGTTTGCCGATATGCCCTTCGGCTATTTCCCCGGGAGCACGGCCGAACAAGTTGAGGAAGAAGCGCAGGCGATATCGACGGCGAAGCCCGGAGGCATCCGCTTCGTGTTTAACCAGTATCTCGTCGATGACGGCGAGCGCCTGATCCTGATCGACACCGGCCCCGCCGGCGCGATGGGCAAAACGGGACAGCTCCCTGATGCGCTCAAAACAATGGGAATCACGAGAGAAGATATCGGGGCGGTCATCGTCACGCATATGCATGTCGATCACCTCGGCGGCCTGGTGGCCGGTGGAAGCCGGAACTTCCCGAATTCTGACGTGTACGTCGATCGCCGTGACGTCGCGTACTGGACTGATCCCGCGAAGAGAATTTCAGCTCCGGAGTTCCTGAAACCCAGCTTCGATGCATCTTTGGAACTGGTCCGCCTCTATCCGAACCTGCAGGCAATGGATGGCGAACGTCAGATCACACCGGGCGTCTCGATCATCGACTTGACCGGCCACACGCCCGGGCACATCGGAGTCCGCATCGAGGACGGCGGACAAAGTCTGCTGATGGTTTCGGACATGCTCTTCCCGGTTGTCCATCCCTCGAACCCGGAGGTCGGCTTCCTGTTCGAGCAGGACCGACCGGCCGCGCAGATCATGCGCGAACGATTTTTTCCGCGTGCGGCCGAGGAAAAAGCCCTGGTCGCAGCCACCCACATGCCTTTCCCGGGCTTGGGACGAATCGTGGCCGACGGCGGAAAGATGCGTTGGATATCAGCCGAGTGGGCTCATCAGGAATGAGCCCGACCGCCTGCCTTGGAGCACACCATGCCGCACCAAGCTCACCAAAGGTGCAAAGTGCTGCTGTGCTGCGCAGTCCCCGCCCAAGAAACCGACGGCGGAAACCAGATCCAACTCGAACTCTGATACTCGTCATTGATGCGTCTGACGCAAGAGTATCTTCCGCCTTTTCGACGTTCATCATCGTCCAGAACCGGAGCATCTTATCCGGGACGAAAGGGACAGCCTTTCAAAACCAAATCAAGGAGATAGACATGTCCCGCATTCCCACGCCCGCCACAATCAACGATGCACCGGAAGCGTCCCGCCCTGTGCTTGAAGCCGTCCAGAAGCAGATCGGCTCCGTGCCGAACATCTTTCGCCTGGTGTCGAACAGCCCGGCCGCTCTGAACGGTCTGACGGCGCTGCAGGGCGCTCTCGGCAAGGGACAGCTGGCTCCGGCCACCCGCGAGCGGATCGCCCTGACCATGGCCGAGGTCAATGGTTGCGATTACTGCCTGTCCGCGCATACCTATACTGGCGCAAAATTCGCCAGGCTGGACGAGAGCGAAATCGAAGCGAACCGCCGCGGCACCTCGAAAGATCCAATGGCCGCCGCCGCTGTCGAATTCGCCCGCGCCCTTGTCGACGCGCGCGGCTCGGTGGCGCCGGACGAAATCGAAAAGGTCCGCGCTGCCGGTTACGGCGATGCCGAAATTCTCGAGATCATTGCGCATGTCGCGCTGAACACCTTCACCAACTACGTCAACGAAGCTCTGGGCACCGAGATCGATTTTCCACGTATCGATCGCCTTGCCGCATGACCAATGAAGGGTGGTCGTTTCCTGCACCCACCCTCCCTTCTTTCAGCGCTACACAACCAAGGAACTTATCAATGTCCCGTCCGCCGCTTCCCCCTTTCAATGAACAGTCCGCCATCGAGAAGGTCCGCCTTGCCGAAGATGGCTGGAACAGCCGCGATGCCGCCAAAGTGGCGCTTGCCTATACAGTCGACACGCGGTGGCGCAATCGCGCCGAGTTCGCAACCAACCGTGCCGAGGCTGAGGCCTTCCTGACGCGCAAATGGAACCGCGAGCTCGATTATCGCCTGATCAAAGAGCTTTGGGCCTTTCAGGGTAACCGCATTGCCGTTCGCTATGCCTATGAATACCACGACGACAGCGGTCAGTGGTTTCGTGCCTATGGCAACGAGAACTGGGAGTTCGCCGAAGACGGGCTAATGCGCGCGCGCCATGCCAGCATCAACGAGCATCCGATCACGGAAGCGGACCGCAAGTTCCGCTGGCCGCTCGGCCGCCGACCGGACGATCACTCAGGTTTGAGCGACTTCGGCTTTTAAGCGAGACCCGGATCAAGGGGGTTACCGCCATGGCAGGCTTCAAGCTCGATGCCAAGGCACGGCTGTCGACCGAGCTCGCGCCTACCACCGGACGCGATGATCGCATTTTTGCCCGGCAGCAGGAGGAAGACGCGAAGGCACGGCGCGCGACGTCAAAGAGATCCCTGCTCGCCAACGGCGCGTGAAACATCCAACGGCGAAGTGGTTCTGGCAAGTCTTTCCCAGGCAAACCCGTGAAGGGACAATCACTGGTGATCGAGCACGAGTCAGGCCGACGCCCATGCTCGTTCAATACGGCAATCTTGAGGACCAATTATGACTGACGAATGGCCTCCACTTCAACCGGTTCTCACTGGTGTACGCGGTTTGTGCCCCCGTTGTGGGAAAGGGCATCTTTTCAACGGGTTCCTGACGCTTAAGCCTAAATGCGAAGTGTGCGATCTCGACTACTCGTTTGCAGATCCCGCTGATGGTCCCGCGTTCTTCGTAATCTGCTTTGCATGTGTGCCGAGCGTTCTTCTTGGCGTATGGCAGCAGGTCGCTTTTGACACACCGTACTGGGTCCATCTGCTGACCACGCTGCCCTTCATGCTCATCACTTGCATCCCCCCGCTTCGGCCTCTCAAGGTTGGCTCATCGCGAGCCAGTATTTCTACAAGGCTGAGGAAGGCAAGATCGACCGCGATTACGTGAGGCCTCGGCACGCTTCGTCCGGAGACGGCGAGGAAATCACACCTCCTCCCGTACCGACCTCTGGCGACGACTCATAAAGATGCGTTGGATACCAGCCGAGTGGGCTCATCCGGTCCTAGGAGCACTCGCGTCATCGTTGACGATACCGTTCGCGGTTTCACCAACAATCGTGAAACGATCAAATGCGTTCAGCGCCAAACCACAGCCTAGGTGTTGTAGCCTTGATCTGATGTCAGGCGTATAGCTAACTTCACGGGTATGGCTGTTGCTACACGGCGAAAAGGACCGGGCTCAACGGATGACATCCGACGATAATAGGCACGAGCCTGTCGAACAATTGCTCGACACTCCCGAACTTGCGACTGCGCTCGAAAGTGAACAGTTCAAGAAGTTCCTCGACCAAGTTCCTATCGCCATTGCGGTATCGGATCTGAGGGATGGCGAGACGATGGTCTACGCCAATCCAGAATTCGAGAAGCTTTCCGGGCTTGCCGCCGCTCGCCTTGAGCAGGAGAATTGGAAGGGGCTTTCGGGGAGTGCGGTGAAAGCGCCCTTCGATCAGCGGATCGATGAAGCGATTGTCACACAAACGGACTTCATTGGAACCTTCCGCCTCGAGCGCAAAGGCTCAGGTTCAGCGATCGTAGACGTCTATTCGAATGTCATCGAGGACGACGACGGCAAGCTCTGCTTTCGGCTTGTCGCCCTGGTGGATGTGTCTGCCCATAGCGATGCGGACAAACTGTCCATTGAGGAGCGGATCCGGGAGAAAGATACGCTCCTCCGCGAGCTGCAGCACAGGGTCAAGAACAACCTGCAAATGATCACTGCGCTCATCCGAATGGAAACTCGGAACGCAGTCGAGCCAGACAAGAAGCGATTTGAGCGGCTGGCTGGGCGGGTTGACGCACTCGCGATCCTGTATCAAGCGCTGTCTGGTGAGGATGACAAGGACGAGATCGATTTGGGCGTCTATCTGAGCCAGATAGCCTCCGCCGTGATGACCTCTCACGCGGTGGAGGGTATCCGCCTCGACATGAAGGTCGACACCTATCCGGTTTCGATAAATGTCGCCATGCCGACAGGACTGGTTGTGAACGAGCTTCTTACAAACGCGCTGAAGCATGCCTTCAGCGGTCGGGAGGGAGGGACAATCACGCTGCGGAGCATAGTGGACGGCAATGGTTGCCGGGTCGTGGTCGCTGACGACGGTATCGGTCTGCCTGAGGGTGTGACATGGCCTGCACCCGGTAAACTCGGAGCCCTCATCGCGCGGTCGCTGACCGAAAATGCCAAGGCGCAGTTCGACGTCACCTCGGCCGTCGGTGAAGGAACCAAGGTGACCATCATCTTCAATCGGTCGGCTGCGATCGCCGGCTGAATAGATCATGGAGCCGGCTCGACCGGAATCGCCATTACTGGCATAAACCGCCCGCGGTAGGATCTATGGATTTATCATCGGGCCGCCCGCCCTGGGGTTGTAGGGAAAAGCGAGACGCACCGCCAGAGCCTCTGAGAGATCTGCGACTGAGGTCGACTGCACGAACGAATGGTGATGTGGCCCCGCCTCCCGATCCAAGGACCGCTTCGGGATCGAGAACTGCACCTTTAACTGGGCGGGCTCGAAGGTCCGAAAGTGGCGCTCTGTGCTCGTTGCCGCCGACCGATTCAAACGGCAGGGCCTAACCTATCTCGGCCATTCGCGGCATAGCCAGAATGACTGAGTTTTACCCTAGTCTTCCTCCCGAAAATCCTGCAGCGAGGCATGGCGCAGATTCTCCTCGCCGCGGAGATGCTTCACGCGGCCGATCAGCACTGGCTTGACCCATTGCGTCGCCGGCCGTTTCATCCCGTTTGGCGGGGCTCCTGCATGCTCCTGCACCCGTTTCCAGAGCCGTTCGCGCAACTCCCGGTTCAAGGTAATGAAAGCCGAGCCGACATAGCGTCCGTGCCGCGCTCGGCCATGAGCGCGAAAGCCGGCTTGCCTGCCTCGCGCTCGACGCCAAGAAGTTCGTATTCGTCGCTCGAACAGGCCTTGGTCTTCAGCCAAGCCGTGCGACACGATCACGATGGCGAGGTGACGCTTGTTCACGATGACGGGACCGTCACGGTTCGGCTTCACGGCTACGATGTTCCGGTGACGACGCGCGGGGAACGCCTCGCCGAAATACCGGACCTCTCCACCGCGTCCGCCCTCGGCAATCGCGACAGCATGCTTGGCTTTCGACACATCGACACCGACGTAAAAAACGTTATCTTGCTCCATGGCCCGTCCTTCCTCGCTTGGGGCTCGGCTCGGCACTCCCGAGCAAACCCCCGTTGCTAAACAGCTGCAAAGACTAAGGGTGGGCCGCCGCTCAGACCACGGTCATAACGTCTAATAGCCATCGCAACCTTACCCGCCAAATCGTCCTTGTTGCGCCAATATTTGACGAGCTTCTTTTCATACAGCTTTCGGAATCTCTCGAGTTTGGCCTTTTTCTCGAACTCGACCTTTTCCGCGGCCCACGTCTTGCGAGCACCGCCTTCGAGCAAAAACGCCACGGTAGGCACGCTTGGGCGACGGCGTACCCGTACTCCATCTGGGTGTAGCTTTTACCCTTCAACTCTGAGCCGTACCGCTCTGCTACGATGAGTACGTAGTAGTCGCTGTCATCGATGCGCCGCTTAATGTAATCCCATTGAGTGTCGTCGCTGGCTTGGAATGCCGCCATCCCCACAGGAATATTCCGGAGGTTAAGAACGGCCTCGATGACCGACCGTTTTTCGTCCACCAAATCGGCGTAGGTCGAGCTGACGAAGATTTGGTATTTAACGTCCATGCGGCTTCACCCTTCGATCCGCCCTTGTAAGTCTGCAAGCAGGCTGGGGATAACGTTCCGTGCCCGCATCAAGAAGCCCAGTCATGATTCTTGCAAGGGGTGAAGTGATCAAAGCCCGACCCGCGCGCTGGCACGCTAGGTTGCCCGGCTTGCCGGAAGGAATAATCACTTGCGGCCGAGGAGTATGAAACGTGCGGTGCCCCCCGCCGCAGCGACAGCCTTCGCTATTCCTTCTTGTCGACCAGCGCCCGTAGTGCCGAGACGTCAT
>NZ_JBVVPY010000018.1:0-163076 GCF_055811335.1 Mesorhizobium sp. WSM4847 | reverse complement strand
GTCGGCATCCTCAACCGCATCGATGGCGCGCGCACCGTGGTCGTCCAGGCCAATGTCGCCGCCGGCGAGCAGGTCGCGGCCGTCCAGCAGCAGGTCAGCCGGGCTGTCGCCGAAGTGGATCTCGGCAGCGGCATACGCTGGAAGCTCGCCGGCTCGAACGAGGACAGCGCCGAGGCCAGCGCCTTCCTCAGCAAGGCCTTCGGTGCCGCGATCTTCCTGATCTTCCTGGTGCTTCTGATGCAGTTCAACAAGTTCACCAGCGTCTGGCTGGTGCTGTCCTGCGTGGTCATGGCGACGGTCGGTGTGTTCCTGGGATTGCTGTTGACCGGAGGGGCGTTCGGCATCGTCATGTCGGGCATCGGCGTCATCGCGCTGGCCGGCGTGGTGGTGAACAACAACATTGTGCTGATCGACACCTATGACCGGCTGCGCGAAGAGGGCTGGGACAAGATGGACGCGGTGCTGCAGACCTGCCGTGAACGTGCCCGGCCGGTCGTGCTGACAGCGGTGTCGGCGATCCTCGGCGTGTTGCCAATCGCCTTCGGCCTCGGTCTCGAAATCTTCCATCACGAGACGACGATCAACGCGCCGTCGACGCAATGGTGGATATCGCTGTCCTCGGCGATCGTCCTCGGCCTGTCCTTCGCCACCTTGCTGACGCTGGTGGTGACACCGTCGATGCTGATGGTGTTCACGCGCAGCAAGAACAGCCGCTTCTATGCATTCTTCCGTCGGGTATTCCGGCGCGGCAAGACAGTCGGTGCGACTGTAGAGACCCCCGCAAGACCGGGCTCGCTTGACGAGCCGGCGATCGCCTTCCCGAAGGCCGCCGAATAGGCCAACTTTGCTTGAAGCGCCATGCTGAACAAATCGTTGACCGAGATGACACGCATCGAGTGCCGGGGCGCGTCGATCAATGAAGACTGCCTGCTGGCCCGCTTCCGAAAGCCGATTTCCGCTTCCTGATGAAACGAATTGTCGAAGTTGACTTGGTGACACGTGCGCTCGTGGTGTCAAGCTGACCCTATATGTGGACGTATAAGAGCGCCCGATTGCAACAAGTTAGCTGGATCTAGTTGATGGTCACAACTGCTGACGTATATCCGGCTTCTTCATGCGGCTCGATGTTCAGCGCGGCGAGCCTCGACGGGTTTTCGCCCGCTTCCACCTCAACGGCCCCAGACGTCGGCCGAAGCATTTGCGGTCCACACATCAGGTTCGGAAGCGACGGGGTGACCGTTTCCCCATCTCTGCCATTTTGCTGCAAGGCCGAGGTGCGCCCTCCTTCTCGCTCTCCAGGTCCGTCAGGCTGCTTTACCGACAGTACCGGTTGCCAGGCAGCGAGCATCGACCAGACGATTCTTGTTGCCGAGCGCGACCGCAGCGCCATTGGGATGCCGCCTTTGCCGCAACTTGTCGAGCCTGAGGCTTCGCGGAACCTGTTTGCCGCCGGCGCGATCCAGAGCTGCGCGATCGCGTATGGATCATCAGCGTGCGTCAACGGTCGCCGCGTTTGCTGACGCCTAACAGTCGGGCCCATCCTCCAATTGATCGCTGCTTCGGCACGAGGCGCAGCCACGCCGCTGGCGGCCGCTCTTGAAGCAGGTTGTGTCACCGACAGCTGCCTCGGTGCCGTCGCTTTATGGGCCAATCGAGCACGGCCGGAAGGTTCAGATCATGGGCCTTCGAAACGCATGGTTTTAACATCCATAGCGTGGATGCTCGCGATCTAAACAATCAATTTTACCAATCTGGGCGGGTCGTTCATAGACCCCCCACATGACATGCACCGCGTTGCTCTGCCGCGTGAGGTGCACAAAAGAACCCGAAAAAGAGGAAGTCTTCGCATGCGCTCTGACGTGCAGTGGAGGTTGTGCTGGGAAAACGAGTTGCGGCTTTCCGATCACCTCGAACTCTCTGAGTTCTTCCGGAAGACCTATGAGCCTACCGGAGCCTTTAATGGAAAGCAATTCGAAGGCGGTCGAAGTTGGGCGGGTGCGAGGCCGGAGGTCCGCGCAATCGGCAATGATGTGCACGGGATAGCGGCTCACTTGGGCCTGCTGCGCCGATACATCAAGGTTGACGACGCTGATCTGCTTGTCGCTGAACTCGGTCTATACGGGGTCCGTCCGGATCTTGAGGGGCTAGGAATCGCCCATTCGATCAGCGCGATGTATCCAGTGCTGCAGCAGCTTGGCGTTCCATTCGCTTTCGGCACGGTTCGGCACGCGCTCCGGAACCATGTTGGTAGGTTCTGCCGCAAAGGCTTGGCGAGCATTTTGTCGGGCGTTCGCGTGCGTTCAACCCTCCCGGACGTGTATCCCGATCTGCCTCCCACGCGAGTCGACGACGACGTACTCGTCATGGTGCTCCCAATTGGACGCTCAATGAGCGAGTGGCCGGCCGGCACATTGATCGATCGGAACGGTCCAGAGCTATGAAGAACACCCGCAATGATATCAGTCAGCGCGACCCGCCCCTCATCGCATCGATCGATCTGAATACAGCATTGACCGCGGATTTATTGTCCGCTCGCGTCCTCAAATTCACTGAGAAATCTGACATCGCATGAACCTCTTTGCCCCAGCCAGTATTGTTGCAGTCTGCTCTTATGCGCTGCTGTCGACCGTCTATAAGACCGCGCAGGTGTTTTATACCCTGCCTACAAACGTACCGCCGACCTCGGGCGAACCGGCCGGCTGTGAGCCTTGGCCGAGCGTCGATGTCATTATCCCGTGCTACAACGAGGCTCCTCGCACCCTCTCGGACTGCCTGGCTTCCATTGCAAGTCAGGACTACGCCGGAAAACTGCAGGTCTATGTTGTTGATGACGGTTCTGGAAACCGCGATGCCCTCGTAGGTGTACACGAGGAATACGCTGGTGATCCGAGGTTCGAATTCATTGCGCTCCCAAAGAATGTCGGAAAGCGCAAGGCACAGATTGCGGCGGTTCGCCGCTCGTGCGGAGATTTGGTGCTCAATGTAGATTCGGACACGATACTCGCGCCGGACGTCGTCACAAGGCTTGCGCTAAAGATGCAAGATCAAGCGATCGGCGCCGCCATGGGCCAGTTGGCGGCTAGTAATCGCAATGAAACTTGGCTGACGCGGTTGATTGACATGGAATACTGGCTCGCCTGCAACGAAGAGCGGGCAGCGCAGGCTCGGTTCGGTGCTGTCATGTGTTGCTGCGGTCCGTGTGCCATGTACCGGCGAACCGCGCTTGTTTCGCTGCTGGATCAATACGAGACGCAGCGCTTTCGAGGGAAGCCGAGCGACTTCGGTGAGGACCGCCACCTTACGATCCTGATGCTGAAAGCAGGCTTTCGAACAGAGTATGTCCCGGAGGCCGTCGCGGCAACAGTCGTTCCCAGCAGCATGGGTCCCTATCTGCGCCAACAGCTTCGCTGGGCCCGGAGCACGTTCCGTGACACGTTGCTGGCGCTCCAACTGCTGCGCGGCCTTAATATTTATCTCACATTGGACGTGATTGGGCAGAATCTTGGCCCATTATTGCTCTCTTTGTCGCTCCTGGCTGGGCTCGCGCAATTCATAACGACAGGTACTGTCCCTTGGACGGCATGCCTGACTATTGCGGTCATGACTATAGTTCGCTGCAGCGTGGCAGCGTTTCGTGCGCGCCAACTTCGATTTCTCGGATTCTCGCTCCACACACTCATCAACATCTTTCTCTTGCTCCCGTTGAAAGCATACGCGCTGTGTACATTGAGCAATAGCGATTGGTTGTCGCGAAGCTCGGCCGCCACTGTGACAGACATCGACGGCGCCATTCCAAAGCCCGCCTTGGTGGGATCTGACGCAGCTTACAGCGAACAGCAATAGTCACGTGATCGCAGGTGGAAGAGTGTTGAGCCAGGACCAGAAACATCAAGTGTTGAAGCGAAAGTTGGGTCCAGAGGATTTGCGGCGGCCCGAGACTCCTCCGATCGAACGGGAGTGTCACCGGCAAACAAGCGCGAAAAGCTCCGTGCATGACTCTCTGTCGACCGTGGCAATCGATTTTGCCGGCGTAACCAGGTCGTATGGGAACAAGGTCGTTGTCGACGACCTGTCGTTCACCGTTGCGTCGGGAGAGTGTTTCGGTCTCCTCGGACCAAACGGGGCCGGCAAAAGCACGATTGCGCGTATGCTCCTCGGCATGACATGCCCTGACGCGGGCACGATCACGGTGCTCGGCGTCCCGGTGCCGGCGCGCGCTCGGCTGGCACGTAGGGGCATTGGCGTGGTCCCGCAATTCGACAATCTTGACCAGGAATTCACCGTACGCGAGAACCTGCTGGTGTTCGGACGCTACTTCGGCATGAGCACACGCGAGAGCGAAGCGGTCATCCCGTCGCTTCTCGAGTTCGCTCGCCTCGAGCGCAAGGCGGATGCGCGCGTCTCGGAACTGTCCGGCGGCATGAAGCGATGTCTGACGATGGCGCGGGCGTTGATCAACGACCCCCAGCTCATTGTGATGGACGAGCCGACCACCGGCCTCGATCCGCACGCGCGCCACCTGATCTGGGAGCGGCTGCGCGCGCTGTTGGCACGCGGCAAGACGATTATCCTGACGACGCATTTCATGGAAGAGGCTGAGCGATTATGCGATCGGCTGTGCGTGCTCGAAAAGGGTCGCAACCTTGCCGAAGGCCGCCCGCAGGCGCTGATCGACGAGCATATCGGATGCCAGGTCATGGAGATTTACGGCGGCGATCCGCACGAGTTGCATTCGCTGGTCAAGCCACATTCTCAGCGCATCGAGATCAGCGGCGAAACCCTTTATTGCTATGCGCCTGACCCTGACCAGGTGCGAACGCAACTGCAGGGGCGAGCAGGTCTGCGTCTTCTTCTGCGTCCAGCCAATCTCGAGGATGTTTTCTTGCGGCTGACCGGGCGCGAGATGGAGGAGTGAACGATGATTGAAGGTCTTGCGGCGGTGCTGCCCGCCAATGCGTGGAACTGGGTTGCGGTGTGGCGCCGCAACTATCTGGCATGGAAGAAAGTCGCATTCGTGGCGATTCTCGGTAACCTCGCCGATCCAATGATCTACCTTTTCGGCCTCGGTACCGGCCTCGGCATAATGGTCGGCCGCGTCGACGGTGCGCCGTACATCGCCTTTTTGGCGGCCGGCATGGTCGGGGTCGGTGCGATGACCGCCTCTACCCTCGAAACACTGTACGCGGCTTTCGCTCGCATGCATTCTCAACGCACATGGGAAGCCATGCTGTATACGCACGTTACCCTCGGCGACATCGTTCTGGGGGAACTGGCGTGGGCAGCCACCAAGGCCTTCCTGGCCGGTATGGCAATTACCATTGTCACCGCAGCCTTGGGCTATACAGCCTGGCCGTCCGTCCTCTATGCGCTGCCATTCATTGCTCTGACAGGGTTCGTATTTGCCAGCCTCGCGATGGTCGTCACCGCACTTTCGCCCAGCTACGATTACTTCGTATTTTACCAGACGCTTATCCTTACACCCATGCTGTTCCTGTCGGGCGCCGTTTTCCCATTGAATCAGCTGCCTGACACCTTTCAGCAGATAGCGCGATGCATGCCGCTGGCACATGCGATCGACCTCATTCGTCCGGTCATGCTTGATCGCCCGATCGGCGGCATCGCCCTGCACATCGGGGTGCTCGGCCTGTACGCGCTGTTGCCATTCTTCCTCTCGATGGCGCTGTTGCGCCGCCGACTGATGCGCTGACGCGAAAGAGAAGGAGATAAACCATGCGCTATGGACGCAAATAAAAACGACATCGCCAGCGTGTGCCGCGAAGGATTTTGGCTGGCGTCGATTCAATCTCACAACGCTATGGAACGCCCGGCGTCTCGAGCACAGGATCTTATGTTGATCCCGGCGGATCTCATAGAATTTCCTTGAGGCCGGTGATGTTTGGCTGGCGTTCGGGCGCGAGCGACAACGCGGCCTGTCTTTCTGATCGAACGGTCTCGAGACAGGCCAATTTAGTATTCCTGTACGACTAATGGAGAGCGAGATGCTGTGTCTAGGATTGAACGGCGGATTGGACAAAGTCTATGAAAACAGATTTCAGATTCCAAACACATTCATGCACGATGGCGCTGCGGTGCTCGTCCGGGACGGACAGGTCATTGCGGCGGTAGAAGAGGAGCGCCTCAATCGGATCAAACATTCCAACAAGCTCCCAATTAGTGCGGCTCAATACTGTCTTTCAGCAGCTGGGGTTCAGCTCAGCGAAATCGATCGAGTGGCGTTCTACGCTACCGAAGACTATAGCAACGCAATGCTTGAAAACATGCTTGTTTCCCAGCCGGACGCCTCCATTCCGTTGGATGCTAAACTGTTGATGCAGCAGCTGCTGGCGCAGGAGTTCGGTACCGAGCTCGACGCTTCGCGTATCTCATTCGTAAGTCATCATCAGGCGCACGCCGTGAGTGCATTTGCAATGTCGGGCTTCGAGCGAAGTCTGATTCTCGCGATTGATGGCTCTGGTGATTTCCTGTCGGGCCTTGTGGCGGTTGGATCTGGTACTGAAATTACGCAACTTGCGACTTTCCCAGAGAACAATTCTCTCGGGCAATTTTATCTCGAGACGATCCGGTATCTCGGCTACGGCTTGTTCGATGAATATAAGGTAATGGGGCTTGCCCCCTACGGCGATCCCGTTCCCTATCGCGAGCTTTTCGAGCAATTCTATGAACTCTCTGCAAACGGCGAGTATCGCGTCCACCTGGACCGCATCGGTCCGACTTTGCTCCGCAGCATTCAGGTTCGGCAAAAGGGAATGCCATTCACTCAGCAGCATATGGATGTGAGTGCGTCGTTACAGGAAGCGCTCGAACGCATCGTGTTTCACATTCTTCGTCATTATCGTGAGGCCACCGGGATGACGCGGTTGTGCCTGGCCGGCGGAGTTGCGCACAATTGCTCCATGAACGGCAAGCTGCTCTATTCAGGACTTTTCGAAGACATCTTCGTGCAGCCCGCATCGCATGACGCTGGATGCGCATTAGGCGCCGCGCTAATCGTGTCTAATGAGCTGGGCCGCCCAGCGCCGCGTACGCGATTGCAGGAGGTCTATTGGGGGCCGGAACTCGCGAGCGATCACGCTGTCGAAGAGGAACTAAAGGCGTGGGCGGGGCACCTGGAGTTTGAACGCACTGAGGAGGTGGCGGATAGGGCAGCCGAGTGGATGGTCGGTGGCGCCGTGATCGGCTGGGTGCAAGGTCGCTCGGAGTTCGGGCCGCGAGCGCTCGGAAATCGCAGCATTCTTGCCGACCCCAGGCCCGCTTCAAATAAGGACCGGATCAACGCTATGGTCAAGAAGCGGGAAGGATATCGCCCGTTCGCCCCATCAGTGTTGGAGGAGGATGCGCGCGAATTTTTCGACCTCCCGGGCAGTGCGTGCGAATTTCCCTTCATGAATTTCGTAGTTCGTGTGCGCGATTCCAAGCGTGATTTGCTCGGCGCCATCACGCATGTCGACGGTACGGCTCGGCTGCAAACAGTATCGCGCAAGGCCAGTCCGGCCTACTGGGACGTTATCAATGCCTTCAAGCAGCGGACAGGCATCCCAATTCTGCTCAATACGTCCTTTAACAACAATGCAGAGCCGATCGTAGATTCAGTTGCAGACTCGATTGCCACGTTCCTGACAACAGAGCTGGATGGACTTGTGGTCGGGCCGTACCTCGTCAAAAAACGGGCCGCAACGCTGCAGGATTGGACTGCGCTCGCGGTTTCATTGCCGCCTTATGTATCCCTGCATAAAGTCCGCGCATACACGGCGCAGGATCGCCACGAGACCGTCTGCGAAATCCGAACGGATCACCGTGACTGTGCGCGTATTTCACATGGCTTGTTCGATCTGCTGACGCGGATCGAAGGCGAAGCCGTGCTCGCGGATCTCCTCGACACAATTACGCCGGATCAGGGCCTGCGCGAGGCTCTCACAGGAGAGCTGCGACAATTGTGGGAGCAGCGCCACGTTCGGATGCATCCCTCGCAAGCTGCTCGCGTCCACCAAAACTCATGCCAAAGTCGGGACGACCGATAATAGCTGCCCAAACACCGGTCTGCACCTTCATATGACGGTCTCCAATCCAATTGACCGAGGCAAGGGTCCTGATGATTGCGTCTGCCGCGAGCATGCATGTTCGCTCCAGCTAACGCTTATTGCAGTCGCGGATCAGCAATGGATTTGCTTGCCGGTGGCTCAAGACAGCACCAGTTCGTCGTTTCTCGACGGCGTACCGGGTCGGTGACCGCCCCTGCGACATCAGCTTGGTGTTGCGCATAGCGGATGGGACGAGCGTTGGTGGATAGATTGGCGTGGGTTGACCCCGGTGGCGAGCGGGCTGGGCCGCTTGCGGGAAAGGCGGCGGCCCTTCGGCGCGCCAAGCCGGCATGTTCGTCGTTGAGCTCCTTTTGGCAAAATGCGTCGGTGGGGCGACGATCTTGTCTGAATGCGGCTTGATGCTTCGGCCTCCAATCATCCGGCCCTGTTGTTTGCATCCTTGATTTACGGCAATACGACGCCGGTGCAGATTTCGACGACGCCATCTTCAGGAAACCGAGGATCTGTTGGTCAAGGTCACGCAGGGGTTAGCGTTGGCGATGCCCGACATCTGCTCTCGGGCAATCGCCTGATCGGGATGGGAGTCGAGGAAGGGGAGCGCCCCTCGAGCACCTGCGCGATCGCAAGCGTCATGGTCTGTGCCCTTCGCGAAGCGCAAGAGTCTTCAGCCCGCGCAGAACCAGGTAAGGCCGAACATAGCGAGAGCGCGGCGCCGGTGATGTAGCTAAGCCCGTGTGGAGGGTTTCCGCGCCGCCGAGGATTGCGCCGCCAAGGCGGCGGCCCCTTCGCCGCAACGCTTTCGAAGCCGTAGGTCGAGTTCAGGATGACGGATGGCTGAACGGCACTGGAAACACCAGCCGGATCGTAGCAGGATCGCGCGGGTAGCGAAGCCGATTGGCTGTTCGCAGACCGGGCCAGTCTTGGATCGGTGGGCGGGCTCGGGCATCCACTTCGGACGTGCTCTTGGCTTTCAGGAAGAGTAGCTGCAAACTGGTTCAGTTGGCAGGAAAAGAAATGGTCCAGTCTCCAGCCCCCGGTGCTCAATCCGCCCGCATGGCATGGGGGCGCGCCAGATCTACGGTAAGCGATGCGCCCAGGCACCTTGCAATAAGCCGATGAACATGGAGTTTTCGGGCCATGACATTGGAACATGCAAGGGGCGATCTGGTCGCCGAGCTAAGCGGCGCCGCGGCGGCCGAAGATCTTGCAACGGTGCCCGGGCGCGTGCGGCAACGAAGGCTGTGGAGTTGCACCGAGAAGCGCGCGTTGGTCGACCTGGCGAGCGCGGCGGGGTCGTCGGTGACGGAGGTCGCGGAAGCGTTCGGCGTAGCTCCGTCACAGCTCTATGCGTGGCGCAAGCAGATGGCCGGCGGGGAGGTCGATGCCGATCGGGCGATGGCGACCTTCGCGCGGATCGACGTGAGCGATCTGCCCGGTGTCGAACGCCCCGTCGCCGATTGCCCGGACCCGGCCGGCAGGATCGTCGTGGCCTTTCCGAGCGGCACGCGACTGCGGATCGACGGGATCGTTGATCCGACAGCGCTGCGCATCGTCCTGACGGAGTTGACCAGGTGATCACGGTGGTGCCGACTGACCGGATTTACTTGTGCTGCGGCGCGACCGATATGCGTCGCGGGATCAACAGTCTGGCGCGGATGGTGCAGCAGGTGCTCGCGCTCGACCCGCACACCGGCGCGATCTTCTGCTTCCGCGGACACAAGGGTCATATCATCAAGATTCTGGCGCATGACGACCAGGGGTTCTGCCTGTTCACCAAGCGGCTTACCGATGGTTGCTTTGCCTGGCCAACCACCAAGGAGCAAGTCTCCGTGTCGCTCACCAAGGCGCAGCTTTCGCTGCTTTTGGACGGGATCGATTGGCGCCGGCCGAGCAAGATTTATCGACCGCGTTTGGCTGGCTAATTTCGACGTTTCTTATTGATTTTGCGTTGATTCTGCTTCCGTAACGAGGGTCTTTCGGGTACAGGTTTTGGGTGTCGGAACAAGCTCCCTCAACCGCTGATTTCTTCGCCCGGATCGCGCTTCTGGAAGCTGCCGTTTCTGCCCGTGACATCACCATCGCCGAACGCGATGAGCAGCTGCGAAGAGAGCGCGCCGAGGCCGCACTTCGCATCCAGCGCCTGCAACTGCGGATCGATCGCTTCAACCGCAAGGCCTTCGGCCGCTCGTCCGAGAAGCTGGGCCAGATGCGGCTCGAACTCGAAGATCTCGAGACCGATTTCACCGCCAGCGTGCCCGATATCGAGCCGCCTATCGCCGCTGACACCGACAAGGTGCGGGTGTTGCCGGTGCGCAAGCTCAACCCCAACCTGCCGCGCAAGCGGGTCGTTCGCGAGCCGTCTTGCGCATGTTGCCCGGGCTGCGGCGGCGATCTGCGCGCCATGGGCGAAGATAGCGACGAGATGCTCGATCTGGTCGCCCAGGCCTGGCAGGTTATCGAGACCGTTCGACCCAAGTACAGCTGCCGGACCTGCGATAAAATCATCCAGGCGCCCGCACCAGCTAAGGCCATTGCACGCGGCAAACTCAGCTATGCCGCGCTCGCCCATATCATGATGGCGAAGTGGGGCTATCATCTGCCCTTCTACCGTCAGGCACAGATGATGGCCGCCAAGGGCGCCGCGTTGCGACGACAGCTCATGCGCCAGGGCAAGGGTTTGTCGCGCCATGCCGATATCGCGAAGGCCTTCGCCTACGGCGCCAAGCGATGGCGCGCCTTCAACCGCTTCCTCTACGATGGCCAGCTCGAGCCCGACAACCTGATCGCGGAGCGGGCCATTCGTGGATTTACGGTCGGCAGGCGCAATTGGCTTTTCTCGGGTAACTTCGCCGCGGCAGAGCGGTCAGCGGTCGTGCTCAGCATCATCGAGACCTGTAAGCTCTGCGGCGTCGATGCCGAAGCCTACATGGCTGATGTCACCGAGCGCATCCAGAATGACTGGCCAGCCTCGCGCTGGGATGAGCTGATGCCGTGGAACTGGGTGCGCCGCCACGAGATGCCGCTCCCCCTGGCAGCATGAGCGCGATCGATGACATGGCGCTGTCGGACCAGGCGCTGGAGGCCTGGATGGCCGCCAAGACCAACCCCCGCCCGCTGGTGCGGACCATGTCGGCGCTGGATGGCTTCGTAACGGCGGCAGTCACCGGGCCGCGGTTCGCGGACCCGCAAGACTGGATGTGCCCGCTCATGGGGTTGCCGCCCGACGTTTTGGCCAAAGGGTCTTCAATCGATCACGCCGTGTTTGCCAGCGTCGCCAGGATCCACAACCGGATCAACGAGACGCTCTTCGACAGACCGCAGGATTATGCGCCCCGGTTCGCAACCATGCCCAGCGGCGGCATCGACCCCCGGCCGTGGTGCCAGGGGTTCTACGCGGCCATGAATCTCAACATCAAACGCTGGAAGCGGCTGCTCGACCTCAAGAACCCGAACCACGGCCTGCTGCTGCCGATCCTGATCTACTGCGTCGACAAAAAGGGGAGGCCTGTCCTCGGCAAACCCAGGCCGGGGCCCGAGACCGCGCACTTCATCGAGCACGAGGCATACAAAGACATCGCCCTCGTCATCCCCGCCCTGCGCGAACTCCATTACGTCACCCATTATGACGATCCGGAGTGATCGGCGGCGACGCGCGGACCAACGGCGGACCTATCATAGAAGCACCACCGGACGATTTCGGGAAAGGTGCCTCCGCGCACCGCTTACGATCTACGAAGCGCTTCGTGAGCAGATACTCAGAGGCGTCTACGACACCGGCAGCGTCGAGATGCTGCGCGACGTCGTCGCTCAACTCTGAGACGTCGACGGTTCCGCACGCGGGGTTAAAACATTCGCGACCGCTCATCGTAAACAGGTCATCGTTGAAAGCAGTTGGGCGACGGCCGCGCTCATGGCCGGCTGAATTAGCTGATGCGGCTTGCCGCCACCGTGCCGTTGCGCTCGGTCAGCAGTGCGTGGAGCCGACGAGGAGCTTCACATCAAGGGCCATTGTCTCATCTATCCGCAACGTGGATGCTTGTCATCGAAACATTCGATTTTGACTATCGGACAGGACATTGCATAGGAAGAATTCAAGGATGCAGGCTAGGGAGATTGTCGATGTATGCGGTTGGCTCCGAGGAGCATTTTTCTGGTGTGTGCATTCTGGTCTGCGCCGAACATTAAGCGAGCCGATCCCCTTTTCGACCAGGTACGTCGGTGATCGCGCAAGCTGCATCGCGTCGGCTCTTTCGCCACAAGCCCCCAACTGGCGTAGGCGCCTACCCCAAGGATCAACAAGTCGAGGTTTCCCATGCGCTCCCAAGGACGGTGGAGGTTGTGCCGGGAGAACCAGTTGCAAGTAGCCGATCATATCGGACTCTCCGAGTTCTTCCGAAAACCCTGTCGGGGGGACTGACCCTGCAATGAAAAGCTATGCGCCGGTAATTTGAGACGTTCTGCAGAGACGGCCCGGCCACGATGTATCGATGTTCGCGTGCGGTCCCACTCAGAAGTGCTGGATCTCGACATGCAGCCTCGCGTGGAGGACGTGCTCCTCGTGATTATGCCGATTGCGCGGCCGATGAGCGAATGGCCGACCGATGCAACAATTGACCGGAAGGATCCGGAGCTATGAAACATCTTGATGACGGATGGGAGGTGCAGAGTGAATGCGCTGATGGAACCGGCCGTCGGAGCGTTTATCTGACGTTTGACGACGGTCCCGATCCATTCTTCACACCACAGATACTCGATGTGCTGGCGAAAAATCGGGTGCCAGCGACTTTCTTCGTGATTGGTGCCTACGCCGCAGAGCACCCGGACCTCATCCAGCGAATGATCGCAGAAGGGCATGAGGTGGGCAACCACACGATGTCTCATCCGGATCTGTCCAAATGCGGCTTGGGCGACGTCCAACGTGAGGTATTTGAGGCGAACCGTGCCATCATGGTAGCATGCCCCCAGGCCTCGATCCGCTACATTCGCGCGCCATACGGCGCCTGGAGCGAAGAAGTGTTCACTGCGTCAGAGATCGCCGGGCTGGCGGCCCTTCATTGGTCGATAGACCCAAAAGACTGGTCGCGCCCCGGCACCGATGCGATCGTCGATGCTGTGCTCGCCTCGGTCCGGCCCGGCGCAATCGTGCTCTTGCACGACGGTTGTCCTCCCGACGAGTCGAGACGGAGCACTCAAGCCGGTCTGCGCAACCAGACCGTTATGGCGCTATCCAATCTGATTCCGGCATTAGATGCCTGCGGATATGAAATTCGCCCGCTTCCAGAACATCACTGAAATGCGAGATCCTAGGACCTGCTTTCCCAGCCAGTGCCTTGGGTCTCGCCTATGAAGGCTTACAGGCTTCGTCGACATCGGACGAACTGTCGGCTCCGACCCGTTGACTAAGCGTAGACGTTTGTTGTCACCTGCTACAATGAGGACCCGCGCAGCCTCTCGGCATTGCCTGGCATCGCCGGAACCTCTTCGACGATGGTCTCCGGGATCGCGGGCTGCGTCCACAAGGTTTGGCAAACTAGTCGCCATTGCCGGGACATGCCCGACCCCTCGGCTGCGAAGGACCAGGGGTTCTTCGACTCGCACACCCCGCTGTGGATCTGCTCCTCGATCGTCACGATGATCGGGCACGATGCCATCTTTCACAAACTGGACCACGTCGATAGCTTCTGACTGGCTGTTTCCAGCAGGCCAGCTTGCCGGTATGTGATCGGTAACGCAAGGAGTTTCGCGATGTACATCCCTCCCGCTTTCCGCGACGACGACAAGGAGTCCCTGCGCGCCACCATCCGCGCGGCGGTGCTGGCGAACTTCGTTACAGTCACGGCGGAAGGGCCGCTCGCAACGCCACTGCCCCTCTTCCTTGATGAGAGCGAGGGCGAGCACGGGGTGATCTACGGGCACCTAGCGAAGGCCAATCCCCAGTGCCATGTTCCGCCGCTGGGCGACGGCTTAGCCATCTTCATGGGGCCGGACGCTTATGTGACGCCGGCATGGTATGCGACCAAGCGGGAAACCGGGAAGGTCGTCCCGACCTGGAATTACATCGCCGTCCACGCCTATGGTCCGGTCGAGTTCTTCGAGCATGCGGGAAGACTGCTGGACGTCGTGAATCGTCTGACCGACCACCACGAGGGCGAGCGCGCC
Source organism: Mesorhizobium sp. WSM4847 (assembly GCF_055811335.1). Classification (NCBI taxonomy): domain Bacteria; kingdom Pseudomonadati; phylum Pseudomonadota; class Alphaproteobacteria; order Hyphomicrobiales; family Phyllobacteriaceae; genus Mesorhizobium; species Mesorhizobium sp. WSM4847. Next base: position 148,857 of record NZ_JBVVPY010000018.1, on the reverse strand, counting down.
TTGCCTTGGGCGGTGTCGGACGCGCCGCCGGATTTTGTACAGGCGCAACTCCGCGGAATCGTTGGCTTGCGCATGCCGATCACGAGGCTGGAGGGCAAGCGCAAACTGAGTCAGAACCGTAACGCGGCCGACCGCGATGGCGTGGCCGCGGGCCTTGCGGCGAGCGAGCGGGCATCTGACCGCGAGCTCGCCGCTCTCATCCCAAAATAATCATGAACTTTGTCGGAATCGACCCATGATGCCAGAACTGACCCCATTCGCCCTGTACCTCGCCGCGGCCTCCGTGCTCGCCATCACGCCCGGTCCGGGCATCTTCTACGTTGCCGCGCGCACGCTCGCCGGCGGTCGTCCGGAGGGTATCGCTTCCAGCTTCGGCACGGGGTTGGGAGGCATGATCCACGTCCTCGCAGCAAGCCTAGGTGTTTCCGCGATCGTGCTCGAGAGCTCGGAACTGTTCTCCGCATTGAAGCTGTTCGGCGCGGTCTACCTCGTCTGGCTAGGCTTTCGCACCTTACAAGCCGCGCGCCGCAAGGGAGCGACTGGCGATGATGGCGCCCCGGTGCGTTCAGTCGGACCCCAGCGGGCTTTTCGTGAAGGGGTGCTGGTCGAGGCTCTCAACCCCAAGACGGCAGCCTTTTTTCTAGCCTTCCTTCCGCAGTTCGTGAACCCGAGCGCAGGGCACGTAGCTCTGCAACTCGTGGTGCTTGGCTCCGTGTCGATTGCGCTCAACACGCTCGCCGACATCGTGGTTGCCTTCGGGGCCAGCGGCATTCAAGACGGCGCGGCAGCGCGTCCCGGGTTGATCCGCCGCCTGAGGAAGGCGTCGGGCGGCGCGATGATTGCGCTGGGCGTCGGCCTCGCTCTGGCGAAGCACCCTGCTGCCTGAATTTTGCATCGGATCTGGTTGGGCATCTCTCCGGGTCGGCGGGTTAGTTTGAAGCAGATGGATGGCTGCGAGCCAGCTTCGGTCATTACACCGATTCAGGCGATGTCTCAGCAGGCGCGGCACCACAGTGAGGGAAACGTGAGTTCGACTGCCTCGCCTTCCTCATGACCATCATTTTGGCCCTCGCGAATCAACGCACGGTAGAAGCCAGTCAGCCGAGAATGACTGCCGTTTCATATAAGGAAAGCCAAGCCATGCGCCAAGCATCGCCCCGCTTTGCACTCGATCACATGGCGACGCCCGGACTTGACGTCAGGGCACTTTTCGCCTTTGCCCGTGACCAGGGCCTAACCGACGCAGCCAACAGTACAGCAATGCTATTGCACGCGGCAGCCGGCGGCGGACGTCCGGTCTGCCGCCGCTGAAGCAGGCGTTGGGATTCTCCATCAATGCCTTGCAGCGCTTCAACGCGTGGACTCCTGCCCGCAGGGCCGAGGCGAGCAAGCTCGCCGATTATGCGGCGGCCTGCGGAGCCAAGACGCTCATGCTGGTGCCGGTCAACGATGGCTCCTGGCCTGCCAATGGCGAGCGCCGGGGCGATCTCCGCGTCGCCTTGAAGGCGCTCAAGCCGATCCTCCAGTCGCGCGGCCTGATCGGTCTAATCGAGCCGCTCGGCTTCCAGACCTGCTCGCTTCGATCGAAGAACGAAGCGGCTAAGGCCATTGCCGCCATTGATGGCCAGTCCGTCTTCCGCCTCGTGCACGACACGTTTCATCACGCCGCTCGCCGGGGAGCCGTTCTTCTCCTGCGACCTGACCGGTCTCGTGCACATCTCAAGCGTGAGCGATCCGATCGACTGGATTTACCCGGATCGCGTCCTAGTCCGTTCCGACAATGGCAACCAGATCCGGGCGCTGCTTGATGGCGGCTATGGGGCCCCTTCTCATTCGCACCTTTTGTCGACGAAACCCACCCGCTGGACGACCTCGCAGGCGCCCTTTCCGCGACTATCGATCTCGTTCGACACGCCTGTTGACACGAGTGCCGGTGTGAGACGCGGTAGTCAATCAGGGCTTGCGACCCTTTTTGGCGTCCCGCGGAGAACTCATTCGAGACGCCTCCTGTAACAATATCTCGCGCATCCAGACGCTTGCCGCATCACTGTTGTGAAGGGCGGGCCATTGGAGGGCCTCGGTAAATGCGGGAAGCGGCAGCGGAAGTTCGATGATCTGCAGTGGGAAGGTTTTCTTGAAATGCTCAACCAGCCGGAAGGGCATGGTCGCTATACGAGCCGTGCCTGAGACCATCGGCGGGATCATGCTGAAGGCCTGCACGATAACCTCGACACGTCTCTTCAGGCCATGCTCAAGAAAAAAACGCTCCTCGACGGAGGGCTTCCGCCCGAACTTGGCCGCAACGTGCCTCATCGACATGTATCTCTCGAATGTAAGCTGCTGCGGCAGCTGCTTGTTCGTGGGGCAGCCTACGCACACGAGCGTGTCGTCGAACAGCGCCGCTCTTGGATGCGCGCTCGACATGAACAATTCTGGACAAATCAGAAAATCGACGTCACCGCGCCGGAGAAGCTCATCGGGGTCGTCGTCGAGCGGCAGCAATTCGAAGCTGACGGCGGGTGCTTCGCGTGCAACACGCTCCACGACCTTTTCAAAAAACACGAGTGTGGCGAAATCGGAAAGGGTGATCCTGAAACGGCGATCGGACTGAGCCGGATTAAACGGATCCCAAGAAATAATCGAGCTCTGGATTTTCAAGAGTGCGCCGCGAACAGCGGGGGCGAGTGTTTCCGCACGTGGGGTTAGAACACGTTCGCGGCCGCTCATCGTAAACAGTTCATCGTTGAAATAATCGCGTAGCCGGCCGACGGCCGCGCTCATGGCCGGCTGACTTAGGTTGATGCTGCTTGCCGCCGCCGACAGGTTGCGCTGGGTCAGCAGTGCGTCGAGCACGACGAGAAGGTTCAGATCAAGGCCTTTGAAGCGCATCGCTTTCACTTATCCATAGCGTGAATGCTCGCGATCTAAACAATCGATTTTACCAAACTTCCAGGGCGCTGCATAGATGAACATGCACCCGATCACGCCACGGCTTCTGTAGCGTGTGCTGGGACATGACTTGCAAGTAGCCGATCATGTCGAGCTCTCCGCTTTCATCCGAAAGGCCTATGGGCCGACAGGGGCTTTCAGGCGGTCGTAGCTGGGCCGGTGCAAGGCCGGAGGTTCGCGAATGTGCACGGCGTAGCGGCTTACTTGGACCTGCTGCGCCGTTCATCACGTTGGCGAGGTTGATTTCTTGGTAGGCGAACTCGGATTGTACAGGGTGCATCCGGATCTTGAGAGACTCGGAATGAGCCATTCTATCCACGTCATGCGTCCGGTGCAGCAGCAGCTTGGCATTCCGTTCGCTTTTGGCACGGTTCGGCATGCGCTGCGGAATCATCTTGAGAGGTTCTGCAGAGACGTCCTGGCGACCATAGTGCCGGGCCATCGCGTCGCCACACATGATCGCGACCGCCACTGCGCTCCAGGTTTGCGATCAGGCACTGGGATTTCGTCCGCTCGGTTGCAGCCAGTCGGCCCTCGATACCACGCCGCGATCCGCGTAAATTTCGATCTTTTCACCGAAACTGGCGTGCTCGCCGTGCCCAGAAACGGCCGTAGCAACCGCAACAGATGGGCTGGAGTCTGATGCTTGATCAAATAACAGTCGGAGCGAAGGGGCGCGGCTCGCGCCCAGCAGAGACAAACGACCGAGACCTAAGCCTTGATTTCGTCAAAGGTATACTAATTACTTTAGTGATAATTGGGCATTTATTACAATATTTAATTTATCGAGGCACTGACGATTTCTGGACGTCTCCGTATTATAAGTCGATCTACATGTTTCACATGCCTCTCTTTATGGCAATAAGCGGATATCTTTCTTATGGGGCAATTTTGCGAAAACCGTTCATTCAAGGGGTCGGCAATCGAGCAACGCAGTTACTACTACCAATGCTTTTTTGGTGTGCGTTAATTTGGACACTAAAGTCCGCCATGATCCCTCCTGCGACAAGCTTAACTGATGGATTGCTGGACTTTTCGAAGGAACTCATTGGAACATACTGGTTCATATGGGCGGCGTTTATCTCGTTCATTCTAATTAGACTGTTTACAATTTCCAATCGCGTATCGATGTGGATTATAAGCGCATCTGCAATTGCGGTCGCATTCGCGCCCATCACATTATCAATAACCCCGTCATTAAGATACACTTACCCATTTTATTGTCTCGGGTTCTTGCTTGCGCAGCCGATCGGATGGCAAAAAATTATCATTTGGGCACACAAATCGATTTTTGTAGTTTTACTGTCGATAACAGCTTTCATATGCTTTATTTTGTGGGGCAAGGAGACTTACGCCTACAACAATCTCGTTTTAATTCATGATAAACAGTCGGCTGAACAAGTATTTCTGATGTTCACTGGCTCGGCAGCAGCTTCTGCAGTAGCGATGCAGCTTATGTTCCAATGCTGGAGAATTGTCTATTCGACCAGAATAGCTCACTTTGTCGCGGTGGAGCTTGGTCAGAGCACGCTGCTGCTTTATCTGGTTCAGGGTGCCGTGTTTCGCCTCACGGATTTTATACAGTTTGGAGAAGTCTGGAATCTCACGACCAGAATCGCGTTCGCAAGTGTTCTTGGAGTGGCGATTGTCGTCACAGCACTGGCAATTCGCAAGATTGCGCGCGACCTTGGATATGTGTCGCAGATCCTTGTCGGAGCGCCGCCACGCCCAAGTCTGCTCAAATCTCAATCTGCAATAAATTAGCCACCCACAATGGTCGCGATGACAAGCAACCACGTTACGGACAGATAAGGCATGCGTTTCAAAGGCCTTGATCTGAACCTTCTCGTTGTGCTCGACGCACTGCTGACCGAGCGCAACCTCACGGCGGCGGCAAGCAGCATCAACCTAAGTCAGCCGGCCATGAGCGCGGCCGTCGGCCGGCTACGCGATTATTTCAACGATGAACTGTTTACGATGAGCGGCCGCGAACGTGTTCTAACCCCACGTGCGGAAACACTCGCCCCCGCTGTTCGCGGCGCACTCTTGCACATCCAGTGCTCGATTATTTCTTGGGATCCGTTTAAACCGGCTCAATCCGATCGCCGCTTCCGGATCATGGTTTCCGATTTCGCCACACTCGTGTTTTTAGAAAAGGTCGTGGAGCGTGTTGCACGGGAAGCACCCGCCGTCAGCTTCGAATTGCTGCCGCTCGACGACGATCTCGATGAGCTTCTCCGGCGCGGTGACGTCGATTTTCTGATTCTTCCGGAATTGTTCATGTCGAGCGCGCATCCAAGAGCGGCGCTGTTCGACGAGACATTCGTGTGCGTAGGCTGCCCCACGAACAAGCAGCTGCCACAGCAGCTTACATTCGAGAGGTACGTGTCGATGAAGCACATTGCGTTCAGGGTCGGCCGTCCGCAGATGCCATCCATCGAGGAACGGTTTTTGCTTGAACATGGTCTCAAGAGACGTGTCGAGATTATCGTGCAGGCCTTTAGCATTATCCCGCCGATGGTCTCAGGCACAGATCGTATAGCGACCATGCCCTTCCGGCTGGTTCAGCATTTCAAAAAGACTTTCCCTCTGCGGATCGTCGAACTTCCCCTGCCACTACCCACGTTCACTGAGGCCGTCCAATGGCCCACCCTTCACAACAGTGATCCGGCAAGCACCTGGATGCGGCAGATAATGTTGCAGGAGGCATCCCGCATGTGAAGCCGCGGGCGCTCCTGGCGAACGGCACGCAAAAATTGAGTCTGACTCCAATTCGATGATTTTTGCATGACAGTGTGGTGCTGATTTCCGATGCTAATAGCCGGCAACACCAAAACCATGAAGTGGAAGAAGTACTTTTGCCGCAGGCTGTGCGAGTCTGAAGGTCTACCCTATGCACCGCGCCCAATTGCCGGGAATGCAATGATTTCAAAAGCTGATTCGGCCCGGAGGCATGGAAAAGCCGCCTCACACGGATCAAGCACGGGTTCGCCCTTGTATTTAATAGCCGTACGAGGCGAGCGGTCGACGGCGAGGCGGTCCGCTTCGGTCCGGCACTCTTAGCTTCTCTCGTCGGCACCATCATTCAAAACGCCGCCGCTGGTCGAAATCGACCGGACAACAACGTGCGATCGCGCGGAGACGATGGCTGCAACCGCCAAAAAATCGTGAGCAGGATCGGACCGCGCGGCTGATGCGATTGCATCTTTCGCCGTGCTGCACTGGCCTGTGTCAGGTGCTCTAGGGTTCGCAAATCGGTCCGAGCAAGAACACTGTCAGGGCAGCGAGGAACGAGGCAACGGCGCTGTGGGCAAAGGCACTAGCAACGCCGGTATTGTCCACCAGCAGTCCGCCGAAAATCGCGCCGGTGGCGATGGCACTTGGAACGTTGCGGCCATCAGCCCACCGGCGCTTTCGGCCTGCTCGGGAGCGGCGCGCAGCACCATGCATTTTCTGCAGTCCCACCGGCACCGCGCCGAAGGCAAGCCCCATACGGTACCGCAACCGCCGAGGCCCAGGCCGATGCTTCCAACGTCAGCAGCGAGACAGCGGCCATCGCTATGAGCAGGGGCGGCAGGGCCGCGACTGCCTTGAGGCTGTGCTCGGCCAAGATCCGCCGGCCAAATTGCCGAAGAAGCCGCCGATGACAATGGCGAGCAACACGAGCGAGATCGTCTCGATGTTGAGCGCGGGAACATTCTCAAGGAAGTCGCGGATATAGATGGAGCCGGCGAAGTGCCCGGAAGCGACCAGCAGGACGACCAAAATCGCGACTTTGATCATCGGATTCTTGGCCACATCCAGCAAACTGCGGAAGCTGGCCGCTCCAATCGGAGGCAGCCTCGGAAAAGCCGTGAGTTGCACTACCAGTGTAACGCGCCGAAGACTGCAGCGATCATGAAGGCGCTTCGCCACCCCCAGACGTCGCCGACATAGGCGCCGATTGGACCGACGGTACGCCGGTGAGGATAATCGACATGGCGCGCCGCAGGAGGTGACCTGGAACGAGCCGCATCGCCAACGCTGCCGACATCGACCAGAAGCCTCCGAGCGCTATTCCGAGCACGACGCGGGCGGTCAGAAGAACCGGCAGTGACCCCGCGACGGCACCAGGACCGTGCGCTGGCAATTGTGCCCTTCGGCATCGGGTTGCTGCAACCGATCTCGCACTTATGGGTCCTGCAAGGAGCGTGCTCGAGAATGTGGACCTCTACTCCGACTTGCTGACACTGACGGAGGGTGTCGGGGTCAACGTGGTCGGCCACATGCCCGGCGCCATGGCGGAGTGGTTCGGTGCTGAGCAAAGTCGCGGACGGCAAGGCGGACGCTCCCAGGGATTAACGCGGCTGGCGCAGGCAATGCGGGATTCCGTTGGCAGAAGGAGCTCAAACAGCTAATTCGCTCAAGCTTGCCACCACCGCAGCAGACGAATGGCATGCCGGTCGGCAGGGCCGTGCAGGCCCTGGTGTTCGAACCCTCCATTCACATCGCTAAGCAAAAGCATTCGCGTGCTTGCCAGCTCAACAGCACAGTCTCGGCGCTTTATCGGCCATGACGATCAGATTCGTTCGTCAGATCAGGGCAGCTTCAAGGGCCGTAACCGCACACACCCGCATTATCCGGCTCCGCTCAGCTATGCTGCCGGCGATTGCAGCGCTAGAGCGCGGTAACTCAAGTTCGTTACAGCCCGCCGCTCAGCCCTCGAATTGACTTGCACCTGTCTTGGTCAACAGCAACCCATCGCACCAAACGTGGTCTACGCATCCCCACTCACAGGCGGCAGCCGCATCCGGAAAAAAACCACGTCCATTGAGATTTGCACTCGTGTTGCAGAGCAGCGAAATGCCCGTGAGTTTCTCATATTCTATCAGAAGTTCTGCAATTGGGTGTTCAGAAGTTCTCGAAACTGTCTGAAGTCGCGCAGTCCCGTCGAGATGGACGACCGCCGGGATTTTTTCTTTCCACTCCGAACGGGTTCGGTGATCGAACAGCATGTAAGGATCCGGCGTGCCGGGGTCAAACATGTCAGGTGCACGATCCTCCAAGCATATTGGCGCTACCGGTCGGAAGTGCTCTCGAACTTTGATTTTGTTGAGATGGTCCTTCATTTCCGGCGAAGTTGCGGCCGCCAGGATGCTTCTGGCTCCCAAAGCACGTGGACCAAGCTCTGCGCGACCTGCAAGGAACACCACAGGCTTGTTGTCGGCGAGCACGCTGGCAAGTTCTTTCAGGCTGCAAGCAGCAGATTGCCAACCAGGCGGAACCTTGCCATGGCTCACATTTGGCCCGCTGTAAACTGACCAGTCGAGATGCACGAAACCTTTGTCGGCGGCCAGCGCGCAGCAAGCGGCACCGATCGCCGATCCGCTGTCGTTTGGAAACGGAGGCACCCAGACTGCGTCGAACAAACCGCTCGCCCGAAGAGCGCTGTTCCATTTGATGTTCAGCCCGCATCCGCCGGCTATGCACAGGTTTCGGGTTTTGGGGACTGAGTACCCACGCAGCGCCCTTGTCATCCCCTGGACGAGAAGACGCTCCACGAAGGCATGGAAGGAAGCAAGTATGTCCTCGGGCGTTTCGGGGATTAACCGCGACGCGCTTGCATCGAAGAAGTCGTGCACAGCCGTGAGTAACGCGTCTTCGCTGTGGCTGTTGTTCCCGTAGCCAAAAGCAAGGTCCGTATCCCAGGCAAAATGGTCGTCGTAAAGCTCCTGAAACACATTCACGATGTGTTCATGGACCACTCCGAGCGCAATATAGGCCATCAACTTGCCGGCGATACCGAGATTCCAGCCAGTCCGCAGTTCTTGCCTGTAAGGACCGAAATGTTGGCCCGCGGCCGCATAGGCATGGCCTATCATCGGAAACAGGCACCCAACAAATCGGACTCCACTTGGCTCGACGTAGTAAAGCCGCGGAAAGATGCAGCCGTCCCATACCAGACAAAATGCCGGTTCCTCTGCTTTGGCGAATGAGCTGGTGCAGTATGCGGAAGCTACGTGCCCAACAACATGCGGGTAGCTTTCATAAGAACATACCCCATTGTCGAGCATGAGACCGGAACCTTGATAGGCTGTCAGAGGATTTTCGGCGTACCGCTCCACATATGGCGCGCCGTTGAGAGTGATAGGGGAGCCGTTACTCAGAACTTGGAATTCTGACTGGATTTCACCGTCCCATCCGTCAATAACGAACCGGTCGATATCGCGCGGAGCAAGCCCGTTTTCCGCCAAAACGGCGGCGACCGTCTCAAGCCGCTCGATATGTTGGTATCGTGGGTTATTGTCGAGCTTCTCCTGCTCGATGCAAAAGACTAATCTGCCGTCTTCCACGACAGCGATTCCCCCGTCGTGCGTCAGCTTGATACCGCAAATGCGCATAGCAGATCCTTGTCGAGGTGACCTAGAGCAACCGCAGGAAACGGCTGGAAAACGTGGTCGTTGGTTTTGATGTCGCGCTATGCAGGATCATGAGGAACCGGTAAATTAGATTGTTTGGATGTGAGGCATTCGCGCGATGAATGATAAGGTCTGCCGCGTGATCTAAAACAAATGGCTGACACGCAAAAATCACCAGAATTGCGAGGCAGCGCTGTGCGGCACTGTAGAAGGCCTGGCCACCGCAAGCGCTGGGCAAGGATGTGCACGGTCACACATCACCCGCGCCACGGGAGGTGCCGCGCTCCCTCGGCACCGAGCGCGCGTGCTGAGCACGAAGGTTGTCGCGCTAGAAGAGAGCCTTCCTTGATCAAGCTACTCTTTAGGTCATCGACAAGATTTTCGATGGCGAGGGCAGCGCCCAAAAGGCCTATTCGGCTTTTTGAATCGCGCCGCCATGTTGGAGGAACAACCTCCGACAACCGATGGATCCCGCCTGCAGATCGGCAGCGGGACAGAGCGGCTAAGCGCGTGTGAGGTTAGCGCTGTCTCGGCTCACAGATGCAGTGTCGGCTCGGCAAAGAAGACGAGCTGGGCCCTATTGACGGATGATCGCCTTGGGGGGCGGAGAGATGACCGGCTTGCACAGATTTGAGAGGGCGGTCGTTGTTCAGGTTGGCCGCCACAGTTCTGAGCGTATCGTATTCGATGTCAACCAGGCGGCCGCTATCCTGATCCGTGCCCTTCATCATCGGACCGAGAAACGGAGGGTAGCGATGGACGCTTGTCTGCAAGTATTGCGTGGTGAGGCCCATCCACCAGCTGCCCGAAGGGCTTTTGTGGCAGCCGCGCTTGAAGCAAAGATCCTGCGCAGCGATTGAATGCTGTTAGCGCATCAAGGCTTTGATGCTTCGAGTGGAAGTCGTCTGGCCTGCACACTCTTCCGGAGAAATGTAGGCGTTGGCGGCCCCGGACGCCTACCTCCCTCGCCGGTAAGACGTTCTGCCAATCGAACACGTTGACGAGGACGTGATTGGCGTCGAGGCCTGTCGATCCATCGGTGATCAGCACGCCGCGCGCATTGTTCCCGATCAGATTATGGAGAACATCTCGGCTAGTCATCGAAAGGGTCGGTGCGTACATTTTTCCCTCGGCAATATGAAGTCGCGCGGCTTACGATCCGACACCTGATCCTAGACGGTCCAGGACGCCGGCGAGCTGGCCCTTCGCCGCAGCGGAAAGCGGCTTGATTGGCCGTGGGGGCTCGGCGGAACAGATTTCGAGGAGCTCGGCGATTGCGTAGACGACGCGAAGGCTCGAGAACGTCTTGAAAAGCTCCCACACCGGGGCCAGGGTGGCGTCGATCCGGTGTGCTTCTGCGTGGTCGCCGTGCTGAGCGGCTCTGACCATCCTCAGGCAGGGGTCGGGCAAGATGCCACCGAGGACGCTGTACCATGTATCGGCGCCGGCAATCAGGGCCTCGGTGGCGTTCCAGTCGCCGCTGTAGCCGATCGAGAATCCTTTCGGCACAATTTTTTTCTGGTGCGCAAGTTGGCCTTTGATAGCATCGCCCCGGTCGGCTGAGTTTTTAATAGCGAGGATCTCAGGCAGCTGTCCCAGACGCTCGATGAGCGCTGGCGTGAAGCGAAAATGCGTGTTTGCAGGATTGTCGTAGATCACGATCGGCAGGCCGCTTTCGCGCGCCACTGTCGAAAAATGCTCGAAAACCTCGTCGTCAGTGAGCGGGGTGTAGGAAACAGCCGCGAGCAACCCCGCGGCTGCGCCAAGGGCCTTGGCATCGCTTGCATAGTGTACCGCTTCATCGGTGCGCAAAGCGCCCACGCCCACCACGAGCGGGACTCGTCCACGCGTCTCGTCCAGCGCCTGGCAAATCGCCCGGCGGCGTTCCGGGCGCGACAGATACATGTAGGTGCCGGTGCTACCGAGCAGGCCGATGGAACCACCTTTGCTGCGCAAAGCCGCGCTATCAGCTTTCGAAGCGCTAGGACATCGACGCCGCCGTCACTGTCGCTTGGCGTTATTGGGAAGGCCGAAAGGCCGCTCAGGAAAGCCATGCTGAAGCTCCCGTTGTTACATTGGGTGAAGCGTTGGGCATCAGACCCCGTCCAGCGCCTGCTCTAGATCCGCGATCAAATCGGCGGCGTCTTCGAGCCCTACCGACAGACGCATGAGGTCGTCGCCGACTCCGTCAGGCAAATGCGCGTCCTTGCGGATTGACTTGCGCGAGCGGGTCAGGCTTGCCGGATGATAGATGAGACTGTCAGCGTCGCCGAGGCTGACCGCCCTGATGATCAGCTTGAGCCGGTCCATCATACGGCGCGCGCCCTCGAACCCCGTTTGGAGGCCGAGAGCCAACATGCCCGAGCCTTGCGACATCTGTCTGCGCGCGATCTCATGGTCGGGATGAGAGCCGAGAAATGGATAGCTAACCCAAGCCACAGCCGGGTGCGCCTCGAGCGCCTGAGCGACCGCAAGCCCAGAGACACTGTGACGCTCCATACGCAACGTGAGTGTCTTCAACCCGCGCAAAATCAGGAACGCCGACATGGGCGAGAGCGCTGCCCCGGTGAGATAGCGCAGGCCAGTTTCGCGCAGCAGGTGCAGTGTTTTCGCATCGCCCAGTATCACACCGCCCAGAGCATCGCCATGGCCATTGATGTACTTGGTCAGCGAATGGATCACGATGTCGGCTCCGAGTTCCAGCGGACGCTGGAGGGCGGGCGAGGCGAAGGTGCTGTCGACGGCGACCTTCACGCCGCGAGAATGGGCGTGTTCGGCAATGGCAGCGATGTCGAGGATACGGCTCAGCGGGTTGATTGGCGTCTCGAAGAACACGAGCCGGGTCCTGTCAGTGATGGCGCCATTGAGATTGCTCGGATTCGACAGGTCGACGGCAACGACCTTGATGCCAAACTGCGGCAGCCCCTGCTCGACCATGGCGAGCGTATTCGAATAGAGTGTCTTGTGGACAATGAGTTCGTCACCTTGCGAAAGCAGCGAAAGGATCAGCGTGCCGAAGGCGGCGATCCCCGAGGCGAGTACCAGCCCAGCTTCGGCTCCTTCGAGATTGGCGAGCCGCTTTTCGAGGATCTCGGTGGTCGGGTTGTATTCGCGTGCGTAGAGCCTTCCGCCAAGCGCTGCGACGGCTTCGTTTGCTGCAACGCTTTCAAATCCATAGGTCGATGTAAGAAACACCGGCGTCTGAACGGAATTGGCAAAGCCGGCCGGATCGTAGCCATGATGGATTGCCCGGGTGGCGAATGCGAGACCGACGTCGTTCCGGGACGGCGTTGATGTTGCCTCGGCTTCAAGCTGATCTTCGGCGCTGGTCATCGGCTTTAACCCTCTTGATTTCGGGGACAATGCCGGCACACTAACTCAGATGGAACGTCCAGTTGGCGATGAAAGAAATGGTCCAGCCTTCTCCTGAAGCGTCGACAGCTCGCTCGCAAGGTCTCGGCGCGCGCCAGATCTGCGAAGCTCTTCGCGAGCAGATCTTGGGTGGGATCTATGAAACGGGCAGCCAGCTGCCGTCGTCACGCGGCCTCGCAAATGAACTCGGTGTGTCGCGAACCACGGTCACCGTGGCGTATGATCAGTTGGTCGCCGAAGGTTTCATCGAGGTCATTCAAGGCGCAAGACCTCGCGTTGCCTCTTCGCTAGTCCGAAGTAAAGAGACCAGCGCGGTGCCGAAACGGACTGGCCCGATCCACCTTTCCTGTTACGGCGAGCGACTGCGCGCCAGTCCGCCACGGCGCGATTACCTCCCCAACCGCCTCAAGGTCGATTTCCGTTATGGCGACCTCGCCCCATCTGATTTCCCGGCGCTGACGTGGAAGCGTGCGATGAACGCGGCGATGTCACAAAGCCCCGGAAGGCTGGCCTATCACGATCCACGCGGCTCGCATCGCTTGCGCCAGGCGCTGCAGGGATATTTGTGGCGTGCCCGAGCGCTTAGCTGCCAGGTCGAGCAGATCCTCGTCGTCAGCGGATCACAGCAGTGCCTCGATATGTGCGCGCGCCTGCTGCTCGATCCTTCTGACAGCTTCGTGATCGAGGATCCCTGCTATAAAATGGCGCGCCAAGTCTTTGCCAGCACAGGAGCCACGCCCGTCGCTGTCGCCGTCGATAGCGAGGGCATGAAGACCGAGCTGCTGCAGGAGATCCCAGCGCGGCTGGCCTATGTCACCCCGTCGCACCAGTTCCCGCTCGGCGCCGTCTTGTCGATTTCGCGGCGGTATCAGCTCCTCGAATGGGCTCGGCGCAATGACGCCTATATTATCGAGGACGATTACGATGGCGAGTACCGGTACGACATTCGACCGGTGCCCCCGCTGCATAAGCTGGAAGACCGCAGTTCCGTAATCTATGTTGGCACGATCTCCAAGACACTGTCGCCGATGCTGCGCATCGGCTACCTGGTGGTTCCGGCCGAGTTGCAAGACGTCTTTGCGATGGCCAAGCAGCTTCTCGACAGGCATTCTCCGGTCGCGGAACAGGAGGCCCTGGCCTCACTCATCGAGAGCGGTGGTTATGAAAGCCATGTGCGCCGCGTCCGCCGTCTTAACGGCGAGCGGCGAGAGGCACTGCTTGCCGTCCTTCGACGCGCGTTCGCAGACAGCATTGCCATCGAGGGGGCCGATGCAGGGCTGCATGTCGTCGTCTGGTTCAAGGATCTTTCTCGGTCGCTGGAGGACGTTCTGGTTGAAGAGGCGCGGCGGGTCGGGGTTGGCATCCATCCGATTTCATCGCTGTACATCCGAGATGAAGGCCGCGCTGACCGGATTGGACTGGTGATGGGCTATTCCGCCCTGACCATTCGGCAGATCGAGAACGGCGTTCGGCTCCTTACTGGAGCTATCCAAAGGGTAAGAAACTTTGCCCAAGAGTCGGCAAGATGCTCAATACCCGCCCTGACAGCGAGCGGGCCTGGCTCGTGACCCCAGAGTCGCGCTGGCATTGATCGCAGACTGAATCAGCAAGACTTGCCAGGACTGGCTCTGTCGGCCAGTCCTGGTCGACCTCGGGAAAGGAATTCTTGAGGATACTGTCAAATCCGGTGGAAGCAAGGCACCGTCGCGGCCGGCTTAAAGAAGGAAGCGTTGTTGGATTTTCCGCTGATCGACGAAGAAATAGCAGAGATCGCACCTGACTTTCGCGCAATCAGCATTCTTGTTGATGCAGAGGACAGTGCGCGAGGCGTCATGGCTCGGGACGTGTTGGGAGAGGCTTGCGATTTCGCCCGAGCGGGGGGACCGGCCTGGGGAGAAGCGCACTTGGCCAATTGGGCGGAGGCATACGTCCGGTTCGGCGCGAAACCAAACCGGACGCCGTGCTCGGCGCAGGCATTGAAAAAACGGGTGGAGAAGGATGGCCGCATCCCACCAATAAATCCTGTCGTTGACCTCTACAATGCAGTGAGCCTGCGTTTCTCAATACCCATTGGCGGCGAAAATTTCGATGCATATGTCGGCAAACCGCGGCTGACGATTGCCGTAGGAACGGAGTCCTTCCACACTGTTTTGAATGGGGAAGCGGTCGTCGAAAGTGCTTCCAAGGGGGAGGTCATCTGGCGCGACGATCTGGGAGCTACATGTCGCCGCTGGAACTGGCGGCAGGGCACGCGCACCCGGTTGGAGACCGTGGGCGGCCGCATGTGGTTTATTTTGGAAAGCTTGGCAGCGATGCCGGAAGAGGCGCTCGAGCAGGCGGCTAAGATGCTCGTGAGCGGTCTGAGAGAGCTGGCACCAGGGTGTAAGGTCTACAAGCAGGAAATCACCACCGCTAAAGCCTCAGTCGCTAGTCTCGACAGGCGGGTCGGTTGAGGAACGTGCCCGCCCCGATGATGATCGGTGCACTCGCAAGCAGTCTGCGTTCCTTTGCCAGCGGGTCTCCTGGGGCTGCGAAGGTCGATAGGAGGTAACCCCTCTGGCCATTTCGTACTCAGCAGGCCAGCGGAAGGTGCACCGCATTCATAATTCGAATCGACCCAGTGTAGCCACGGTCCAAAGATTGCGCACCTCTTCGGGTTGCTGCTTTGATCAATCTCGACGTCAGACGCTCCGGGGCGAGCTTCAGTCTTGGCACTCCGAGCCAGCATAACATCTCGTGGCGAAAAGCCGGATGGAATTCGGATCGAAGCGGTCGCGAGACATCTGCCATGCTTGGGCAGACTCGTGGCTCTCCGCCGAGGGGGGATGCGGATGACGATTTATTTCCGCCTACCTCATCGACGTGTGTGATGACCACGGCAGTTGTGCCCGATCCGCCGTTGGCCGCGTACGCCTGCCGTGCGGCAGTGCTCGATCGCCGACATGACCTTGAGCTGCCGAGGCTGAGCTGGCCTGCATGCGCGACCTGATAGGCAGGCCGGGCAGCACGGAGCATATCGGCGATCTCGCTCGAGTCGCCGCACGCTCACCCGTCGGGCGAGCTCTCCGCCTCCTCGAAAGGCTAAGTTCTCGCGGACTGGCCTGCAGCATATCTGCGGGTTGAGCTTGCGTAGAGGGCCGTGTGTCGAGCTTGCGTCTCCCAGCAGGACCCGGGTAACTCCGACGTCGACGCCGGCCTCCAGGCGTGGCGAAGCTGTGACGCAGCGTGTGCCGGCCAGGCCCCTTGACGGTGTTGGCGCTTTTGCAGTCTCGGCGACAATCCGATGGATCTGCAGCGTCGGGTAATCGCGTGCTGCCCCGGGAACAGCCAGCCACCGCGGCGACGCCCTGCTACCGCCGGACCTTCCATCAGTAGCGCAGTTGGCTGAGCCGGCCGGCCGACAGCATGGCATCACGGCACCGTGCGCCGTACCACGCTCGATCGGCAGCAGCATGCGCTCGTTGTGACCGTGGGCCATAATGCACTGGCCGCTCCTCCTTCCCTTGAACGAGCCGCACGAGATGCGCCATCTACGGGTAGGTGTCTTCAACAGCACCCCATCAGGGCCGCCAGCAAGGCTGCCCCTGATTCTATCTTTATCGCCGGCAACTCGATCGGGTAGCGCTACGCTGGCGACGGCGGGGCCACGGACGGTTGGGCTAAGCCAAGAGATGTCGGGGGCGCAGAAGTCGTGGAGGGCCTCATTGTTGGACCGCCAAATTGTTAGCCCGATGATCCCCCGCCATGCCACTTCACCAACTGGACGGCTTCAATTGCAACGAACTGGCTGTTTCCAGAGGGCCAGATTGCAAGTATCTGACCTGCAACGCACACAAGGAGTTCCCCCGATGTACACCCCTCCGGCCTTCTGAGTTGATGATATTGATTTCCTGCGAGCGAGCATCCGCGCAGCGCCGCTGGCGAACTTCGTCACTGCCACGACCCAATGACTTTTCGCCTCGTCACTGCCCTTCTTGCTTGATGAAAGCGAGGGCGAGCACGGCGTGATCTGCGGCCAGCTCGCGAAGGCCAATCGGAAATGCCGTGTTCCGCTACTGAGCGATGGCTTGGCCATCTTCATGGGGCCGGATGCTTACGTGACCCGGAGTGGTATGCGGCCAAACGGGGAACCGGGAAGGTTGTGCCGACCTGTAAGGGAGGCGCTATGATCGCGCTGGGCATCGGCCTCGCTACGAAGAAGCAGCCTGCCACATCAGTTTGGCTCCGGATCGGTTCAGCATCTTTCCGGGTTGGCGCCTACTCTGCGGAAGCAGCTGGATAGCCTCGATCGATCCTCGGTCATTTCACCTAGCAGATCAATGTTCTCAAGAGGCGCGGTAGTATCCGTTGCGTGAAAGTCGGCTCACAATGAAGCACAATCGTGTGAATAAAGAGCGGGTCAGTTCGATTGACTCGCCTTCCTATGCCGATCATTTCGGCCTCATAAATCAACAAACGGCAGAAGCCAGTCAGCCGAGAATGGCGGCCGCTTTCATGAAGGAAAGCCACTCCGTGCGCCAGGCGCCACTTCGGTTTGCACTCGACCACATGGCGACGCCCGGGCTTGACGTCAGAACGTTCTTCGCGCTCGCCCGCGATCTGGGTCTGACCGACGTGCAAATCCGGAATAATCCCTGCAGTAAGGCTGTTGTGCGCGGCAAGCCGCCGGCGGATGTTCGGTCTGCCGCTGCCGAAGCGGGCGTCACGATCATCTCAGTCAACGCCCTACAGCGGTTCAACGAATGGACTCCCGCCCGCAAGGCCGAGGCCAGCAAGCTCGCCGATTATGCGGCCGCCTGTGGCGCCCAGGTGCTCATGCTAGTGCCGGTGAACGACGGTTCGTGGTCCGCCAATGGCGAGCGCAATGGCAATCTCCGCGTCGTCTTGAAGGCGCTCAAGCCGATACTTCAGTCTCGGGGTCTGATTGGGCTCATCGAACCGCTTGGCTTCCAGACCTCCTCGCTTCGGTCGAAGAACGAAGCGGCTAACGCCATTGCCTGGGTTGATGGCCAGTCCGTCTTCCGGCTTGTGCACGATACATTCCACCACACACTCGCCGGCGAGACGTCCTTCTTCTGCGATCTGACCGGTCTCGTGCACATTTCAGGCATAAACGATCCAACCTTGTGGGTTCACCCGGATCGCCTCCTGGGAGGTTCCGACAATTGCAGCCAGATCCGGGCGCTACTTGATGGCGGCTATACGGGTCCCTTTTCTCTTGAGCTCGTCGAGGAAGTCCACGCATTGAATGACTCTGCAGGCGCATTTGCCGCCAGCATCGATCTCATCCGACACGGGCTACTGGCGCGAGTGCCGGTCTAAGGCGCGTAGGCAAATTGAGCGTCATTCGAGATCGCTCCTGTGTCCCGCTCATGCAGATGCTTGCCGGATCACCATTGTCAACACTGGCATTGGACTGCCTTGGGCGGCCGCGGCAGTTCGATGGGCCCGCAAGGCGAAGGTTGGATCTGATGCTGAGGGCGGCGGACTATCGGAATTTTCGGACGAAGAGCAACTGACGGCGGACAAAGGGCGAGTGCGCGAAGCCAACCGCAGGTGGTCCTGAGGTGATCTTTTTCTAGGACCGCGGTCGCGCCGCTGCTGCTTCACCTCGGCGGCCTCTCCGGGATCACCGACGACCGCTTCCTCCGACCAGAAGTGCCGATGCCAGACCCGTAGCTATGCGCTCTCGGATAGCGCGTGGGACAAGAATTCTGGCGCTCCGATCTGCGATTCAGCGTTATTAAAACCCCAGCTTCCTCTTCAGTTCCGCGTTCTCCTTGCGCAGGCGTTCCGCGAGCAGGCTCTTCAGTCGTTTGTTTTCTTCCTCAAGCGCGACGAGGTCCTTCAGATCGTCACCAACCGATGCAGGCAGCGCAGCTTTCTTCCATTGGTAGTAGGTCTGTTCTGAAATGCCGGCCTGCTTTACGGCGCTCTTGTGGGAGGCGCCGCCACTGATAGACTTCTGTATCAGGGCGAGCATCTGGGCGCGCTCCTTTTCAGAGTAGACCTTGCGTCCGGTCCGCACGGTCGCTGCTGGTGCTTCCTCCGCCTGAGACGCCGCATTGGGCGCATTCTTCCGAGCAGGCGGCCTGGGCTCAGCCTTCGCTCTCGGCGACCGTTGGGCTTTCTTCTTTTGAGGCCTCTCTACTTTGGCTGCCGGTTGCGTTGCAGTTGTTACTGATTCTGCGTCCAGGGGATTTGCCATGAGATACTCCGCTCGCGGTTTGTGCATGTGTTCAGCATCAAGCGCTACAACACTTGAGTCAACAGGGCGACCATTTGGCAACTCCATCTCCTCGAGTTCCCTTGTTGTCTCGGCCATTGCTGCGGTAAGATCGACATCGCTCCAGATCGAACGACTCCGTTTTTGAGAACTGCGCTTCTGTCTGATCTCCACCGTGAATGCTCGGGGCTGACGCCTCATAGGTGGTTCCTTATTGAACACGAATTATGCAGGAAGTCGCGGCAGACGGCGAATGAAGGTCTGGCCGCTTCTTCTGTAGCCGAGCTATATGCATCGGACCGCCCGAGCAAGCCCTGCTGGCGACGCACACCCCGGAACAGACCAGTTCCTATGAGCCCCTAAGAGCAAGTATGCAATGCCATCTCGGGACCGAGGAGGTGGTGGATTCCCGCAGCATGCAAAAGCTATCTCCCGTGTTTTCGATGGTAGAGCGACGGCTGGCATCCGAACTGAAAGGAGCTGCTCAAGAGCTGCGATCCAGTCTGCGCTGGCAGTGCAGGACGGCATACCTCCGAAGGCCGGTGCTACCGACGCTAGCCCGCTGATTACCGACATCGGTTGGCGCCGAAGAACGGACAGCTGCGCAGAATTGGCGAGCGGGGAGAGGCGAGGGCTCGAGCCGAGTCGAACTCGCATCGAGCGTCGTCCGGCAGCGGCAGAGCATGACAGGCTTCTTCGACAAGAACGGAGCCTGACCGAAGCTACTCGTCGCCGCAGTCGTTGCTGGGGCGACCCTTCTTTCACGAGTACCGCGGCGGCCGCCTGGTCGGAACGTCGTCCCGGTACTGACCGAGTGAATTTTGCGGAGCCACGCGGCGGCGTCGTGCGCAATCGGGAAAGCCAATATAGGCTTGCCCTGGGCAGGACGTTTTCGTGGCCCGCGGAGTGCATAAATTCCCCGAGCCTATACCGGGCCGCTATACCTCTTGGGAGCGAGTTTGCCACGCTCACGATATGTCCGGAAAAGTTGCTTCCCCTTTCACGCCGAGCTTCAAGCCGCTTGTGTTCGCCTCCTCCTGAAGGCCTGCCAACCCGCTTTTCGCGTTCGATCGATGGCGCGTTCTCAAAGTCGATCATGGCCTTGATGTCGACGGTCAGGTTTGGGAATGCTGAAGGACGCACGCCTGGTTGCCTCTCCGGCAGCGAGGCGATCACGGGGGACTTCGCTGAGCCATCAGCAAGCATTGCTGCAAAACGGCGCCAAAACTGCCCCCGACCGGCGTCGGCGTCGCCCGACCATTAGTGAGCGGTCCGACTCTGGGCAACGCACCGCTCCTGTTCGGAACACCGCATGAAGCGAAAGAGCCATTTTGGTGGGCCCGTTATGCTTCGTCCAGCAAACGATCGGCGGACGCGAGCAGCTTGTGAGGGATGCAGCCGAATGCAGCGCTGCTCCCACAGCGAAGCTCCTTTGTAAGAGCTTCACGCTTAGCTTCATCTAACGTGATTGAATTGAGGAGATCCCCCAGGACGTCTCCGGCCTCGATCTGAATGAGCAGAGCGTACACTTCATTTGAATGCGCATACCGTCCCGAGTGGAGTGGACTGCGCGGCCATTTATGAAAGGAATGTCTGCCATGGCGATAGATCACATCATTTCAGATGTTTTCCGGCAGATAGATGTCAAACGGGAGAAATGTCTGCCCCGGCGTCTCCGCGGTGCCGGTCTTGATGGCGCGATCCATCAGCAACATCAGCTCCTGGCAAAGTCGGCGCAGTGGCGTCGCCACCGCCATCGTGATGATGTCGTCCGCGAGGGCCTCCCGCGACTCCGGCGTGATTTCATTCACGATCGCGACGAGATCCTGGCCTTTGCCCTCTTCCCGGAGCGCGGAGATAGCCCCCTCCATGCCACCGCCGGCCATGTAGAAGCCGACGAGCTCAGGTTCCCGCTGCATAAGATCCAGCAGCGCCTCGTAGGTGATCTGTCGCTTCTCAAGATTGACGAGCGTATCCAGCACCTCGAATGCTGGCTCGTTCTCACGGAAATAGGAACGGAACCCGCTTTCCCGCAGCTCATGACCCTGGAAACGGTGGCTGCCGACAAACACGGCCACCTTGCCAGACCGTTTAGCGACCTTGGAGAACATCCAAGCTGCCGTCCGACCGACGCTGCGGTTGTTGAGACCTATGTAGCCCTCGCGCACGCCGGCGGCGAAGTCAGAAAGTAGCGAAAAGACGGGGATGCCTTTCGCCTTGAGCTCCTCGACTGTTGCCGTGATCTTCGGGTGGTCTGGCGCCACCATGGCGATTGCGTGGCATCGGCTACCAAGATCCTTAAGCAGTGCCGTCAGATCCCCAGGCAAATGTGACGGCGCGAATTCGATGAGCGGAATGCCGTGGAAGCAGTGGGCCGAACTGACCGACGCCTCGACCTCGCGCGCGAACTCCTGGTAAAAATGCTGGGCCGGTTTCCTCAAGATGAAGCCCAGCCGGTAGCGGGGCAGGTCCTTTCCCATGCGCTGTTTGATAAGTCCCGCAGCATGATAGCCGATCGCGTGGGCCGCGTGGTGGACGCGACGCGCGGTCTCCTCCCGCACCGGAAGGCGAGCGTTCAGCACCCGATCGACCGTTGCCACGCTCACCCCCGCTTCGCGGGCGAGATCGGCAATTGTAGGGCGCTTTGCCGTCGCTCCGATTTTGATCGGCTGGCGCTCCGTCATCCGGTGCATGCCGGCGACGGATTGGGGCGGCAAAGTGATTTCGGCATCCTCCCCGATCGACGGCCTATACATTGATCAGCGCTCCAGGCGCACCCGGGCGCGTCTCGGTCTGCGGTCCGTTTCCATAGGGCGTCCATGTTTCTTGTCCTCACCGCATTTGATGCTTCTGATCTGTGGCCCGCGAACCGCTGTTTAGACCCGGCGAGCCGATTGTTTGGTGGCTGATGAGCCGGCGACTTGGCTGGTCGCGCTGCAGCAATCTTGCTGGGGCGCGTGGTCGGTTTAATCTCTCGGCAAGCTCCCGTAGAAGGCAGCTTTCATGCGCGTTTCATCCAGTTCGCCTTCCCAGCGGGCGACAACCAGCGAGGCCACCGCATTGCCGATTACGTTCGTCAGCGCTCGGCATTCGGACATGAAGCGGTCCACGCCAAGGATGAGGGCCATCCCAGCAACGGGAACGCTTGGTATTACGGAGAGCGTAGCAGCCAAGGTGATAAAGCCGGCCCCTGTTATACCTGCGGCACCTTTCGAGGAAAGCATCGCGACAAGCAATAGGAAAATCTGATCGGGAATCGACAAGTGCGTGTTCGTTGCCTGGGCGATGAAGAGGGCGGCGAGCGTCATGTAGATATTGGTGCCGTCCAGATTGAAGGAATATCCAGTCGGGATGACGAGACCCACGACGGAACGCTTCGCGCCGGCGTTCTCCATCTTCGCGATGAGCGAAGGCAGCGCGGCCTCCGAGGAGGACGTTGCTAGGACCAGCAGCAGCTCTTCCTTGATGTAGCACACGAGAGAAAAGATCGAGAAGCCGTTGTATCGGCAGACCGCGCCTAGAATCCCGAATACGAAGAGGAAGGCGGTGAAATAGAACGTGGCGACCAGCATGGCGAGGTTGGCCACCGAACCGATGCCATATTTGCCGATGGTAAAGGCCATGGCGCCGAAAGCGCCGACGGGCGCGGCCCTCATCAGAATGCCGACCAGCTTGAACACCGGCGCGAGGAGCGCCTGAAGCAAAGAAAGCACAGGCTTGCCCGTGTCGCCAACCATCGCCAGGGCAATGCCGAACAGCACCGAGAAGAACAGGACCTGCATGATGTCGCCTTCGGCGAAGGCACTAACGATCGTCGAGGGAATAATGTTCATCAGGAAGCCGGTCACCGACTGCTCGTGGACCTTGGCGGCATAGCCCTTCACGGCCTGGGCATCGAGCGACGCCGGATCGATGTTCAGGCCGGCACCCGGCTGAACGACATTTGCGACAATGAGACCGACAATCAATGCGAGGCTCGAGAAGGTGAGGAAATAGATCATTGCCTTGCCGGCGACCCGGCCGACCTTCTTGAGGTCATTCATGCCGGCAATGCCGGTCGTCACGGTTAGGAAGATCACCGGCGCGATAATCATCTTGACAAGCTTGATGAAAGCATCGCCGAGCGGCTTCAGGCTCTCGCCGACCTCCGGGTAGAAATAGCCAACTGCGACACCGAGGGCGATGGCGGTAAGCACCTGAATGTAGAGCTGGGCGTAGAAGGCCTTGCGGGGCACGGGACCCGCGCTTCGGATTGGTGGAGCCAACAGCTTTTCTCTCCCTGACCGGATCGGGGTGGGGCCTCCTCCCTTCCCGCGCTTCTCCCATCGCGGCGCTCCGGTCACGCGCTGCTGGCATGTCGACAGCAAGTGTTGTGCCAAGTGGAGGCCCGCGCCCAATAAGGTATTCCTCCGCTCGGTGAGGCAGCCTCAGTAAGGGCGGGTTGTGCGAGCTTCCGCACTGTTGCCGTCATCTCGGGCGAAATCCCGCACTAACGCCAGCTTTGCACCCATTGCTTTAGCCTGACAGCCACCAGTCGGTAACTCTGCGATCCGCTGTGCCCGCTCGCTTCTTTGTCGCATTTGCGACCCGGCCGGGCACGGAAGTGGAGGATTCCCTACACGAGCGGGCTCTTACCGCGCTCCCGCTGCAGCCGTGGCTTCTCGACGGGTCGTCGATAAGACGGAATGATTCACGGGACTTGGTGCGCATCGGTGCGACTCAGAAGATGCTTCATAGCGCGAACACTTTAGCCGCTCGACGACACTTCGGGCCGTAGTGTCGACGCAGCCGCCCTAATGCCGACAGCATCCCGGGGGCGTCGACCTTGTACGCTCACCGCGCCGGTCCTCCGTGAACACGCCGCGGTTACTCTGCCGTTCGATGTCCATCCGTCGGCAAATCTAAGTTGATGGAATTCTATCATGTCCTCGTGCTTTCCTTTCAGAAATGCGAGGAAAGCTCGGTTGACTAGCCATCCTCATTCCCGCTCTGTAGGGCAACGTGTGGCTGCGCTCCGGAAGCCTGAACCGCGCCCCAGTTCAGTAAGGAATAGCCGAGCCATGCATCAAGCCTTGCCTCCGGCGTCTTTCGGGCTTGCCCCTCGTCAGGGCCTGACCGACGCCCAAAACCGTGACCCACACTTGATCTTATGCAAGGCAGTATGTCGCCTGCGGAACTCTGGCGTCCTGCCGCCGACACCTCACGACTACCTGCATCAACGTCTCAAGCGTTCCGGTAAGCGGCTCCCACCCGCAAGCAAGTGCGCCAATCATGCTGCGGCTCGCGGGGCGAAGAAATTCTTGTTGGTGCCGGCCATCGTTGGCTCGGGCCCTGATGCCATCTGACGATGCGTCTACGCCGGGGGACATCGCAGATCCAGATGGCGCGGCGTTGCTGTCGCGCCCCAAGATCGAGGATGACATGTTAGATCAGGACAATGGTCGCCAATCTGAAGAAAGTGCTGAGCAGACTTCGTCAAGCTGCACATCACTCCACGACACCAAAAGGGATGACTTGGAACCCGCCATTCTGCCGTCGCGCGCGAGCGCGCTTGCCGGCATCTACGAAATTTCGAAAGCGCTCACCGCCCCCTCCGGGCTCGAGGTCAGGCTGGCCAAGGTTGTAGACCTGCTGCGATCGTTTCTGCAGATGAGGCACGGCATCATCTCTCTTTTCGACGGTGATGGCGAACTGGAAATCATCGCAGGCGCCGGCCGGACCGAGAGCTGCAGTGAGCGCTGCCGGACGTACCTTCCGCGGAATGCAATCGACCAGGTTTTGGCGACGGACAAGCCCCTGGCCACCGAGAACATCGCGGTTCATCCGGCTTTCACCGCCGCCGACATGGACGTGCTCGGGGCTTCCGACGACATACCAGTGTCCTTCATCGGCGTTCCCATTAGCGTCGATGCAAATGTCGTGGGCACGCTGACTATCGACCACGTACTGCGCCATGGCTCAAGAGTTTGGCTCGATTACAGCCTCTGTCTGCTCCCGCTAGTCGCCAACCTGGTAGGGCAGGCAGTGAAGTCGCATCGCTCTTTCGAGGGCGACCGCGAGCAACCGATGGCAAAGCAGGACTCCCTGCCAAAGCAGAAGCGCCTGGCCCCGCAGCGTAACACTCACGTGGAGGGGATGATTGGCGACAGTTTGGCGTTGCGAGGTCTGCTTGAGAAGGTCGCGCTCGTAGCCAAGGCCAAGATTGCGGTTCTGTTGCGAGGCGAATCCGGTACCGGTAAGGAGCTGGTCGCCAAGGCTATCCACGAGTTGTCCCCGCGCGCCAAGCGGCCCTTCATCAAGCTCAATTGCGCGGCGCTACCCGAGACTGTGCTGGAATCCGAATTGTTCGGCCATGAGAAGGGTGCATTCACAAGTGCGTTCAACTCGCGCAAGGGGCGCTTTGAGCTCGCCGACAAGGGGACATTGTTCCTAGACGAGATTGGCGAGATTTCGGCCTCGTTCCAGGCAAAGCTCTTGCGCGTGCTGCAGGAGCAGGAGTTTGAGCGGGTCGGGGGCAACCAGACCATTAAAGTCGACGTCCGCATCATTGCCGCCACGAACAAGAACCTGGAAGAGGCAGTTGCCAGAAACGAGTTCCGTGCCGACCTCTACTACCGCATCAGTGTTGTTCCCTTGCTGGTGCCGCCGCTTCGCGAAAGGCGCAGCGATATTCCGCTACTTGCAGCTGAGTTTCTCAAGAATTTCAACGATGAGAATGGCCTTATGTTGACCTTCGATCCGAGCGCGATCGAAGTACTGATAAACTGTGACTTTCCCGGCAACATTCGCGAACTGGAAAACTGCGTGTATCGTGCCGCGGTTCTGGCGGCGGGGCCATCAATCGGGAAAGACGACTTTGCATGCTGCCAGGGCAAATGCTTCGCCGAGGCGCTGCATAATTGCAGAGTTGGCAAAGTCGCGCTGCAACCTTCGCCGATCGGGCCGCTACCAGTGGTTCGGGCCATACCGCCGGCTGCTGGGGTTAGTTCTGCCGCCGTCCCACCGCCGTCAGCGACCGAAGGGCAGCCGCCGCTGGACCCAGTCGGGGTAGTTCACTCTGCGAGAATGGCCGATGCCGAACGTGTCATCCAGGCGATGGAGAGATGTGGCTGGGTCCAGGCAAAGGCGGCACGCCTGCTCGGACTGACGCCGCGCCAGATCGGCTACGTGTTGAGGAAATACGGCATCGTGATCAAACGTCTTTGAACAAATCACCGAGCCGAGTAGCTGGGACAATCAAGTATTCGTGCCTTGGCGCCCTTGAGGAGTGATGCGGGGCTCCTGCAATTCCGATCCGATCGCACAGACCGCGCTGCCCCCGCGGTCGTCGCCCCACCGTGCACCCGGGTCTCACGGCAGCGCTATCGTCGGTGGTCCAGGCCCTGTCTTGATCACCAGCTCGTGCCGGACGCACTGAGACTGAAACGGAGAAAAATTGATGTCTGATGCAAAACTGCAAACTGTGCTTTCTTCCCTTTCGCAGGTAGCGGGACAGTTAGATGTTCTGCTGTCCGACAAACCGGCGCCGGATTCTTGTTGCGTCAAGCTAAACACGAACGAGAACCCGTTTCCGTTGCCGAAAGCCATAATGCAAAGTGCGATGGCGGCTCTTGAACGGCAATATCTATATCCAGAAATCTATATCCAGAAGACGACAACGTCAGCTTAAGGCAAGCAGCGTCGGAAGCCTACGGCGTCTCGAAGGATCAGGTGATCGCCGGAAACGGATCGTCTGAACTGCTCGGGCTTATCTACAGAGCTTTCCTGGTTCCAGGAGACAGAATGGCGATGATGTCGCCGGGGTTTTCGTTCAACCGCAAACTTGCCCGTTTGCAGGGTGCTCAATTTCTCGAAATCGGATGGTGCGCAGATCATTCCTTGCCCGTCGAAGACTTGCTTTTGGGACCGGCAAAAGATGCCAAGTTCATTCTGCTGGCCAACCCAAACAATCCGACCGGAACGTTTGTTCCTGTGGCCGATGTTGAACGCCTGGTATCACAATCAGACCGTCTGATTGTCTTGGATGAGGCCTATGTCGATTTTGCACCGGACAATGGTCTGCATCTCCTCGATCGCTATCCAAACCTCCTGATCTTGAGAACATTCTCGAAAAGCTATGCCACCGCCGGCATTCGCGTCGGTTTCGGACTTGGCCACCCCGAAGTCATTGGCAGGCTGCGGGATCTCCAGAACGTCTTCAACATGAACGTGATCGGCCAGGCTGTTGGCATCAGTGTGCTTGGGCACCGCGGCGCCTATGCCGAGAACCACAAGCACATCAGGGATGAAAGACAGCGAGTGACGGTGGCACTGTCGAAACTCGGATTTTCCGTAATACCTTCTCACGCAAATTTCCTGCTAGCGCGTGTTCCACCGGGGCAGGAAGGCTCATGGTGGCAAGCAGCCTTGGAAAGGCAAAAGATACTCGTCGCCTTCTTTCCGGATGCAGGGCTGGAAAATTACATCCGCATCAGCATCGGTACAAAAACCGAGATGGATGAATTCCTTGACGCCGCCAGAGAGATAGCAGGAAGGGCGGAGGAAACGATCCCGCTGTGCCGGCGGTCAGCGGCTGCTGCCTTAACCAGTCGATAGCTCCCCGGCCATTAAGCGACCGATAATTTGAATTTGCTTGCATCATTGCGAGCCACGAACTGTTGCAAAGAGTTGGAGAAAATCGCGTGAAGAATGCCTTCCCACAGGGCCTGACCTTCGGCATATTCGACCATCTGGACGAGGACGGCTGCGAGATTGCCCGGCAATACGCCGATCGCCTGAGTTTGGCAGAGGCCTGCGATCACCTTGGTTTCTACGCATATCATCTGGCAGAGCACCACTGCACTCCGCACGGGAGGGGCCCATCGCCGAATCTGTTCTTATCTAGCGTCGTCCAGCGCACCCGGCACCTTCGCGTCGGCCCGATGGTAATGCTCCTTGCCCTTTATCATCCGCTGCGTGCGTTCGAGGAGATCTGCATGCTGGACCAATTGAGTGGTGGCAGGGTCGAACTGGGTATAGGGCGCGGCTCTCTCCCAGTCGAACTGGGTTACTTCGGGATTGCTGCGGAGGCGGCGCCAGGTCACTACGCGGAAGCCAGCGAAATCCTCATCAAGGCGATGAAGGGCGACACGCTGTCCTATAGAGGCCGCCATTTTGAGCTGAATGACGTCCCTTTGACGCTGAGATCTTATCAGCGCCCCCATCCACCGACATGGATCGCCACCAATAGACCCGAGTCGGCCAGCTGGGCCGCTTCAAGTGGCGCCAATATCGCGTGCCTGGGACCTGCCTCTTCTGTTCGCAGAATCACAGATGCATTCCGAGCCTGCCGGGAGCGCAGTGCCGACGCGGACGAGCGAGGGCCATTTCTTGGAATGCTCCGCACGGTCGTGATCGCGCGATCGGAAACAGATGCATATGCGCTCGCGGCACCCGCTTACGAACGATGGCTCAAGAGCTTCAGGTTCCTCTACGACCTCAATGCGCTCCAGACGCCCCCAAATCTGCCGCTGAGCTTGGATGCAGCAATCGAAAGCGAATTGTGCGTGGTGGGAACGGCATCTTCCGCGCGACAAGCTCTTCTTGATCAGCTCGAAGAGGCCGGTGCTAATTATCTACTTTGCCAACTTGCATTTGGGAATCTGTCCTTAGACGCTTCGCTATACACCGCAAGGACGATCCAATCTGAAATCATGGCTCGAGTTACCTGACGTGGAATGCGCGCTCCGCCTTCGGAGTTGAATTTTCTCCGGCGCACCATTACCTTCCCGGTCCCGCGCATGATGCCGCTTGTGGAGGCCCTAGATACTTGGAGCGACCGGCCTGCCGATTAAGAAATCGCCCCGATTTCGTTTCGCGAGAGAGGGCCGGACTTGTGCGTACCAGGGCAAAGCCCCAGCTTCTGAGGCATAGAGAGGCATAGGGAAGATTGCTATAGCTCATTATTTAGGGCACTATGAGTTATAGAAAGGTGCGCTATAACTCATGGTATGGAATTGGGAGCAGGCTGACTGGCCGCATTTTACCTACGATAAGGAAGAATTGGAACCGCTGGAAAGCGAATTCCTGCTGCGATCGGGTGAGTTCCTGGGTGTCTTTCGGCACGTCGGTTCTGACGATCGCGACCAGATACGCATCGATCTTATCAGTGAAGAGGCCTTGAAAACGTCCGCGATTGAAGGGGAATACCTCAACCGCGAGAGCCTGCAATCATCCCTGCGCCAGCAACTTGGGCTGGGCAGCGAGAACAGGCGCATTCCGCCTGCCGAGCGCGGCATCGCGGAAATGATGGCCGACGTGTATTTACATTTTGGCCATGTCCTCTCGCATCGCACTCTCTACGCTTGGCACAAGATGGTGATGTCGGGGGAACGGCGTATTGAGACCATTTGCAATTACCGCCAGCATGCCGACGTCATGCAGATCGTTTCCAATCGGCTGGATAAGCCCAAAGTGCATTTCGAGGCACCTCCCTCAGCGCGGGTCAAAGCCGAAATGGATGCTTTCACCGCTTGGTTCAACGATACCGCGCCTAAAGGTAAGACGCCGCTCCCGGCGTTGACGCGAGCCGGTATCGCGCACCTTTATTTCGAGAGCATCCACCCATTTGAGGATGGCAACGGCCGCATAGGACGTGCCCTCTGCGAAAAGGCGCTTGCTCAAAGCCTGGGTGAGCCAAGTCTCATCGCTTTGGCATACACGATCGAACGCCACCGCAAGGCCTACTACGACAACCTGCAGGCCAGCAATAAGAGCAACGCCGTAACAAATTGGCTGCTCTACTTTGCCAACACGATCCTTGAAGCGCAACGCGTAACGCTGGTCCGCGTCGAATTCTCCGTAGCTAAAGCCAAGTTTTACGAACGCTACCGAAACCTGTTCAACGAGCGGCAGGAAAAGGTCATCGCCCGAATGTTCCGCGAAGGCATCGACGGGTTCAAAGGAGGGCTCAGCGCCGAGAATTATATCGCCATCACTCAAGCATCGCGCGCGACGGCGACAAGAGATCTGCAAGACCTCGTTTCCAAGGGCGCGATGATTAGAACTGGCGAACGGCGACACACGCGTTACGCCCTGAACATTCTGGATGACCGCAGGTAAACCGCAGCACGGATTTATTGCCACCTTACTCGCGCAGCGACACGTGCGAAGTTTTGAGCAAAAAGGTCTATGAATTCAGGATCGCGCTGGGCAAAGCCTGGGCACCAAGTCCGACTTAAACGGGTCCGTCTGCATTTCGCTGAGAATTTCAGGGCAACGGTTGCGGTCCCAGCGTGTTTTTATCTTCAAGTGTCGGCAATGTTCATGGCATTTCGGGCGACCGAAGCGATAACGGCCAACGCATCGGCGGTGCCGCTCCGCCTTTCTCAAAATCACCTTCGGTCTGGCCCATCTGGTTTGCTACATGGGCAAAGCAAATCACGTCCTTGTGACGCGCCGATGCAAAGGAATATGGAGGGCCGCTGCTACCGATTCCGGACAATTGCCGAAGTGCAAGCCGCACTTCAGCTCGGTGGCTTAGCCGTGGTCAAAATCATCACCTCGCCGTGCAGTCGCGCCTCATGACCTGGATGGTGGCGGAAAGGCCGGCTCACGAATGGTTAGATCGTTCGAGATCGGGTCCAGTCAGTGCCGGGCGTGTTCGCATTGGCTGTGATCGGCCAGCACCTCAATCACCCGGCATTCGCCGACCTTCCCGTGCCGGCAGCCTTCGACCATGAGTTCCAGTTCGGCCTTCAATGCCGTGAGGCTGCGTATCCGCTGAACGACGTCGGCCAGCCGCGCCTGGGCTATGGTGTCGGCCGTGGCGCAGGGCTGGCTGGGATTATCCTGCAACGTCAGCAGGGTGCGGATCGCTTCGATGTCGAACCCCAATTCGCGTGAATGGCGAATAAACGCCAGCCGGCGCAAATCGCTGGTTTCATAGTGCCGTCGATTGCCCTCGCTGCGGTTCGGCGCGGGCAGCAGGCCGATCTGCTCATAGTAGCGGATGGTCGGCACTTTCACGCCGCTCTGTCGTGCCGCTTCACCAATCGGGACACTGCGCATGATTTTTCGCTTGCTCCTCTAGTCGCTAGAGAATGTAGCGTGCCGCTGGAATGGTTCAAGGAGTGAGACGATGGCTGCAACCGCCGCACAAACTCGTTATCGCGTTGAAGGCATGGATTGTGCCGGCTGCGCGACGAAAATCGATAGCGCGGTGCGCCGCATGCATGGAGTCCGGGATGTGAACGTCTCGGTCACTGCCGGCACCATGACCGTCAGGCACACTGCCGAAAGCGACCTCGCCGCGATCGAAAAGAAGGTTACGGGCCTCGGCTATTCTGTGGCTCAGCTCACGAGCGAAGCCGGACAGATTGCCAAGTCGGTCGGGCACGGCACCAAAGGCGGCCATGACCACGCTGGCCACGACCATGCTGGCCGCGACCATGCCGGCACAGCCAAAGATGACCACGACGACGTGGAGGGCTTGCATGGCCACGACCACACGCCGGCCACGGGTCCGTGGTGGAACAGCGCCAAAGGCCGGCTGAGCATCGCCAACGGCGCCGCGTTGGCCGCAGCTTTTGCGATTCACTATGTCTGGCCGGCCACCGGCGTCTGGCTTTTCATTGCTGCCATGCTGATCGGACTGCTGCCGATTGCACGGCGAGCTGTGATGGCCGCGCTCGCCGGCATTCCTTTCACCATCGAAATGCTGATGACCATCGCCGCGATCGGCGCCGTAATCATCGGTGCCGGCGAGGAAGCCGCCACTGTGGTCTTCCTGTTCCTCGTCGGCGAGTTGCTGGAAGGCGTGGCCGCCGGCAAGGCGCGCTCCAGCATCCAGGCGCTGACCACGCTGGTGCCCAAGACGGCATTCCTGGAGGAGAATGGCGCCACGCGCGAAGTTCCGGCCGAAGCCCTTGGGGTTGGCGCCGTCATTCTGGTGCGGCCGGGCGATCGCATTCCAGCCGACGGCAAGATCATCGAGGGCGAAAGCGCCATTGATGAATCGCCGGTGTCGGGGGAAAGCGTGCCGGTGCGCAAGGGCGTCGACGCGGACGTACTCGCCGGCACCATCAATGGCGACGGCGTGTTGCGCATAACCGTCACGGCTGCGGCGTCCGACAACACCATCGCCCGCATCGTCAAGCTGGTCGAGGAGGCCCAGGAAAGCAAGGCGCCCACGGAACGCTTCATCGACCGTTTCTCACGCTGGTATACGCCCGCCGTCGTCGCCGTGGGGGCTCTGGTGGCCGTCGTCCCGCCGCTGGCCTTCGGCGGCGACTGGAACGAATGGATCTACAAAGGCCTGGCGCTGCTGCTCATCGGCTGCCCCTGCGCGCTCGTCATATCGGTGCCGGCGGCAATCGCCGCCTCGCTCTCGGCCGGCGCCAGGCGTGGTCTTTTAATGAAAGGCGGCGCGGTGCTGGAAGGCTTGGGCAAGATCACCGCCGTGGCTTTGGACAAGACCGGGACGCTGACTGAAGGCAAGCCCGTGGTGACGGATGTCGTGGCCATCGGGATCAGCGAAAAAGAGGTGCTATCGCTGGCCGCTGCACTCGAAACCGGAGCTAGCCATCCGCTGGCTCTGGCGATCCTGCGAAAGGCCAAGGCCCAACGCGTGCCGGTGCCGCCGGCGGCAGAGGCCAAGGCGCTCGGCGGCAAGGGCGTCGTCGGTCGGATTGGCGGTAAGAACGTCTTCCTGGGCTCGCCGATCGCTGGAGGCGAGAAGGTCGCGCTCCCGGCCGAGCAGGTGGCCCGCATCGCCGACCTCAACGACCAGGGCAAGTCGGTGTCGGTGCTGCTGATCAACGATGTGCTGGCCGGTTTCATCGCCATGCGCGACGAGCCTCGGCCGGACGCGCAGGCCGGCCTTAAGGCGCTGACCAATGTTGGCATCAGGACTGTCATGCTGACTGGCGACAACCAGCGCACGGCGGCAGCAATCGGCAAGCACCTCGATATCGAGGTGCGCTCGGAACTGCTGCCCGAAGACAAGCAGCGCATTGTCGGCGAGTTGAAAGGGCAGGGGCTGACGGTCGCTAAGGTCGGCGACGGCATCAACGATGCGCCGGCGCTCGCCGCGGCCGACATCGGCATTGCCATGGGCGGCGGCACCGATGTCGCCCTGGAGACGGCAGATGCGGCGGTGCTGCATGGCCGCGTCGGCGATGTCGCGGCGATGATAAAACTGTCTCAGGCGACCATGGCCAACATCAAGCAGAACATCACGATGGCGTTGGGGCTGAAGGCGGTGTTCCTGGTGACGACCGTAGTCGGCATCACCGGCCTGTGGCCCGCCATTCTCGCCGACACAGGCGCGACGGTGCTGGTGACAGCCAACGCCATGCGGCTGTTGCGCTGGAAAGGTGGGGTCTAGATTGCCGCCTTCTATGTCGTTTGGGATGGCCGATGAGCAACAACCATTCGCATCGAAGCGGCGCTTATTATTCGCCCGCGCCGTTTATCGGGGCTGGCGATTGCCCTTTTGGGTGAGCAGCTGCGCCCGGCTGATGCTAGCCGGCGTGCTGATGGGTAGGTCTCTTGCTGCATCTCGCAGCAAGCGGTGCCGGCGCTTCATGGCCATCGACTGCCAGCGCCGCGACGTCAGCGAAGTAGGCCGCAACGTCACGCGAGCGACGGAAGCGCGTCGGATCATCGATCGAAGTCATGAGCGAAAGCGCCGTCACCGGACCGACACCTGGGATAGCCATGAAACGCCGGCACGGCTCACTACGCCCGACAATCTGCACGACGAGATCGTGCAGCCGGCAATACTGTTTCTACCGCGTCGCGCACCGCCAGCATCGCGTCCAACAGTTCGCTCGGCAGCGGATCGTCCGCCACCGCTTGGCGCACCGACCGCTCGAACGCCCCGCGTCCGACCTTGCCCAAGCGGGTGCCGAACGACTTCAGCGAGTGCCGGATGGCGTTCTCTAAGTCGAGGAACTTGGCCTTCAGATTGCGAGATACTTGGCCGATCTTTGGCCGGAGTTCGCCGATCGGCGGGACTCAGATAAGATGGGGCAGGTAGAATGAAGGGCGCTCCAAACATGGTCTCTGCAGAGCTTGTCGAAGCGCGCGAGTTTGCAAACAGGCTGCGCGAAATCTGCCAGGCTCGTATCGACGCTGCCGCTTTAGGGGTTTGGTCCAAAGCGCCATTCCAATTGCTGTGCCCACGCGAAGCGCTGATCTGGCGGAGCGAAGAGCTGGCGCGCAATGCATGCGATGCTCTTGGACGCGAGGACCTGAGCGTTGCCGCCCTTTTGACCCGAGCGGCTCACCGAGAATGCTGCCCTGGTGTGGAAACTCTGGGAAATTCTCGATGCGCGGCATACCCATTCACCGCAAGACCTGAACGATCTGCTGATACGGCTGCTCGTGGACTCACGTAAATGGCCGGATGGGCCACAGGCCATGCAAATCCTGAGCTGTATCGACCGCATGGACAAAGCCGTACCCGGGGTGCTTGCCAGCTACGAGAGCCTGAGTGAAATCGCACATCCGAATTGGTCCGGCGTCGCCGGACAATATTCCAAGCCCGACCCTGCACGGTATTTGACAGATTTCGGACGCGGATTGAGGGATACAAAGAGCACCGTCGACATGATCGCCAATGCGCTGCTTGGCTCGTTCGGCTTGTTCGAAACTTGCGTACAGTCGAATAGCCGAAGCCATGCCGGAATTCCTGGTGGAACTTGAACCCATTTGATCGAATGAACGCTCCCAGGTCGCAAGCATGGATCACGAGCAAGCGCAGAAGTCCTACGGCACCGATCGAGCGCAACTCGTCTATGATCGTCGACGAGCCCGCCACACAGACCGCCTTTCCGTGTTCTCTTGACTCCGCCAAGATTGAGCGCCGAATAGCCATCTACTTGGGAGGGCGGAATGAAATATCTGATTTTTCTTAGTGTTCTTTTTGGCGCCTATAGCGTTGCCCCGGCGTTCAGCCATGGCGGCGGAACAGACTCAAACGGCTGCCATACGAATCATAAAACTGGCCAATATCACTGCCATTAGGGCGGCTTACTATGATCAAATGTTTTGCGCTCGCAATCGGACTCGTTTTGGGCGCGTCCGATGCATATGCTTGGGATGGGACGGATACGACGACTGGCGAGTCTGTTGAGATTGGCAAGGGTAATCTTGTCAGGACGGGCAGGGACATCGAAATATTTGATAGTGGTGCTGGCGAATATCGAGACGTAACCGTCGAAAGTATCCGGCGACACGGATCGACAGTTGAAGTCGAGGTCTACGACAACGAAAGCGGCGAGTATCGGACTCTTGAAATGGAAGACGACTGATCTCGCTCATCAACTGCGCTGGCGCAGCGGGCCGCGATATCTTCTTGCCAGTTGTTGCCGGCCATCGGTTCAGCGACCCTATTGCGAACGCTCGACCGCAAATGTTGGGGCATCATCTCCCTTGCGATGGCAAATAGAAGTTGCTCGGCCAAGGTCCTATTCATAGCCAGCTCGATCGTGCCGGTGTCGGTCTCCAGTTCGAGGAATCCGATCAAAGGCTCGGCTGATAGGAGTGTGGTGTCGACGTCGAGAAGTTTGTTGAATCCGGATTTACTGGGCTTGCGTTTCATAGGGCCTCCCTTCTAGCGCCCGTCCCTTGCCTCGCGCTAGGCGCTCGGACGGAGCGCATTAAATTCCTTCATCCCAAAAATCCTGCAGCGATGCGTGCCGAAGATCTTCCTCGCCTCTGAGGTGCTTCACGCGGGCTTTGATGCCCGGTTTGACCCACTGCGTTGCCGGCCGCTTTGGCATGTCCTTTGGCGGTGGCCCGGCATGTTCCTGGACGCGTTTCCAAAGCCGCTCCCGCATCTCGCGATTTACACTGACAAACGCGCTGCCGACATACTTGCGGGTCTCCGGCTCGGCCATCAGAGCAAAGGCCGGCTTACCCCGCTCGCGTTCGACGCCAAGAAGCTCGAACTCGCTTTCGGTGAAGGATTTTGTCTTCAGCCAATTGGTGGTCGGCCCGCTGCGATATTTGCTGTCTCGACGCTTCGATACCATCCCTTCCAGACCGGCCGCGTCGATCAGATGATAGATCGCGTTGGCTTCGCCCGGCATCGTCTCGCTGAACTGGATGCGACCGTCGGACCCTATGAGGCCGGCGAGGATTTCCCGCCGATCCTCAAGCGCCATGTCGCGCAAGTCGTGGCCATTGAGATGCAGCATATCGAACGCGACGAAATAGAGGTCTTGCTGGCGCCTGGTGATTGCCTTGCGCAGCGCGGCAAAATCCGAAAGGCCAGCCTCATTCAACACGACGACTTCGCCGTCAATGATGGCGTTCTGTAAGTTGAGACCTTTGGCTGCCTCGACCAGATCGCGGTATTTGGAGGTCCAGTCGAGCCCGCGGCGGGTGAAAATCCGCGCACCGCCGGCGTCGATGATGATCTGGGAGCGGTAGCCGTCGAATTTGGCTTCATGCATCCAGTCATCGCCTTGGGGCGGCTTTGCCACCAAGGTAGGCATCATTGGCGGAATGAACTCAAGCCGGCCAACGCCGGTACTTACAATTTTACGCACTTATTCGATTCTAGGCACCAAGCTTATATTAGCCAGAGTGAACGGAACGTGATTCCGCAGGGCTGCGGAAACAAAAACATGCCGGCCAGCGTTCCCATTCGCGCGGGATCGATGGCCTCCGCCGAAAAAAGCGGTGAAAGCAGGACCTATTTGCGTGCGCCTACCGACCCAACGGCAGCTTTGACGCTGAGACAAGTTCGTCCTCGTCAGTGATACCGGCCGTATAATTTGCCAGGATCCGGGACGCGAGAGCCTCACGGAGGTGTTCGGAGTCGCCCTCCCTCTTGAGCCGGTCGAACACGCGGCCCAGCGTAGCTACTTCGGATGCACTGAAGACGCCAAATTCTTTAGCCTTTCGATTAATCGGCATACCACCCCCTCCGGCCAAATTCTGCGCAACTAATACGATTCAGGACATCTCGGACAACAAAAAAAGCCCGCCGCACCTTTCGGCACCGCGGGCGAGACTTCTCAGCGTTCACCAGGCACAGGGGTGTGGGCGGGGGTAGTGTGCCCGGTGAACCGAAAACCTATGCACGCCGTCAGGACGCGTCTACCAACCGGCAGTTGGAAGTATCGAGCGCTAGGTAGAGGAGCGTAGCAGCCCCTCCTCCTTGGCAGCAGCCTCGTTCCTTACGTCGTCGGGGGTGAGCGCACATAGGAGCGGCCCTACTGATGCCGCGCGAGCCGGTCCATGGGTGCGTTTGCTTCGGCCAACTGCTCGACTTTTTGAGCCGAGGCGTCAGTGCGCTTGATGTGCCGGATCATTGCTGCCTCAACCGCGCGAGCCTTTCCGCGCGATATAGATCGCCGTATTTTCAAGGTGGAGGGTCGCGAGCCTCATGGGCGACGATTCCGATTATCTAGCAGTAGAAATTCGCGAATCCGCCTTTCGTTCCGATGTCCGACCTTGCCTCGCAAAGGGTTGGGCCGGGGAGCCGCGATGAATGAGCCGCCTCACTGCCAAAAGAGAGATCGTCCGCTGATGCTGCTCAGCCGACCGCGGGGCCAACCAGACGGTAGCGGAAGTGATTGCGGATGTGGTCATTGAAGAAGCGGCCCTTGGCAAACGCGGCCTTGAACGCGGCAAAGGTCTCCGGTGGGATGTCCTCAAACTTATCGTTTGCCGCCGGCGACGAGCCACACGGAAAGGATTCTGCTGTCCGGATCGTATGCCGTTTTGCGTATCCAGGGATGGCATGACGGCGGCTCGACCAAAAGACGTCAACGATCGGGTGGGCCGTCGCGTTCCTTGTTGGGGGGGCGCAAGGCCCAGGAAGGTGGTCCCGGCGACCACGAGGTCAATGGCTTCATGCCCACGAAGCCGAACGCTCTTGCCACGGACCTGTCCGCGCGACCGTGAAGGGCCACTGGACTCTCCGGAGCCAGTAACGCATTGTTCCCGAGGGAGCGGGGACTTGGACAAATCTCGATATAATAATCGGTCTGGCCAGTGGAGGAAGCGCGCTGGCTTAAGGCGGTATCGTGCGCGACTATTCTCGGGCGTGCCGATGCGGCTGGTGTATGTGACCATCGCGGCAGTGGCCGCATTCGCGACACAGTACTTCCTGCAGCACACCGACGGTTTCCAAGAAGCAGTGAAATGGATCGGCCCGGCGCCCGCTCCGATAGCGGGTGTTGCTTCCGTAATCGACGGCGATACGATCGAAATCCGCGGACAGCATATTCGTTTCAGTGGAATCGACGCCCCGGAGGCCGCGCAACAGTGCGATGACGCCAAGGGCTTCCGCTACCAGTGCGGTGCGAAGTCCGCCGCCGCCCTTGACACCTTCCTGGCAGCCTCGAGGCCGGTCCGGTGCACTTTTGTCGCTTGGGACCGCTACAGCCGCTTTGTTGCCGACTGCTCGCGGGCCGACGGGAAAAGCGTTGCCTCGTGGCTGGTGGAGAACGGCCAGGCGCTCGACTGGCCCCGTTACAGCCGAGGCGGCTATGCAGGGCAGCAGGCGAAGGCCAAGGCGGCGAAGGTCGGTCTTTGGGCTGGCGAGTTCGAGGCGCCATGGGATTGGCGCGCTGAGCAAGCGGACCATGCCCGACCGGCCGTCAGCCAGCCTCTCGGCATCATCAGCCGACAGGTAGTGCAAAGTTACTCGTGCCAGCCGCGGCGGACTTGCTCGAAAATCAGCTCATGCGATGAAGCCCAGTGGTATCTCAGCAACTGTCCGTGGGGTGGCAGGCTGGACCGCGATGGCGACGGAAGGGCATGCGAGACGCTGTGTTAGAGTCAGCCAAGCGCTATGCTAGTGCATCTTGCTTAAGCAAATTGATCTTTTGCCAAACGTCTTTATAGACAAAATGGGCTCTGGCGTAGAGGATTAGAATAGCCAATGGGAGGGGAACGAAATGCACAATGGTCGTAAAGAGAGCAAGCGGCTCGCCCATGCAAGATTGGTCCACCGCAGCGTAGAACGACCAATATAGCGCCGTCAGCCCGAACAAGGATGTGACGGCCGCGCAACACGTTACCCAGGTGGCCAAGCTATCGTCATTGATTACGATCTCTCGCTTTGCCGATTCCAAACGTGCCCGAAGGCTGCCGGCTGATGAGGGGTTTCTCACCTTTCTTGATGCGATTAACGTTTCGATTGCCGCGATCTGGCGTGCAAGCGGGCCTCGAGGGACAATTGCTAGCTCTTTGAAAATCGACAGCGCCAAATTTAATCCGAATGCTAGTTGAAGCAGTCCGGAAAACTCATTGAGCCGAAAACACTCTATTGCGAGCGACTGAGATGCCATTGAAACTTACCCCCCGACCTTCGGCCGTCGAAAGCATCCGCGGCGCGCGACGATTATCAATCGAAGCGGTCGCGATTGAGGCGAATATCCGACCAGATTTGCTGACCGAAATTGAAACGACCCCGACCGATGTGAGCAAGCGGGTGGCGTTCTCACTTGCCTCCGCTCTGGCTGTACCGGTCCAGTTCCTGTTCGCCAAAGACGTAAAAATCGACGCCAATATGCCCGATTTTCGCACCGCCAATAACAGGCCAGCGGTTCTTACATCGGCAGGACTGACGCGAATCGCGCGCGCTCGTTCTATTGCCGCCTACCTGGCGGACCGAGCGTTCGAAGACTGCACCAGGTTCGCCAATACGAATAGCGTGACCATCAATCAGCAGTCGACCGCGCAAAAGCTACTGAAATCGCTCTATGTCCCCGTCCAGCGCCCCGACGGATCGGTAGATCCGACCCTGACGTTCAGAGAGACGCGTGTATCGCTAGAGCGGAAAGGCATCATCGTGCTCTGCGATAGGGTAGCGGACCCGTTCCGTGGGTTTTGTTACTCTCCCACCGGTGACTTTCCTATCATCTTCGTGAACACAACCGGACAGCGGCCCGCTACCAAGCTGTTCACACTGATGCATGAAGTAGTGCATGTGCTCCTTGGCAAAACGGGAGTTTCGGACCCGGCCATTCTCAACAACCAGGTTGAAAGATTCTGCAACTCGGTAACTGCCTCGGTCATGATGCCTGCAGAGGAATTTTCCCAAGCGTATAAAAGGGTCGCGGGAAGGGATCCCAGGGCCGTCGTTGATATCCTTTCCAGACGATTTGGCGCCAGTAAGCAGGCGAGCGCCTTACGCGTCTCTGATCTGGACTTGAGCAAAGGCTTTTACGGGGCGTGGTCTGCGACGCTGCCGTCTAAAATCCCCATGATCGAAGAAGAAGATGAAGGTGAGGAAACCAGCGGGGGCGGTGGGATCAGCTCGCAGATTGCCAGGTTCGGATATCTTCTGCCTAACATGCTCACTGCCGCCGTCGACAGGAAGGCAATTTCTCAGTTCGATGCGTACCGGCTCACCAATCTGAAGCCAAGTACGATAAAGCAGATCGCCGCCATCGGTGTTAACCGGCTGGGGCCATAACGGCATGGCCTATAGCGGCATCAATTTTGTGCTGGATCTAGAGGCATGTCTCTATTTTAGCGAAGCTGGCGGAAACCTGAAAGCCGCTCTGTTCCAACGAGCCATAGTCGAACGCATTGCGGTACCCAAAGAGGTTTTCGACCAGATTCGCATCTTCGACAAAAGCTTGGCCGATGAAATATTGGAGTCGGACATCGAAATTGTCGAACTCGATTCCGATGTATACGTCGCCGCTGGCGCACTCAATGAAATCTTTATGACCTCAGGGCATCGGTTAAACGCTGCCGCAAACGAAAAGGTCCCCGTCATAGCGCTCGTCCATTATGCGCAAAATGGCGCTAAGCCGCCATGCCACCTTGTATCCGGCGATAACGGACTCCACTCCTCGTCAATGAGAAGCCTCTGTGCCGCCCTGAAAGTCCCCTTTATGGAAGTCACCAGCTTCTAGCAGCATTTGGCGCTGGGTGGGAGATTTGGTGTGGGACCAAGTGGCAGATTTGCTCGAAAGCCCAGCTAAGCGACTGTGCCCTTCCCGAGAGATGCACTTCAGTTCATTCCGGAGACATGGGTTACACTTTCGGCCCCTTTGCAAGGAGAGCAAGGGTGCCTTGGAAGGAGTGTAGCCAAATGGATGAGCTGCTGAAATTCGTCGCGCGGGTTCTGGATGGAGAGAAGATCGCGGTGGACGAGCAGGCGCGCGGGTGAGTTTGTCGAAGAGGCGTGGGAAGCGTCCATCGAGATGGGCGAGCGCAATCCTCCAACATGGCCACGCGCACATAGAGCACGAAACGATCGAGCCCTGCTGCTTGCCGGCCGAAGGCGCCGGCCAGCCACGACTTGCCGGTTCCGATCTGGCCTGTGATGATCAGGTTCCCATGGCCGTCCGGGATTTAGCGCAATCGCTGTCCGCGCTTTCGCCGGTGGCCCTGGACGGTCAGATACTGCTCGCAAGGAGCATCAGGTACGAGAGGCGGCTTGTCCGGTCGGATCGGCTTCCTCTTCGGGAATGTCGTCGAATGACGAGTAGTTCAGATTGTAGAGTTTGGAATAGAGCCCGCCCATAGCCATCAGTTTGTCATGGCTGCCGGTCTCCATAACCTGGCCGTTCTGAAGCACGATGATGCGATCGGCACCACGGATTGTGGCGAGACGGTGGGCGATGACAAGCCCGGTGCGGCCTTCCAGGAGTTTTCTGAGAGCTTTCTGGATGAGCATTTCCGTGTAGCTGTCGATGTTGGCGGTGGCCTCGTCAAGAACAAGGATCTTGGCGTCGGCGACGAGAGCGCGGGCGAAACTGACAAGCTGGCGCTGGCCGAGAGAAAGGTTGCCGCCGCGTTCGCCGAGTTGGGTTTCATACCTGTCGGAAAGTCTCATGATGAAGTCGTGGGCGCCGACCACCTTGGCGGCCTCGATCACTTTCTCCCTCGTGGCTTCCGTCTTGTGGTAGCGGATATTCTCAAAAACCGTCCCAGTGAACAGAAACGGTTCCTGCAGCACCATAGCGATCTGAGTGCCGAGCGATTCCTGGGTGAGATCGCGCACATCATGTCCGCCGACCATCACTTGGCCTTGCTGAATATCATAGAAGCGGTGGACGAGGGCCATCGCGCTCGATTTGCCAGAGCCGGTCGGCCCGACTAAGGCGACCGTCTCGCCGGGATTGACCCGGAAGGAGACGTTTTTCAGCACCGGCTGTTTGGGATCGTACCCGAACGTGACGCTCCTGAACTCGACCGAGCCGTCCATTTCGGGCGCAAGGATCCTGGCATCCGGTTTGTCCTGGACCTCGATCCTGACGTCGAGCACATCGGTCAGGCGCTTGCCGGAGGCCATTGCGCGCTGCATGACGGAATATTGCAGAGTAAGTGAGCGAATTGGGTCAAAGAAGCGTTGGATATAGAATATGTAGGCAACCAATACGCCCACATCGACGCGGCTATTCATGATCATGGAGCCGCCGACCACAATGACGACAGCCATGGCGAGGCCGGTGAGGCCATCGACGATCGGGACCATGACCTGTGCATATTTGGCAGCGGTCAGGTGGGTCGTGAGGTCGGCATGTGCCTTGTCGTCATACAATACGAAGTTGACGTACTGGCGGTCCATGGACTGGACGGTTCGGACGCCTTGAATCGCTTCGGCCAATGCGCCGTTGACGACTGAATTGGTCTCTTGTGCAGCCATGAAGGCCTCGCGGGCACGCGGCAGCCACACGATGCGGATAATCAACAGGGCCGGCAAGACCGAGAGCGTCAGAAAGCCGAGGTTGAAGTTGACCGACAGCATTACGAAGATGATGCCGAAGAGAAGCGCAATGTCGCCTACGGAGTAGATCGAGTTTTCGAGAAATTCGTGGATAGAGTTGACGTCGCCCTGAAGGCGAGACATCAGGCGTCCTACCTCGGTCTTGTCCATGAAGGAAAGCGATACCTTCTGCAGATGGGCAAACATGGCGCGGCGGATGTCGAAGAGGACGTTCTCGGCCATTTTCCCTACCACGGTCTCTTGCGCGTAGGCGGCGCCGAAATTAACCAGAATGGCAAGCGCAAACGCGAGGGCGGCCTCAAGAAGGGCGGATGCATCAGCGCCTACCGGAGTTATGGCGTGGTCGATCGCGTAGCGGATGATCAGCGGGATGAGAAGCTGCGTGCCAGTGAAAATCAGCAATGCGGCAAGCGAGACGACCGCCATGGCTCGGTAGGGACGAACGAAGGCCCATATGCGGCGAATGATGTTCTTGTCGAAAGCCCGGCCAAAGATCTCCTCCTCGATGCGATGGGACCCGACGACCGCGCGCGGAGGGCGTCTACCGCTATCATTCGGTTCGATTTCGAGTTCGTTGGCGTGCCGCTTGGCCATCAGGGCGCGCCTCCAAACGTGGTCGCAATGTCATCTCCCGGGCGCAACTGAAGATCATAAAGCGCCTTATAGCGTCCTCGCTTGGCCAAAAGCTCTTGATGGGTGCCGCGTTCCACGATCTCGCCGTTGTCGACAAACAGAATCCGGTCGGCGTGCTTGAGTGAACTCAGCCGGTGGGCGATGATGATCGTCACCCTATCCTTGGCGAAACGCCGTATCGCCGCGCGGATGCGCTGCTCTGTGGCGGCGTCGATCGCGGCCGTTGAGTCGTCGAAAACGACGATTGATGGGCGCAACATCATCGTGCGAGCTATGGTGAGACGCTGACGCTGGCCGCCCGAGAGAGAGGCGCCACGTTCGCCGACGACCGTCTTGTAGCCAGCGGGGAGGCCGAGAATGTAATTGTGCAACTGCGCGGATTCGCTAGCGCGCTCGATCGCCTGTTCCTTCGCCCAGGGGTCGCCATAAGCGATGTTGTTCTCGATCGTGGTTGTGAACAGGAATGCATCCTGCTGTACGACCGAGACCGCCTTGCGAAGCGATGCGAGGGTGACTCCGCGGATGTCTTGCCCGTCAAGCATGATGGTGCCACCAGTGACGTCGTAAAAGCGGGGGATCAGGTGAGCAATCGTCGACTTGCCAGAACCCGGCGGACCCACGATCGCG
The DNA here is from genome assembly GCF_055811335.1 of Mesorhizobium sp. WSM4847. Classification (NCBI taxonomy): domain Bacteria; kingdom Pseudomonadati; phylum Pseudomonadota; class Alphaproteobacteria; order Hyphomicrobiales; family Phyllobacteriaceae; genus Mesorhizobium; species Mesorhizobium sp. WSM4847. Next base: position 104,963 of record NZ_JBVVPY010000018.1, on the reverse strand, counting down.
ATCGTCTCGCCCCTACGGGCGCAGAAGGTAATATTCTTTAGAATGACGCGGTTTCCGGTGCCGGGATATGCAAACGAGACATTGTCGAAGCGCAGAGTTCCTTCACCGATCTCGAGCGGTCTTGCACCGGAAGCATCCCCGATCGTGATGTCCTGGTCGAGCAGACTGAAGAGGCGCGAACCGCAAGTGTAAGCGCGGGCAAAGCCGTTGACCATCAGTCCGATCTGGCGGACGGGCATTTGCAGGATCGTCATGAACGTCAGGAACGTCGTGAGCGTTCCAACGCTGATCTGGCCGGCGATGAGTTTGTCGCAACCGACCCAGAGGACCAACCCCATGGCGACAAAGAAGGCGAGGGTCATTGCCGACGTGTTGGGCACGTACACGTCAACCTGCTCGTGCGCGAGTTCGAGCGCGTTTGTCGAGGCGATGTCGAACTTCGCCATCTCATGAGCCTGTGCCGAAAACGCCCGGACAACGCGGATGCCCGCGAGATTTTCTTCCATCACGCGGCCCAGGACGGAAAGCCGCTCCTGCAGGTCGAGCCAGATGGCGCGTAGCTTAAGCTGGGTGACCGACGATCGCCAGGCTACGAAAGGCACGAAGCTCAGCGCGATCAAACCGAGCACCGGGTCGGTTGAGATCATCATGCAGGCGCCTATCCCGATCAGCATGGTGAGCAGAAAGAACCTAACCAGGGCGGTGGAAAAATACATCCGCACGCCGTCGAGATCGAGGATGCCGAGGGTGATCAGGTCGCCTGAATGCACCCGGTCATGAAAGGAAAAGCTCAGGCGCTGGACCTTGTCGTAACAAGCAAGCCGCAGTTCGTACGCGACGTGGTGCCCGACGGCTTCGGCAAAGTAGTTTTGCGCCATCGTAAAGAGGCCGCGTAGCGTACTCGCGCCGAGCAGCAGGAGAGCAGGAGTCCAGAGGGCTTGTTCTGCAGCCGTCACCGTGACACCGCCCCCGATGGCTACTTGGGTCTGGTCGACAGCCCGGCCGAGAAGCTGGGGAATGAGCAACTGCAGGATTACGGCTACCATCGTCGAACCGATAGCTAACGCGACCTGCCACGGGTGCCTCAAATTCATGCGCGTAATGCGCAGTAGCGTGCTCAAGCCCCGGCCCCACCCGGCCGCTTTTACATGCGCGGACGATTTGAGAGAGGTCGTGCCAACAGCATCACTGCCCACCGAGTGCCCCCGACTGAATTTTCCGCCTTCGGAAGCGAGCCGGTCGACTCACATCAAAGACGTCCCTCCAAGTTGATCCTGGCCACCATCGGCTCAACATGCTGAGCCGGCGAGTTGCGCCACGGCTTCGCTCGCTGGCATGTCGATCACCGTGATTCCGCTCGCCGCAAGGAAACGGGCTTCGTTTCTGGTCAGCGTTTGCCCGTCCATTATCGCGTAACGAGGGCCTTCTGAGCGCTTCATGATCTGGCTGGCGTAAGTGCGCAGCATCTGATCATTGAAGCGGCAGCCGACGAAGAAAAAACCCCGGTCGACGCGTCGTTCCTTGACCACGTCAGGGATAGGCGTCTGGATATCGATTTCAGTCAGGGCTTCGACATAGTCGGAATCGGCGATGAGGAAATTTGCGGCCGGCCTAATACTGCCATGTGGCGCATAGAGAACCGTCTTCGTCGCTGCTCCAGCCTCGAGTTCCCTTCCCGACAAGTCGTAAGTTCTGGTCCAAATGTCGCCAACTTCGTTCGCCCGCGTAACGCCTTGTATCTCGACGACGTCGGTTCGGCCGGCCTCTGCCAGCGCCGCGCGCATGGCGCCTTCGTACCAGCTGTCGATGATGAGGGAGAGCGGGAGTTTTGCGAGCCAGGCGTGGAGGATGCTCGGCGCCGCCGGCCCCGCAAATATATCAGTCATCCAAGCTTGAAGTGTGCGGCGATGCCGGCGCTGTTCAATGAACTGCGCGACCGACCACATATTGGTGCGGATCTTCGAGGGGGCTGGCGCCCGCGTGTTGAGTGCCTCGGCAACGGCTTCGGGGGTACACGGCACAGGCGGCTCAGCAGAGCTGAGCCGGAGGAGACCCGGACCGAGATATGGGATCACCTGATCGGAGACTAACGCTCGTCTGGCCAGCTCAAGCAGCTTTCGGGCAAAACTGTCCCGGACGACGACTAGGTGGCCCGAGGTCGGGATCGTGTTCATGCTCGTTTCCTCTTGACGCCTCTCATTGACGGGCGGCATCAGTCCCCGTCGGAAAGCTTCCTTGCCTCGACGGTGATCGGCAGACGCGTATGCGGCGGAAGATCGGGAAGGAGGAGCCGCCAGCCGTTCCTGAGCGTTACGATCCCGCCCCACAGGTCCTGGTTCTCGAACTTGATAATCGGCTCCTCGAGATCCTTTTTGGGGACATACGCCGACAACCCGGCCTCGGTCCTGCGGATCATTACTTTCATCCGGCCGTTCCTTTATTGGCGTTTTCTTCGGCACTGCAGGAAGCGTCGGCTTTGTCGAGGCTCGTCAATTCACGCGCTCGCATGCCGACGACCGTCCCACGGTCGATCCATTCGACCGCGTAGATGAAGAACTGCTGGAGAAACGTGCCAATGTCTCGCACGTAACCCTCTTCGCCCTTGCGCACGAGATTTTCGCCGATCTCCCTGCCAGGATAGGTGCCGTCATTCTTAATGTGGCGAGTGGCACGGACCCGCTCTCCCGGCTGAAATTGGGGGGGTCTGCGGATTTCCACCTCCTGTTCGCGTGCGAGCCACATGGCGGTTCCTTGGTTCTCTGAGCTACTGTCATTGATGAGGCGCGCAGGCATTCCCCGGGGCAGCCACTTGTGTGGGTGCCCAGTGGACTCAGGCAGGAACGCAGGTCTTCGGCACAGGACACACCGAAGCACATTGCTGAGTGTCGAAAGCTCCTTCGCATTCGGTGCACTTCTGCAGCTCGACCACGTAGCTCTCGCCTTTGAACTTGATCGCACCCGACGGGCATTCGAATTCGCAGGCGCCGCATTGTGTGCATTGGGATGCGATGATCTTGAAAGCCATTTTGACTCCTGATTCGAGTAAATGAGATGGGTTCAGGCTGTCACCGCGAGTGCCTGGACGCCGAACTCGGCGGCGTAAATCGCGCCGATTGCCGTTTCGATGTAGTCATGGCCGTAAGCGTCGGTTGCTCGGATACCGGCGGCCGCGAGCTGATCCTTGGGGCAATCTCCAATTTTGACGCAAAGCACTACGTCTACGCCTTCCAGCGCAGCGATGACCCCGTCGAGAGTGGCCTTCTCGCCCCAACCCCCGAGGCAATACTGCTCAACCTTGCGGTGCCCGACAAACTTGATCCCCCGCGCCGAGGCTTCATACACCTGGAATTCCTTGGCATGGCCGAAGTGTTCGTTGACGCGGCCGCCGCCCTTAGTTGCCACCGCGACGAGGAGGGACTTGCCGGAGCTCGCAGTCTTGACCATTCCGATCGCTTCGCTCCTAGCCGCGAGGTGATCACGGCGCTCGTCCGCGACCAGCTCCCGATAGGCTTCGCGTTTGCTGGCATCGTAGGTGAGCTCACCGGGGATGTGGCCGAGCGTGAATTCCTGGCCACGATCCTCGCCCAGCAGGCCGACGGCATCTGCCCGGCACTGCCGGCAGTGGCGCATCAACTTGGCGCCGCCTTCAAGACGATCCTGAAGAGCCTTCATCTCCATTGCATTTGGGCCGCGCTGCCCGGTCAATCCGTAGTGCGTGCCGTGCGCCGGGTCCGAAATCAGAGGCATGACGTTGTGCAGAAACGCGCCGCGCTGGTTGACCCACTTATTCACCTCAATCAGGTGCTGGTCATTCACTCCGGGGATCATCACCGAATTGATTTTGGTGAGGATGCCGCGTGCGCTGAGCATCTCCAATCCCAGCATCTGCCGCTCGTGCAGAATTCTGGCGGCTTCTATGCCGCAATAGCGGCGGTGATCGTAAAAAATCCAGGGATAGATTTTTGCGCCGATTTCCGGATCGACCATGTTGATCGTGATCGTCACGTGGTCGACATTCATGTCGGCAAGCTCGTCGACGTGGTCGGGCAGCGCGAGCCCATTCGTAGAGACGCAAAGCTTGACGTCGGGGATTTCCCTGACGACGCGTTCGAACGTCGCCTTCGTCTTCTCCCAGTCGTAGCAGGCATCGCCCGGTCCGGCGATCCCAAGCACGGAAAGCTGCGGCACTTCATTGGCGACCGCGATCACCTTGCGTACTGCCTGATCGGGCGTCAGCTTTTCCGAGACAACCCCGGGCCGGCTTTCGTTGGCGCAATCATATTTGCGATTGCAGTAGTTGCACTGGACATTGCAGGCCGGCGCGACGGCGACGTGCATGCGCGCGAAATAGTGGTGCGCCTCTTCTGAAAAGCACGGGTGATCCTTGATCTTGTCCCAGATGGCCGGGTCCACATCGTCCGGCCTTGTCGACGATCCGCAGGAGGAAGATGCACAGCCACCCGACTTGGCGCTCACCAGCAACTGGTCGGAGACCCTCGCGCCGGTCAGGCTCTCAACTGAAATCGCCGGTGCGGCCATTGAACGGCTCCGTTACGGGTTAACGTCGCGGTTCGAAGCGCAAGAGCAATGCCAACTGAAAAAGTGGCGCTAGTTCACGAATTGGCTTTGCGCGTCGGATATCATGGAGTTGCTCCGACATAGCTTTGTCGGACTTCTAACAGGACTATGTTAGAAGGTGAGGAAGACGACCCGGCCGGACATCAGTTCAAGATAGAAATCCCGCGTCGACCGCTCGGCCGTGATCGCCCTCGGCACAACTCCCGACCGGTCTTCCGACGAGGATGTCGGTCTCGGCGACGGCGAGCTCGTCCGCGGTGAAGTTGCCACTGCTCACTTGGGTCTGCATGGTTCCGATTCAGGAGAGTGGGGTGACTCCTTTCTGCGATCGGCAAGACGTCGGCAAGGGCGGGTGATGAAGGGGTGACAGCATCACACACTCGCGCAGCTTTGGCCCGGGCTCCGACACATTTCGCGTAGCTGGCGCAGTGTTCTCGTTCTCCACCTCATGAGAACGCTAGAATTTCTTCACCTCGATCCCGTGTCGGCGCAAAGCATATCCGACCTGTCGCGGCGTAACACCGAGGACACGGGCGGCCTTGGCCTGAACCCAGCCGACCTTCTCCATCGCGCCGATCAGCCGGTCGCGTTCCGTCAGGCGCGGGCCTATTGCAGGGAGAGCGGGATCGTTTGCAGGGTCGGCAGTATGGGGTCGCACGTTATCCTGCGGGGCGCCGAAGCGCCCGGCCGGCATCGGCAATCCGGCGGGCATTATATTGCTTCGAAAGCGCTGGTTGCCGGTATTGCCGCTGTGCGAATGATCAGCTCTTTTCCAGAGGAGCCAAGATAGGCATTGGTTATTGTTGCAGGCAAAATCTGATGGAGCGATTGTCCTTGAACGCGCTAGCGTGGCCGTCCTTTGCACGCAGTTCTCCAATTCGCGGACATTTCCAGGGAAGTAGCATTGCGAGATAAACTCGAGCGCCGACGGCGCAAAGGCGAGTTCGAGATGGTTCTCCTTGTTGAATCGTTCGAGGAAGGCGTTCGCAAGGCGAGGGATATCCCCCGGTCGCTCTCGGAGCGGAGGCAGGATGATTGGCACCACATTGATGCGATAATAAAGATCGGCCCTGAACTCCCCGCTTACGACAGCCGACTCGAGATCCCTGTTGGTGGCGCATATAAGTCGCACGTCGACCTGCAGCGTCTTGGTACCGCCAACACGCTCCAGTTCGCCTTCCTGCAAGACACGTAACAGCTTGGCTTGGAATGCAGGTGAAATCTCGCCGATTTCGTCGAGTAGCAGCGTTCCCCCGTTTGCCAATTCAAAACGGCCGGCGCGCTGGGAAATTGCCCCTGTGAAGGCGCCTTTTTCATGTCCGAACAGCTCCGACTCCAGAACGCTTTCCGACAGTGCGGCGCAGTTCAACTTGACGAAAGACTTCCTCCGCCGGCGCGAGAGCCTATGTATGGCTTGCGCGAAAAACTCCTTGCCGGTGCCGCTCTCGCCCCTCAGGAGCACGGTGGAATTCGTCCTTGCTACAATGGAGACGGTTTCGAGCACCTGCTTGAGTGCGGGGCTCTCCCCGATGATCCCATCCATCTTGACGGGTGCATGCGGGACGGGGTCGGTCCGGTCCTCATCGGACGAATTCTCCGCTGTCCAGCTCTCATCGGCGCGCCGCTCACGATCCCTAGTCAAGCCGCGATGGAGGCGAATAGTGCGGCCTACGAGGTTGGCCACCATCGTCAGGAAGCAGATGTCCTCATCGTAGCGGGACCCGTGTACGCTGTCTCTTACGATCGACAACGTCCCAAGGATCCTGTCCTCAGCCTTAACCGGGACGCCGATAAAGGCCATCGGGAGGGAACTGACACCAGGACGTGTTTGAGGCTCGGCCTGAAACAACTCGGACGTGCTGAGGTCCGCGATGACGAGCCGCGTGCCCGTAGCGACGATTTGATCTATTGCCGCCTTTGGTATGATGGGGTGAGTGCTTGATGGGCCGCTGCCGGCACTCGCGGCGATCTCCGGCTCACCTTCAGAGTCCAGGACAAAGATTGCTCCATGACGCATTTGCACAAACGACGGGAGAGTGTTCGCGACATTGGCCAGCGTAACCTCCAGCCGGGCGGGAGCCGTCAGCGCCTTCGACACCTCGTAGATTCCCTTGAGCCAGTCATCTGCTTCGAACATCCCATCACTGGCGGGTTTGCGGAAGGTGTCTCGAGGTCCTACTCCGTTGACCCGATCATCCGGCCGTATGTGAGCCATGGAAACACCTCAGCGGTTGTGGTCCAGGGTGCTCCTCCCAAGCGCCTTTTCATCAGTTCAGGAAGTTCATTCGCTCCGCAATTTGGCGAGATGGTGCCGGCAAGATTGCGCTTTGTCGCGAGTTCGGGAGTACACAGGTGCACACCCGCCGAAACGGTGCCAAAGCCGATCATCCGAACTTGAAGAGGACGCCGAAGCCACCACGCGGATAATTCCATTCGATCTCGCCGCTGGCCTCGCACAAAACGCGGCAGGTGCCGCACTCCATACAGCCATCGGCGGTGATTTCAACTTGACCTTTGTCGTTCAATTCATAGCATTTCGCCGGACAGACGCGTGTCAGCGCGAGCAGATTCGCGCTTGGTTGCTTGTGCGGTCGCACCTTTATATGCGGACGGCCGGAGTCCACAAGATAGCGGTTCTGGTAAAGCTTGTCTTCGACACGTAATTCTGTCCCTGGGTTCGTCATGTCGTCAGTGCCTCACCGCCACGCCAATGCCAGCCGGATCGCGTCGCTGACCAGCCCCAACCGCGAGCGCGCCTTGATGAAGGCTGCCGTGGTAGCCTTTTCCTTTTCAATCTTTGGCGTGCCGTCGACACGCATGAAGTTCTGCGCGGCTTGTGACATTAGCCGCGGGTAGGTCGTGAAGAAATTGCAGGCGTTAGTGTGGAGTAAAGCTGGCATGTCTTTGTATTTCCGCAGGTCTTTGACCACGAAGGATTTATCCAGCATCGTCTTGTAAAGGGCGAGGTTCTGTTTGGTCATAGGATCGTTGCGTCTCGTCAGCTGGATGATAGCCTCAGCCGCGATGCGACCCGAGGTCATGGCGAGGTTAGAACCCTCGCGGTGAACGGTGTTGTTCAATTGCGCGGCATCGCCGACAACGACCCAACCGTCGCCAAAGAGCTGCGGAATAGCCTTGTAGCCACCTTCGGGAATGAGATGAGCCGCGTATTCTTTCACCTCCGAACCGGCGATCAACGGCCGGATCGAAGGGTGGTTTTTCAGCGCGTCGAGGAGGCCGTATGGGCTCTCCATCTTCGCGGCGAAATCCGAGACGAGGCAGCCGACGCCCAGTGAGACCGATTCCTTGTTGGTGTAGAGGAACCCGAGCCCGGCCATGCCGTGGGATATCGTGCCGACTGCCTCAATCACGCAGCCTTCACTCCCTTTGACCCCGAACCGCTGCTCAATGACCTCTTCGGGCAGGAAATGCATCTCCTTGACTGCGAGCGCCACGGCTTCCGGCTTCAGCATCTTGCGCAGGCCGCCCCGCGTGCCAAGCAGCCCGCAGACACCTTCTGCAAGAACAACTACGTCCGCGTAGATAGCTCCGCCGGCCCGATCCGTGCGGACGCCGATCACCTTGCCCTTGGCGTCACGGACGAGTTCCGTCACCGTCGTCTCGCACAGAACCGTCGCGCCGGCCTCGCGCACCCTGCGCGAAAACCATTTATCGAACTGGGCACGAATGATCGTATAGCGGTTGGGCTTCACCTCGTTGAAGTCGTCCGACCGATAGTGAATCCCGGTGTGGGAGGTGTCGTCCATCACCCAGAGCCGCTGTTCAACCAGATGACGTTCGAGAGGTGCATCATCCCGGAAATCCGGAATGATCTTCTCCAACATGTTCGCATACATGATGGCACCCTGGACATTCTTGGAGCCCGGATATTCACCTCGCTCCAACTGCAGCACCTTCAAGCCGTTGCTTGCCATAGTGTAGGCAGCTGCGTTCCCGGACATGCCGGCGCCGATGACAATGGCGTCGAACTTTTCCTTGATCATCTCCATCTCCCTTAGCTCGCAAGCTTGTCGCGACTGTGCGGTGACAGCCGCCGGGTGAAGGCCTCGGTCAGCGCCGGCAGGAAGCGAACGGCATCGGTGACGATCCCGAGGTGAGCGAAATCGAAAATCGGCGCGTTCGGGTCGGTGTTGATGGCCACGATGAGATCGGCTCCCTCAACTCCAACGCGGTGCTGGATGGCGCCGGAAATACCGGCCGCTATGTAAAGCTTCGGCCGGATTGTCTTGCCTGTTTGGCCGATCTGCCGATCGGCCGACATCCAGCCCTTTTGGACCAGCGGCCGCGAACAGCCGAATTCGGCGCCTATCACTCGCGCGAGACTCTTCACAAGCTGCAGGTTCTCCGCTCCGCCGAGACCGAGCCCTCCCGCAACCACCACATCCGCATAGGCGAGATTGGCGTTGCCCGACTGGCTGTCCGGAAGGAAACCTAGCACCTTGGTGACGATTTCATCCTCGGCTAGCGACAGCTTGTGCGGGATGACACGCCCGATCGCTCTGTCGGCCCGCTGGGGCATGGGCATGACCCTCGGCCGCACCGTCGCCATCTGCGGCCTGTAATTGAGCGTGTAGATCGTGCATAGCAACGAACCGCCAAAAGTCGGGCGAGTCGCGGCGAGCGAACCGTCAGCATCCACGTCAAGTTCGGTGCAGTCGGCCGTTAGCCCTGTTAGCAAGGTGGTTGCGACGGAACCGGCGAGATCCCTGCCGAGCGTGGTTGCACCGAGAAGCAGGATCTCGGGTTTGTAAGTAGAAACCAGATCGGTCATCGCCTTGGTGAAAGGCTCATTACGATAGTCGGCGAGCACCGGCGCCTCGACGAAGTAGACGAGGTCGGCGCCATAGGCGAAGGCCTCGGCGACTGCGTTCTGGGTGGCTTCTCCCGGGGGTCCGAGCACAGTGCCCGCGAGTTGGACGCCAAGTTTGTCCGCCAGCTTGCGGCCCTCGCCAAGCAGTTCGAAAGATACCGGGTGGACCTGGCCACGTTCGAGCTCGATGAAAACCCAGACATGCCGATAGTCCCTGAAACGCTCAGGAAGCTCCTTCTTCATCCCGGCACGGCCGGGGGGCTGGCGAGGGGTGTCTGAGTTCGTGCTCGACATATGGTCTGCTCCTTGCCGTCACGCGCCCTCGAAGGCGAGTTCCGGTTCCAGCGCCGGCTGGCGGGTGAAGATTGCACCAATCAGTTCGTCTGCGGCATCGCGCAGCGTCTTTTCGGCCGTCTCAATTTGCTCCGCCTTTTCCGAACGGCCGCTAGGGGCAAAAACGCGTTTGACGACCGTCGGCGAGCCACGCAAGCCGCATTTGGTGAGATCGTCAATGCCGGCCTCGGCCGCACTCCATTTCACAATCTGGCTGCGCGCGGCGCAAAGCGCGTCTTCGATCGAGCCCCGGCGCATCTCGTTTGTGCCTTCCAGCATGGTGATGAGGCAAGGCAGCCTGCTCTTCAGCTTCTGAATGCCGCCCTCGCAACGGCGCTCGACCGTGATCTCGCCTGCAGCAAGATCAATGGAGGCGATTTTCGCGACATAGGTGAGTTGAAGGAGATCGAGACGCTTGGCGATGCCGGGCCCGACTTGGGCGGTGTCGCCGTCGATCGTCTGTTTGCCCGTGAAGACCACGTCCGGTGTGCCGAACGTCTCGCCGATCTTCGCGATTGCCTGGGAAAGAGCAAAGGAGGTGGCCAGCGTGTCAGAACCGGCAAAATAGCGGTCGGTCAAAAGCACCGCGCGATCGGCGCCGTAGCCGAGCGCCTTGCGCAGGGAGTCCTCGGCCATAGGTGGACCCATAGTGAGCACGGTGACCTCCCCGCCATAAGCGTCGCGCAGCCTGAGTGCTTCTTCGAGGGCGAACAAGTCGTAAGGGTTGATGATGGTCGGCACACCCTGGCGCATAATGGTGTTCGTCACCGGATGGACCCGTATCTGTGCCGAGTCCGGCACCTGCTTGATGCTGACGACGATATGCATTGGCGTTCTCTACGCTGTTATCCCGATGCGGGCTGGCGGTGCGAGTTCTTGTTTGCATCATCCGTGCCAAGTGATTTGCGAACGTCTGTTCCTTGTAAATTGCATTGATCTTTTCTGAGGCCACCGGTTTCGGTGCCCGAATTGTTGGCTTGTCGACATTGTCGCGTCGCAACTATGTAGCTTATTCGCCGAACCGCTTCAGGACGGAGTCGAACGGAACGAATGTGCGGCCTGGCGTGTGAGGTTTGTTCGGATTGTGATCTTTGAGCACCTTGAAAACCCGGTGCGTAAGCGGCGAGGAAAGCGCGAACTCCTCGTAGGCGCGTTCCAGCATGGCGCGCATGCGCGCGGCGATCACCTGGTCGGGCAGACCGGAGAAATCTTCCTCGGCAAGGTATTGGCCCACACGCTTGAGGATATGCAGCCGTGAGACATTGAGCACCTTCGGATCATACGAGACGCCAAGGACAGCGAAGAACTCCTCCGCGGACGACAGGCCTTTCAGTCGCGTGAGGATGTTGGTGACGTCGATGGAACTGCTGTCAGCGGAACAACTCATTGCGTTCTCCCTTTGTCGGAAACGGTGGGTTTTTGGTGCGTTGGTCGCACATTCGACATGCAGCCCCGAAAGCCGCGGGCTGATGAACGAATGCGCTGAGCCAGCGCGGCAATCGCCTCGTCGTCACAACTGCCTCCGGTGCCGAGGCCGGATGTCGCGCGCGGTACAACTGGTCGACCTCCATGGAGGCAGCCGGCCCCGCTTGGAAGCGAGCGAGGTGGGCTGACGCAACGGCCCGCAGGGCCCGAGCGGGATGGGCTCGACTGTCTCCGGATTGGCCCTCGACCTGGCGCTCGGCCCCGCCCGAGGTCTCCCGGCCGCCAAGGGGGGCAATGCGGTGAGGCCGACTTATCTGCCTCCTGAAGGACAGCCATCGCGGCGGCCACCTCTTCGCGTGCGGCATTGCCCGCGCGCTCGCCGACTCCAAGGACGACCGAGGCATGGCGCGCGCCGGCGCGGAACGCGGCCACCGTGTTGGCGGTAGCGAGGCCGAGATCATTATGCGCATGGAATTCGAGGTCGACGGGAGACTTCGCGGCGAGCGGGGTGACAAGCTCGAAGGTCGAAAGGGGATCGAGGGCGCTGACACTATCGACCAGGCTGACGCGGCTTGCGCCGGCGCGCGCCGCCGTCTTAATAAGGCGGGCGAGATAGTCCTGGGCTGGTATGCGAGCATCCTCAGAGCCCAGGGCGAGGAAAAAGCCGCTGGCGGCCGCGCGCCCGACCATATGCTCGATGAGCTTTAGCGCTCGTTCCCGGACTAGCCCGAGCTTGGTGGCAAGCTGGATATCCGATGCAGGCAACGACAGATTGAGGGCACGGACGCCGCTCTCGACTGATGCATGGAAATCCCGTGAGGTCATCCGGCGCCCTGCCGTGAACCGCACCGGAACACTCCGTGCGACCACGGCGCAATTGCGTCGATCTCGATCCCAAGCTTTCCGACACCGTCAAGGCAACGCCGGGTGCCTGCTCGCCCTCGTGCAGGGTAATATCCTTGAGAAAGACCCGACTGCTCATGAATGGACGCCGGTTCATCTGCCGCTGAGACCCGGTACGCATTGAAGGCCTTCGGCGCTCCGTATATTCGACCCGGAACTGTGGGCGTCGCGCAGCTTCTCCACAATTGAAGGCAAGGCCTCTAGCACCCGGTCCACCTCTTCTTGTCCGTTGTCACGCGCGAAAGAGAAGCGGACCGCGCCATGTGGCATTTTCATCGCCTTCAGCACATGGCTTGGCTCCGCACAGCCCGATGTGCAGGCGGACCCGGAGGAACAGACGATACCCTCGCGGTCGAGGAGATGCAGGATTCCATGGCCTTCAATACCTTCGAAGGCCATGTTTGCGGTGTTCGGCAAGCGCTCCAGGGGATCGCCGTTGACGAAGGTGTTTGGGACACGCTGGACAAGCCCGTTCTCCAGCCGGTCGCGAAGCCACTTTATCCGTGGGGTCTCCTCATCCATGAATTTCAAGGCGAGTTCGGCGGCCATGCCGAGCCCGACTATGCCGGGCGTGTTTTCGGTGCCCGCGCGCCGGTCGCTCTCTTGGTGACCCCCCTTGATCAGGGACTGGAACGGCACGCCGCGCTTGACGAAAAGTGCGCCGGCCCCTTTTGGTCCATGAAATTTATGGCTGGAGAGCGACAGCATGTCGATGGCGGTTGATTTCAGGTCGATCGGGAACTTGCCGACTGCCTGCACGGCATCGGTGTGGAAAAGGGCGCCGACTTCCTTGGCCAATTCGGCGAGCTTGGCGATGGGGAAGATCGTACCAGTCTCGTTATTGGCCCACATGATCGAGACGATTGCCACGTTTGGGCTGAGAGCAGCCCGGTAAGCGTCAACGTCGAGCCGGCCGTGGCGATCTACCGGAATCCTGTGCACCTTGACGCGGCGCGTCTCCTCAAGATGCGCGCAGAGCGTCAACACGGCCGGATGTTCGACGGCGGAAGTCACAATCTCTGTTCGGTCAGGCATCACCTCGAGCGCCGAAAGAATTGCCGCATTGTCGCTTTCCGTTCCGCCCGAGGTGAAGGTGATCTCGTCGTCGAACTCCGCACCGATCAGCGCGTGCAACTGCCGCCGCGCGTTTCTCACCGCCGCGCCGGCAAGGCCGCCAAAACCGTGCGCCGACGAAGGATTACCGAATTGATCCGTAAGCAACGGCAACATCGCGTCAACGACCGCGGGATCGACCCGTGTCGCTGCGTTGTTGTCGAGATAGACAACTTTCATGGGCTATGGTCCTCAATAGATCGAATGACGTGAGGCGCAACCCGGTCGCATCGAGCCTTGCGCATGCCGTTGCTGGCGGAGACAATCCAGAAGCGGTGCAGGTGCCCCCAGATTGGCGCAGATTGGGCCGCCATCGCACCGACAAGCTCACCTCAGGCGCCCTCTCTACTTCTTCGGCAATCAACTACAGGACTTGCCGCAGGAGCACTTCCCGCTCGCATTCGGATTGTCGAAGACAAAGCCGGAGGTTTCGAGACCCGTGACGAAGTCGACGGCCATGCCGGCTACATGCGGCTGGGTGCCGGCGTCTACGAACACCTTGATCCCATCTTTCTCGATGATCGCGTCGCCCTCGCGCGGGACGCTCTCCAGGCCCATCGAGTATTTGAAGCCGGAGCAGCCGCCGGCCTCGACCATGATGCGAAAGCCTTCTGCCGGCTCACTAGCCTTGGAAAGAGCGGTTTTAACGGCGGCAACGGCCTTGTCGGTGAGCGTAATCATCGCTCGTTTCTCCTCAGTGCGTGACGGTTTGGGCATCACCGTGCATGGACCGTGCCAATGGGAAAAACCGTTTCCGGACAGTGCGACATCGCCAACGCGGCCACGATTCTGGTTCGGCTGTTACCGCGAAGGCGTCGGACAATCGACAGGTATTGTCGGATTTGTCGAGACCGCCACAGGGGGGTGGGCTCAAGTTCCCTGTGAACTGGGATGTAAGTCGGTTTCCGAGCGCTTCGAGCAATTGGCACGACTTTTGAGCTCTTTTTTGGCGAGGGCGAAGACGCCCAACCGACAGTATGCGCAACCAGGGGTCAAGACATGCACCAGCGCGAGAAACCTTCGCCGGAGAGAATCCGGCGGGCACGCGAAGACAGCCCTACAATCCGCGACCGCGATCTCGCCGCCCAATTGGGCATTTCGGAAGCGGAGCTTTTCGCGGCACATTGCGGTTTTGGCACGGTGCGCATCCAGCCACGCGTTAATGATATGCTGACCGGTCTCGAGGCGGTCGGCGAGGTGATGGCGCTGACCCGCAATGCCAGTGCCGTGCATGAGAAGATAGGCATCTACGATAAGGTGTTCACCGGAAAGCGTCACGCCATGGTGCTCGGCAAGGACATTGATTTGCGCATCTTCGCGAACGTGTGGGCGCACGGCTTTGCGGTCGAGACACGCGATGGCGGGGAGATCCACCGCAGCCTGCAATTCTTCGACGCCGCAGGCGAGGCAGTGCACAAGGTGCATCTGAGGTCGTCCTCCAACCTCTATGCCTATCAAAAACTGACAGACGAGCTCCAATCCTCGAACCAGGAGCCGATCGTGTCGGTTGAGGGGAGGTCAGCCGAAAACCTCGCAAAGATTGCGGACCAGGCCGCTACAGTCGATGACCTGCGGGAGCACTGGAGTCGGCTGACCGACGTGCACCAGTTCTTCGGCATGCTGAAGGCCCTGAACCTCAGCCGCCGCCAGGCGGTGCGCATGGTCGGCCAGGATTACGCCTGGCTGCTCGACAATGCTGCCGTTGGCGCCATGTTCCATCGTGCGGCCGAGGACGAGATGCCGATCATGTGCTTCGTCGGCAATCGTGGCTGCATCCAGATTCATTCCGGCCCTATCAAGTCGGTCAAGCAGATCGGGCCTTGCATCAATGTGCTCGACGAGACTTTCCACCTGCATCTCAGGGCCCACCACATCCGTGAGGTTTGGGCCGTGCGCAAGCCGACCAGGGACGGTCACGTCACGTCACTCGAAGCCTATGGCGCCAATGGCAAGATGATCGTCCAGTTCTTCGGGACGCGCAAGGAAGGCGAACCCGAGCGCCACGACTGGCGGCTACTGGCCGAGAACCTGCCGCGCATTGCCCGTTCAACCGCCGCTTGAGGTGAGGCCGATGCATATCGATTCCCGTTTCGCTCGGCATGCGCCGCTACTCTGGATTTTGCTGACCACCGCTTTGCCTGCCGAGGCCAACGAGGGCACAGCTGCCTTTTGCGGCCCGCCGAGGATCACCTCGATCGGAGGCGCCATTCCCGAGGGCCACCGCGCTTGGCGAGGATCGCCATCATTGCTCCCGTTGCGATGAGCCACAACCTGAACTCCGCGGTAAAGCTACTCAATGCAGGCAAATGCGTCAGCTGCCCGGACGGGTGTGTTGTCGGTCAATTGTCCAACATCCCAGATGTACGGCAGCGGGCGGGAGGAATTGCTCGAAGTGAAGTCGATTGGTCCCTCCGTCAAGATTCCAGAGGACGGCCTCCACAAAGGCATCTCGAATGATCCTTCGCCGGCAAGAGCCCTCGGCGTCTCATGCCAAGCTCGAAAAGGTAACGTCCGAGACGGATGCAAAGCTGAACACGCCCCAAAGCAGCCCGCATTATCAAGGAACGCTTAGCGCATCCTGTTCGCGCTCTCGGCTCAGCGCGGCTAGATTCTTGCCAAGAGCAGCAACACAGCAGTCAACGGCCAGGTTGCCGATGCGACCAGTGCGGTCGAGGATTTCTCCGGCTACCAGCAGATACCCCCACGAGGCGATCGCCATCGTCAGGCCGATGTGATCCTGACGCAGAAGAATTGGGGCTGCCGATCTCCGCAGTGAGCTATTTGCGGGCGCCCTGATGGCCTCGGCGCCGGCGGACGTGGGGCCCTCTTCTTGCCATAGGCGCGGCCGATCGCGGCCCCGTCTCCGACTCGCTCAGGCGCTCGACCGCATACAAATCATCTCGCGCAAGAGATCGGGATCCGGAGCCTTCTCCACGAGCGCGCAGGTTCACCATGCCGTCGGTCATCGATCGTCCTTCGAATTAGTTGGGTCAGCAACCCGACCTTACCGACGAAGTATCGATGACGACCGCAAAGCCGCTCGCTCGCTACAGCGCTCGTGGAGGGCGCGCTCGCGAGCGGCTTCGCTACCGCCGAGCTACACCCTCTCTCGCAGGTGACCTCGTTCGATACTTAGCCTCTTCACTCGGCTCCTCGCTAGCATTCTTTTCTGCAAAACCTTGTCGTGTCAGGAACAGTCATGAATGTCGAAATTCGTACCAAGGTTAGCCTCAGAAGGGCAGCTACAACGGAGATATGAGCAGCGCCAATGGTGCGCTTATTCGGCACGCAATTTGCTCGACGTTGTCATCGGAGGCGATGTCGGCAGTGCGCGCGGAGCTCAGCGGTGACGAACAGCCTTGCGATCTCAACCGAGCGTAAACGCCTGAACGCAGGAGAACCAAATGGCGACCAACCCGGTTCCAGATCATGTCCCGCCGGAAATGGTGGGCGACTTCAGCCTTTTTTCCTCGCCAGGCATGTCTCCGGCGCCCAACGGCGACCCCCACGCAGCAATCGCTTGCGTGCATGCCGGACCGCGAATCTTTTATTCGCCCTGGAACACGCGTACCGGGCAGGGTGCTTGGGTCATCACTCGCGCCGCAGATCAGCGCCGGGTGCTGCAGGAGACCGAAAACTTTTCCAGTCATCGCAACGTCTTCGCATCTGCACTGGGCGAAGACTGGCCGACGATCCCGCTCGAACTCGATCCCCCTTCCCATGCAGTCTTTCGCTCATTGCTCAATCCGCTCTTTTCGCCGAAGCGTGTAACGGAACTGGAGCCCGCCATCCGCGAGCGAGCGATAGCGCTTATCACGAGGATCGCCTCGTCGGGAACAAGCTGCGATGTCATGAAGGATTTCGCCTTTCCTTTCGCGGTCAGCATCTTCCTTCGCTTCATCGGACTTCCGGAGCACCGTCTTGAGACGTTTGTTGCCTGGGCGAAAGATCTGCTCCATGGCGATGATGTCAGACGGCCGGCGGCGGCTCGGACGATTGTAGCGTTCATAGACGAGCTGGCGGCGATGCGCCGCAACAAGCCCGTCGACGATTTCATGAGCTTCATTGTGCAGGCGCAGGTCGAGGGCCGCGGGCTGACAGACCAGGAGGTCCGTGGCATTGGCGTGCTCGTTTTGGTGGCGGGGCTCGACACGGTCGCTACAGCCATAGGCTTTGACTTGGCCTATCTCGCGCGAAAACTGGAAGATCAGGAATTGCTCCGAAAAGAACCGGACCGGATCGTGCGCGCAGCCGAAGAACTGCTGCGTGCCTTTCCGACCGTTCATTTGATCCGCGTCGCACGGAAAGATATCGACTTCGAAGGCGCGCCGATCCGCAAGGGGGACTTCGTTTCCTGCGCCACGATGATTGCAAATCGTGACCCGGCGGAATTCGAATCTCCCAACACGGTCGATCTGACCCGAGAAGGCATCCGCCACGCCGCCTTTGGCTATGGTCCCCACCGGTGCCTTGGTTCACATCTCGCGCGCCGGGAAATTGTCATTGGCCTGGAGGAGTGGCTGGCGCGCCTGCCGCCCTTTCGGATCAAGGAGGGAACAGCACCCATCACCCACGGCGGCCAACTGTTCGGGATTGAAAATCTGATCCTGGAGTGGGGCTAAACCTAGCCCGGCCTGAGCTGGGGCACAGACGTTGGAGGTCGCCTTGCGCATCATCGTTCACCAAGCCAGATGTCAGGGGCATGCGCAATGCGCGGCGCGAGCGCCGGCAGTCTTCAAGCTGGATGAGGCGGGTTACATCCTCCCCGGTGACATCGAGGTTGCGGACGCGGAGCAACTGCTTGCGTCGGATGGGGTGCGATCCTGCCCCGAACTTGCGCTGGAAATCGACGATCCACCCGCTGCGCGAATCGCTTCGGAGGCCACCCTCAAACCGAAGACAGAGGTCCCGGAACACGTCGGAACCACCGAATTTGCGGCAGACCCGACGGGCCAAGCGAAAATCGTCGAACTGCTCGACCGCGAGGCGATCCGCGCCTGCCTCTATCGGTATTGCCGCGGGATAGACCGTGCCGATGAAGCGGCACTGCGCAGCGCCTACTGGCCAGATGCACATGACAATCACGGGGCCTATTGCGGCTCGGCAGAGGGCTTCATCCGGTTTGCGCTCGGCGTTTTCAAGACCGGACCGCGCAACATCCATCAGATCACGAACATCCTTGTCGAATTCATCAACCCGGCAGAGGCCGCAGTCGAGAGCTATTTCACCGCGCTGCAACGCGGACCGGACAAAGACGGAGAAGTCCGTCAGATGTTTCTATGCGGGCGCTACTGCGATCTGTTTCAAAAGCGGGAAGGGGAGTGGCGGATTGCCGAACGGACCGTTGTCTATGACTGGCTGGAGGAGCAGATCCCATCCTTGGTCCTGGAGGCAGAACGCTTCGGCCCGCGACAGCCGATTGGAGCACCGTATCCGGACGATCCTGTCTATGCGCTCGGGGAGCGCCGCATTGCTTCTCATGACCGTGCCATCACAACCTTGGGACCGCATCAGTATGACTACGGACTGTGAAACTTCCAACGCCACCGCGCCACCTGCAAGGGAAAGATGGGCCGGCAGGAACCCCCGCGTGAGAGCGGCAACGCTCTGGTCTGAAACCGTGAGCGCACCGAGACGCCGGTGGTATCGATTTGCTGGAGCTTGGCAGAGCCCCTCATCGATCCTGAAACTGTCCAATCGCGTTACGGACCCAGTTGAGAGATTTCGACCAGGGACAATGCTGCCAGACCGAACTGGGGGAGACCGGATCATCCCCCCATCAACAACGCTATGGGTAATGGTTTAGCGCGGTGACTTCGAAGGCCAGCTTGGTCATGCGGTCGACCCGCGGCCCGCTGTATTGGGGTTGAGCCCGCGCCGGCGCGTGCCCGTAGTCGGACCCATGTGCTCTCGGCAGGGCCGCTGCATCGCGAAAACAAACCAGGAGAACGGGACCATGTCCGCACAGAAAGACGCATGTGTCGGCGCCGGCCAATGGCCCACCAGCATCGAGCCGGAGAGGGGGTTCGACGAGCATGTTCTTGCCTGCGTTCTCTCGTGTGCGCTCAAGGAGGTCGAGGCTGGCAAAGCGACAGCGACGGAGTCAACAGGGCTGTCCCTTGCCGAGCTGCGCGAGGTCCTGCCCCTGGGTTTGTCCGCAACCGCTATGGCGGCCTTAGCCTTGGAAGACGTCAGCGATCCTGAGCGGGGCATGGAGGAAGAACTTCTGCGCGGCCTTCTGCTGGCGCATGCCCGGCCGAGCGACCCGGCGAGCGCGCGCTTCGCTAAGATCGTCGCCCGGCGCGCCATGCGCGATGACCATCTGTGGCAGGATCTTGGTCTTCTCAATCGGGCCGAGCTCAACCGCCTGCTTGCCACCCATTTCCCGATGCTTGCAGCCGGCAATACCCAAAACATGAAATGGAAGAAGTACTTTTACCGCAAACTCTGTGAGGCCGAAGGGTTTTTGCTATGCACTGCGCCCAATTGCCGGGAATGTAGCGATTTCGACGGTTGCTTCGGCCCGGAGGAGGGCGAATGTGAAGAACGCGTCACATTTGATTTAGGGGCCGCTTTTGGTCACGAGGCCTTGAGGCCTTGATCGCCGTCCCGCCACAAGCGCTTTTCCCGGCGCCGCTGTATGGAGGAGGGGATGTTCATCGCCTCGCGATATTTGGTGACCGTGCGGCGAGCGAGATCTATGCCGCATTCCTTGAGCCGGTCAGCGATGTCATCGTCAGAAAGCATGTTATCAAGCGATTCTTCGGCGACCATCGCTTTGATCCGATGGCGGACAGCTTCGGCGGAGTGCGCGTCACCGCCTTCACAGGAGGCGATCGCGACAGTGAAGAAATACTTGAGTTCGAACACGCCGCGTGGGGTAACCATGTACTTGTTCGAGGTCACCCGGCTTACAGTCGACTCATGCATGTTGATCGCGTCAGCGACCGTCCTGAGATTGAGGGGCCGTAGGTGGGCGACGCCATATTCCAGAAAGGCATCCTGCTGGCGCACGATTTCGGTGGCAACCTTAAGGATCGTCTTGGCGCGCTGATCGAGGCTGCGGATCAACCAGTTCGCGTTTTGCAAGCATTCATTGAGAAATGTCATGTCTTTCGATTTTTTGGCGGCTCGGCAGGAAACCTCCGCGACATAGCTTTGGTTGATCAGCACCTTGGGCAGCGTGTTCGGATCAAGTTCGATCTGCCATCCACCTCCTGGCGAGCGCAGGACCCATACGTCCGGTATCACGCATTCCGGCGTTCCCGACTGGAATCTGTTTCCAGGCTTGGGGTCAAGCGCACGGATTTCCTGCAACATGTCGAGAAGATCTTCTTCATCGACGCCGCAACGCTGCTTCAATGTCTGAAAATCGCGTCGCGCAAGCATCTCAAGGTTGGCAACCAAAACCGCCATCGCCGGGTCGAACCGGTTTCGCTCGCGCAACTGTATCTCGAGACATTCGCTGAGCGATCGTGCGAAAATTCCCGGTGGATCGAGGTGCTGCAAGACGCCCAGCACCCGTTCCACATGGGCCAGCCCGACGTTTAGGGTGTCAGCCAAGTCCGAAGGACTTACCCGAAGATAGCCAGTGTCATCCAGATGCCCGGCAAGCTGATGAGCAATCAGCCGCTCGTGCGGTGTGAAGGCGGTGAGGGAGATCTGACGAGCGACATGGTCGTGCAACGTTTCCGCTAAGGCGACAAACTCCTCGTAGGCAGGACGCTCGCCCGGCGTGGTGTTCGTCGTGCTGAGCTGGGATTTCCCTTGCCTGGGCAGGTCCGGGGACCTTGCCCAGTTCGGTCCTTCAACCTCGCCAGACCACCCTTCGTCGTTTGGCGCATGCTCCAGAAGCGGATTTTTCTCGAGCTCCTGGTCCACGAACTGATGCAGTTCGGCATGCGTCAGCTGCAACAGGCGAATCGACTCGATGAGTTGAGGCGATGCCGCAAGAGACTGTTTCTGAAGTAGGCTGAAGGACGATTTCATGGTCGGTTCGGTATTCCTGTCAAAGAAGCTCTTGGCGGTGGCTAATTAGATCTCTCACAGGTCGACGCTTCTAAGCCGCGTCACGTTTGAACGACCTCACGGGCCGCGCGCCTCCAGAGCTTTGCGCTCTGCACACAGTGTCGTCCAAAACGCAGTTGCGCATGGTCGATGTGCACCAGGTCACGCAGCGTCCTTCAATGATTGAAGGACGTTCTGCGGGGATGAGACGCCATAGGGGTCGGTCTCGCAGTTGTCGGAGAAACCTTCCTCCTCAAACCACTGCTCCACCACGCCATTATTAAGCAGAGCCGCGTAGCGCCACGAGCGCATACCGAAGCCCAGATTGTCCTTGGCAACCAGCATGCCCATTTTGCGCGTGAACTCGCCAGACCCGTCCGGGATCAGCTCGACCTTCTGCAGCCCCAAGGACTTTCCCCATGCGTTCATGACAAAGGCATCGTTGACCGAGAGGCAGTAGATCGCGTCAACTCCTTCTTTCTTGAAATCCTCGTAGAGATCTTCGAAATTGGGCAGTTGGTAGGTCGAGCAGGTCGGGGTGAAAGCGCCAGGCAGGGAGAACAGGATGACGCGTTTGCCGGCAAAGTAGTCGTCGGATGTTTTTTCTTCCCAACGGTACGGATTTGGCCCCTGGATTGAATCATCGCGAACACGCGTCAGAAACGTGACGAATGGGACCTTCTTTTGACCGGTCATCAACTTGCTCCTTTTGAAGAAACTGGCGCACTGGATTTTACTGAGGCTATCGGATTGCCGCGCTGGGGTGCTGCCAGGCCAGGGCGCGAGACAATGCCCTGCGCGGCTCCCGATTCTTTCCCCCTTCTGGTCTATGGGAACGGCCCGGCTCCAGATGTTCGGATCTCCAAACCGGGCGATGCGCAGTCTTCAGCGAGGACAACCACCGCCGCCTTCGCCGATCGTTTAGAGCTTCGCGTGCCAGCCATGGTTCGGTATCCGCTTTCATCGTGTTCAATGGGCTCTGAGCACGAGCAGCAAGAGACATGCCATTTGCAATGAAGCTGCTTCTGCACTCCCCTTTCGGACGACGTCTTTCGCCACGCGGGATGCGCGCCATAGCCGTCGGTGTGTAGCGCGGATATTTGCGCTTCCGCCGGCTGGCAAACACCACACAGCGCATGCCCATGCCCACGGCGCAGCCGCGGGCACCACCGCAGCGAGGGGGCACAGTGCGCTCCTAGTAGCGGTGTTGGCAGAGGCATGACTGACGCGAACGCACGCCTGTGACAGCAATTCATGGCGGCCGCTCTTCGGCAATCGCCATGATCCCGAGTCGATGAGGATCGAATTTGGCTCGGCCACGATCATGACATGCTTGGCGTTCCAACTGGCTTCGCCGTGCGCGTCCATCGAAACCTCTGTGTCGGAAACGGAACTAGAATTGTCGCAAGGCCGACCGAAACGTCGCCAAGCCGCCGCTGGTTAGCGGGAAGGGGCGCAACGCAAACGAAGCGCCACCCGGGCACGCAAATTGCGGTCGATGATCTTGTCGGTGGGACGTCCGCAATTCGAGCGAGACCCTCGGCTGCGCCCTAACGTCGGCGTTGCAAGAGATGATTTGACGTCTCGCTAGCTCGCGGTTGCTGAACATACGATGCCTGACCTTCAAACGATGATTGAAGAGCAGATTACGCCCTATCTCCCATGCTCGTCGGCTCCGCCAGTGGGAAGAGTCCATGCCATGAGGCTGTCGGACATAGTTATCCGCGACGGTGAAGCCCTAGCGCTGACACCTTGCAATCTCAGGACATCGACGAGGCTACGCCTCAAGAACGGCACCTGGTCATCCATCAGCTGCCTAGCGCGACCCGCGCTCGCCCGGGCTGCGTAACCTGACCAACTCCGCCCGGGCGAACGCTGATGCACTTCCTGTAGCCGCGAACGGTGAAACCGGCGAGGCGAGGCGCCCGGCACTGGTCCAGGCCCCATCGGGTGGTAGCCGCGACCCAGGTCATATCTAGGCGAGACGAAGGCCTGAACCGACAAAGTAGTCGTGGGCGGGATCGCGCCGCGCGGCTGGTGCGGCTGCATCGCGAGCGCTGAGCTGAAGGTCTTTCCCGTCAGAGGTTGGTTAGGTTGTGCGTTTCGGGCCGAATAGGAACACCGTGAGGGCTGCGAGGAACGTGGCAACCGCGCTGTAGGCAAACACACTGGCGACGCCGACATTGTTCACAAGCAAACCGCCGAAGATCGCGCCGGCTGCGATGGCAATCTGGAACGTTGATGTCATCAGCACACCGGCGCTTTCGGCCTGCTCGGGAACGGCGCGCAGCACCATCCAAGTCTGTACCCCCACCGGCACCGCACCGAAGCCAAAGCTCCATACAGCAACCGCAATGGCCGAGGCGGAGGCCGATGCTCCAGGCATCAGCAATGAGACAGCGGCTATCGCCATGAGCAGGGGCGGCAGCGCCGCGACTGCCTTGAGGCTGTGTTTCGCCAGGAATGCGCCGGCTAAATTGCCGAAGAAGCCACATACGCCGGAAACGAGCAACAGCAATGAGATCGTCTCGATTCGGAGGGCGGGAATCTCCTCGAGGTAGGCCCGGACATAGGTGAAGCTGGCGAAGTGCCCAGAAGCGACCAGCAGTACGACCAAAAGCGCGACCCTGATAGTTGGCTTCTTGATCACATTCAGCAGACCGCGGAGTCCAGCCATTTCAACCGGCGGCAACGTCGGAATGGTTACGAGTTGCACCAGCAATGTAACGCCATTGACGGCTGCGGCGATCATAAAGGTGGCTCGCCATCCCCAGATGTCGCCTACATAGGCGCCGACTGGAGGCGCGCAAACGATAGCGACCGAAACGCCGGTGAGGATGATTGATAGGGCGCGCGGCAGGAGATGATTTGGAACCAGCCGAATCGCCAGCGATGCCGAAATCGACCAGAAGCCTCCAAGCGCAATGCCGAGCACGACGCGTGCCGCTAGGAAAACCGGCAGCGACCACGCGACACCCGCCAGAACGTTGGACAGGATCTGAAGCAGCATCATCGCCCACAGGACGATCCTGCGGTCCAGGCGCTTTGTTATGAAGGCGATCGTCGGCGCAGAGATCGCCGCAGCAATCGCCGTCGCTGTCATCGTCTGTCCAGCCGCACCCTCTGTGACATGCAGATCATGCGCGAGCGGCGTCAGTACGCTGGCAGGCAAAAGCTCTGCCGCCACCAACCCGAAGGTGCCCAGGGCAAGCGATATGACCGCGCCCCATGCGGGACGAGATCGTTGATCCGGCTTTTCTGGGCCGTGCAGAAAAATCTCCATGAAGCCTGTCGCGGATTCGGTCATGAATAAGCTCGCCAGCTTGGGTGCAACTGCAACATGGGTTCGCTGCAGCGACCCGCATTCATGGAGCACGCCGTTGCCGGCGGCGTCGCACGAAGGGAATGTTCATCGCTGCCCGACATGTTGTGACAGCGCCGCGTGCAATATCAGTGCCGGTTCTCCGAGCCGGACGAGGATGTGATCGTCGGCAGTCGTCGCATCAGGCATGTTCCATGCCGACTTCGCGGGGGCCAGTCTCGAACCAGCCATGCGCAACCAGCTACCGAGCACGCACGTCTGATGTCCCGCGGCGGAGGCGCGCAAGCCGGTCGCTTTGCCGCCGCCTGTATGCAGCCAAAGGTCGGCTCTAGCTCGAGGGCCCGAGTTCTTCAGGTGTCGGTCTCGAAGCTGACGCCTTGTGTCGGGCATTGTCGGGTTCGCTACAGGGCTTGTTACGACAATCACTTGTCTGGCAGCAAACACTTGTTGAAGCTCAGGCTAACTCGCGGGACACAAACGAAAAAATCCCTGTTCGTTATCAGCAAGTCTACTTGGCACGAGTCTTGAGACCCTTTCGGTGTGAGGCTGCAAAAGCTGCCCATCGGCATTCATATTGCGGCCAGCCGCGACGGATGGAACGAAGGAAGGAAATCTATAATGTCAGGTCTGCGTCAGATCGCCTTTTACGGAAAGGGCGGCATCGGCAAGTCCACCACCTCCCAAAACACACTCGCCGCCCTGGTCGACCTCGGGCAGAGAATCCTCATCGTCGGCTGCGACCCCAAAGCCGACTCCACCCGCCTGATCCTGAACTCGAAGGCTCAGGATACTGTCCTGCATCTGGCGGCACAGGAAGGTTCGGTGGAAGATCTCGAGCTGCAGGACGTGCTCAAGATTGGCTACAGAGGCATCAAGTGCGTGGAGTCCGGCGGCCCGGAGCCGGGTGTTGGCTGCGCCGGCCGAGGCGTCATCACATCAATCAACTTCCTCGAAGAGAACGGCGCCTATGACGATGTCGACTATGTCTCCTATGATGTGCTCGGCGACGTGGTTTGCGGCGGCTTCGCGATGCCAATCCGCGAGGGCAAGGCGCAGGAAATCTACATCGTTATGTCTGGGGAGATGATGGCGCTCTATGCCGCCAACAACATCGCCAAGGGCATCCTGAAATATGCCCATTCGGGGGGCGTGCGGCTCGGAGGCCTGATCTGCAACGAACGTCAAACCGACCGTGAGCTCGACCTCGCTGAAGCCCTGGCTTCCAGGCTCAATTCCAAGCTCATCCACTTCGTGCCGCGCGACAACATCGTCCAGCACGCCGAGCTCAGGAAGATGTCAGTTATCCAGTATGCGCCCGATTCCAAGCAGGCCGGAGAGTACCGCGCGCTGGCCGAGAAGATCCATGCCAATTCTGGCCAGGGCACCATCCCGACGCCGATCACCATGGAGGAGCTCGAGGACATGCTGCTCGACTTCGGCATCATGAAAACCGACGAGCAGATGCTTGCTGAGCTTCAGGCCAAGGAAGCGGCCAAGACGGCCGCCCAGTAACGACCGATATTGGTCGCCTCTCGAGTTGGGCGTCTTGCAAAGAACGGGCGCCTCATCGGTGGGGCGTCATCAGACACCTTGAAAGGGGTCCCATGAGCCTGGAATACGAGAATGATGGTGCTCTCCATGCGAAGCTTATCGAGGAGGTGCTATCGCAATATCCCGACAAAGCGGCGAAGCGCCGCAAAAAACACCTCAGCATCGCAAAGAGCGGGGGTGAGGCTGGCGGGGAAAGTGAGATCCTTTCCGAATGCGACGTCAAATCGAACATCAAGTCCATCCCCGGTGTGATGACAATACGCGGCTGCGCCTATGCCGGCTCAAAGGGCGTGGTCTGGGGCCCAGTCAAGGATATGGTCCATATCTCGCACGGGCCCGTCGGTTGCGGCCAATATTCCTGGTCACAGCGACGCAATTACTATTTGGGCACAACGGGCATCGACACTTTCGGGACAATGCAGTTCACCTCCGATTTCCAGGAGAAAGACATTGTCTTCGGCGGTGACAAGAAACTGGAACAGATCATCGACGAGATCGAGATGCTGTTTCCGCTGAACAACGGCATCACCGTGCAATCCGAATGCCCGATCGGTCTCATTGGTGATGACACCGAGGCAGTTTCTCGCAAGAAAGCCAAGGAGTACGAAAAGACTATCGTGCCGGTGCGCTGCGAGGGCTTCCGCGGCGTCTCGCAATCACTCGGCCACCACATCGCCAATGACGCGATCCGCGACTGGGTCTTCGACAAGAAGGACGTCGAGTTCGAGGCCGGTGCTTACGATGTTAACGTCATCGGAGACTACAATATTGGCGGCGACGCCTGGGCCTCGCGCATCTTGCTTGAGGAGATAGGATTGCGCGTGGTCGGCAACTGGTCGGGCGACGCAACACTGGCCGAGATTGAGCGCGCGCCAAAGGCCAAGCTCAATCTCATCCACTGCTACCGCTCGATGAACTACATCTGCCGGCATATGGAGGAAAAGTATGGCGTCGCCTGGATGGAGTACAATTTCTTCGGACCGTCCCAGATCGAGACCTCTCTGCGCAGCATAGCCAAGCATTTCGGGCCGGAAATCGAGGAGAAAACCGAGAAGGTGATCGCCAAGTACAGACCGCTTGTTGACGCCGTCATCTCCAAGTACCGGCCGCGTCTCGAAGGCAATACCGTCATGCTATACGTCGGTGGCCTGCGCCCACGCCACGTCATCACAGCTTACGAGGACCTCGGCATGGTGATCGTCGGCACTGGCTACGAGTTCGGCCACAACGATGACTATCAGCGCACCGGTCATTACGTAAAGAACGGCACGCTGATCTATGACGACGTTACCGGCTACGAGTTGGAGAAGTTCATCGAGGGAGTTCGACCCAACCTCGTGGGCTCTGGCATCAAGGAAAAATACCCGGTGCAGAAGATGGGTATTCCGTTCCGTCAGATGCACTCCTGGGACTATTCGGGACCTTATCACGGCTATGACGGCTTTGCCATTTTCGCGCGTGACGTGGATCTTGCCATCAACAATCCGGTCTGGGATCTCTACCAGGCCCCTTGGAAAGAACGCCCGCCCAGTGGGCGGGCGATAGCTGCCGAATAGACGCCCTGTCCTGGCCTAGTCTCCCCAGAGAGACCATGAACCCCGCGAGCTTGTGAGCCTCGGGATTACCGGAAACGTCTCGATCTATCTGAGCTGCCGAATGCGCGGCCAGATTAAAAAGAGGAATACCAATGCCGCAGTCGGCCGAAAAGATTCTCGACCACGCTCCCCTGTTCCGCGAGCCGGAATACAGGCAAATGCTCGCCGAGAAGAAGCTGAATTTCGAATGTCCGCACCCGGATCAGATCGTTACCGATCAAGGCGAATTTACCAAGACCTGGGAATACCGCGAAAAGAACCTCGCCCGGGAAGCGCTGGTAATAAATCCCGCCAAGGCCTGCCAGCCGCTCGGCGCGGTGTTCGCGGCCGCGGGCTTCGAGCGGACCATGTCCTTCGTCCACGGCAGCCAAGGCTGCGTGGCCTATTACCGCTCGCACCTGTCGCGCCATTTCAAGGAACCTGCTTCGGCGGTTTCCTCCTCGATGACCGAGGACGCGGCAGTGTTCGGCGGCCTGAAGAACCTGGTCGACGGGCTCGCCAACACCTACCAGCTTTACGATCCCAAGATGATCGCAGTGTCGACGACATGTATGGCGGAGGTCATAGGCGACGACCTGCACAGCTTCATCGAGAACGCCAAAGAGGAAAAGTCAGTCCCGCTCGACTTTGACGTGCCCTTTGCCCACACACCAGCCTTCGTTGGTAGCCATGTCGACGGCTATGACGGCATGCTCAAGGGTATTCTGGAGCACTTCTGGAAGGGCCAGCAGCGTACGGAAACCAAGGGAAGCATCAACGTCATTCCGGGCTTCGACGGTTTCTGCGTTGGCAACAACAGGGAACTCAAACGTCTGCTCGATGTGATGGGTGTTTCCTACACCTTCATCCAGGACGCGTCTGACCAGTTCGATACACCATCGGATGGGGAATACCGGATGTACGACGGCGGCACGAAGATTGATGAGGTGAGGGGGGCACTCGACGCTGAGGCAACGCTTTCGCTGCAGCACTACAACACCCGAAAAACGCTGGACTATTGCGGGCAAGTTGGGCAGGCCACGGCTTCCTTCCATTATCCGCTCGGCGTCCAGGCGACTGACGAATTGCTGATGAAGGTCTCGGCGCTTTCCGGGAAGGAAATCCCCGAGGCAATCCGGCTGGAGCGCGGCCGACTGATTGATGCCATGGCGGACAGCCAGTCCTGGCTGCACGGCAAGAAATACGCGATCTACGGCGACCCGGACTTCGTGTACGCCATGGCCCGCTTCGTCATGGAAACGGGCGGCGAGCCGACACATTGCCTCGCCACCAACGGCACCTCGGCGTGGGAAGCCGAGTTGAAGAAACTGCTTGCATCCTCGCCCTTCGGCAAGGACGCTCAGGTCTGGGCGGGCAAGGACCTTTGGGCTATGCGGTCTCTGCTCTTCACCGAGCCAGTGGACCTGCTGATCGGCAATTCCTATGGCAAGTATCTGGAGCGCGACACCGGCACGCCGCTGATCCGGCTGACATTTCCGATATTCGACCGGCACCACCACCATCGCTTTGCGCTCATGGGCTACCAGGGCGGATTACGCGTGCTGACCACGATCCTCGACAAGATCTTCGACAAGCTCGATCGCGAGACGAGCCAGACGGGCGTGACGGACTATTCCTATGACCTCACCCGCTAAAAGACGGCCGGCTTTTCGCCCAGGCGGTTCGTTGCCGAATTGGCTTTGGGGCTTAACGCGATGACCGCGCTCAGTGCCAAGATCCAGGACGTTTTCGACGAGCCTGCCTGCGACAAGAACCGTGGAAAGGACGCCAAGGCGCGCAAGGAGGGCTGCACAAGGCCGCTGACGCCAGGAGCGGCAGCGGGCGGTTGCGCGTTTGACGGGGCCAAGATCGTCCTGCAGCCGATCACTGACGTTGCGCACCTGGTCCATGCGCCGCTCGCCTGCGAGGGCAATTCCTGGGACAACCGAGGTGCTGCTTCGTCTGGGCCAACCTTGTGGCGCACAAGCTTCACGACCGACCTTACCGAACTCGATGTGGTGATGGGGCAGGGCGAGCGGAAGCTCTTCAAGGCGATCCGCGAAATCAAGGAAGCGTATGCGCCGCCGGCAGTCTTTGTCTATTCGACCTGCGTGACGGCGCTCATCGGCGATGATATCGAGGCAGTCTGTAAACGCGCCGCCGAAAAATTCGGCTTGGCCGTGGTTCCGATCAATGCGCCGGGATTGGCCGGCTCCAAGAACCTCGGCAACAAGCTCGCCGCCGAGGCGCTGCTCGACCATGTCATCGGCACGGTGGAACCCGACGACGCCGGGCCGTACGACATCAACATCCTTGGTGAATTCAACCTTTCCGGCGAATTCTGGCTGATAAAGCCGCTCCTTGATCGGCTCGGGATCCGGGTACGCGCCTGCATTCCGGGCGACGCGCGCTATCTCGACGTTGCTTCCGCGCACCGCGCCCGGGCGGCTATGGTGGTGTGCTCGACGGCCCTCATCAATCTAGCCCGCAAGATGGACAAGCGCTGGGACATCCCTTTCTTCGAGGGCTCCTTCTACGGGATCTCGGACACCTCGGAAGCCCTCCGCAAAATTGCTGAGCTGCTGGTGAGGAAGGGCGCCGATCGGGAGATCCTCGACCGCACAGAGACGCTGATCGCTGAGCAGGAGGCGGTTGCATGGAAGAAGCTCAAGGCCTACCGGCGGCGGCTCAAAGGCAAGCGCGTGCTGCTCAACACGGGTGGCGTGAAGTCCTGGTCGGTCCTCCATGCGCTGATGGAGATCGGCTTGGAGATCGTCGGCACCTCAGTCAAGAAATCCACGGTCGAAGACAAGGAGCGCATCAAACAGATCCTAAAGGACGACAACCACGTGTTCGAGCAGATGGCAGCGCGCGACCTTTACGCCATGCTCTCAGAAGGCAAGGCCGATATCATGCTGTCGGGCGGGCGCACGCAATTCGTCGCGCTTAAGGCCAAGACGCCCTGGCTCGACATCAACCAGGAGCGCCAATACCCCTACGCCGGTTACGACGGCATGGTGGAACTCGTACGCCAGATCGACCTCGCCATTCACAACCCGATGTGGTGCCAGGTGCGCGAGCGGGCCCCGTGGGAGTGCCAGCCCGATGTGAAGGACGAATTGCCGAGCACCAAGAATGACACGGCGACCATGCGCGCTGTCCAGGAATTCGCCGGCACGACGCGGACTATTTCGGCTGGTGTTGAGGAAATCCGATGACCCGAATCCTTGCCCAGACCAAATCAGCCTCGGTCAATCCACTGAAATCGTCACAGCCGCTGGGTGCCGCCTTGGCCTTTCTCGGCATCGCCGGCGCAGTGCCGCTGTTCCACGGCACCCAGGGCTGCACCAGCTTCGCCCTCGTGCTGTTCGTGCGGCATTTCAAGGAAACGATCCCCCTACAGACCACCGCCATGGATGAAGTGACAACCATCCTCGGCGGGTCGGACAATCTGGAAGAGGCGATCCTCAATCTTAAGACTCGCACGAAGCCAAAGCTGATCGGGGTCTGCACGACGGCGCTGGTGGAAACCCGTGGCGAAGATTCCGCAGGCGACATCGCCGACATCAGGCTGAAACGGGCGGAAGAACTCGCGGGTACTGAGATCGTGCTGGCCAACACGCCGGATTTCAGCGGCGCCCTCGAAGAGGGCTGGGCTAAGGCTGTCACCGCGATGATTGAAGGCATTACGCGGCCTGGCGAGCGGGCGCGCCAGTCAAAGAAGATCGCAATCCTGCCCGGCTGGAACCTCACTGTGGCTGACATCGAGCATTTGCGCGAGATGGTTGAAAGCTTTGGGCTGCACCCGGTGATTTTGCCGGACCTCTCAGGCTCGCTTGACGGTACTGTACCAGACCACTGGGTCCCGACCACCTATGGCGGTACGAGCGTCGAGGACATCCGCGAGCTCGGCGCGGCCGAGCACTGCATTGCCGTCTGCGAGCATATGCGCCGGCCGGCCGAGGTGCTGCACAAGGTGACCGGTATCCCTTACGTGCTGTTCGAGTCACTGACCGGATTGAAGGACGCCGATCAGTTTGTTTCCCTGCTGTCCACGATTTCTGGCGAGTCTGTGCCGGCCAGTGTGCGCCGCCGGCGGGCGCAATTGCAGGATGCGCTGCTCGACGGACATTTCCATTTCGGAGGCAAGAAAATTGCTATCGCTGCTGAACCAGACCAACTCTATCAATTCGCAACCTTCTTCACGGGCATGGGCTCCAAAATCGCGGCGGCGGTCACGACGACCGATATGTCGGAAATTCTGGAAAAGGTACCGGCGGAGTCGATTCAGATCGGTGATCTCGGCGATTTGGAAACGCTTGCCGGCGGCGCTGATCTTCTGGTCACCCATTCACATGGACGCCAGGCGTCGCAGCGCCTTGGCATTCCGCTCATGCGCGTCGGCTTCCCCGTGTTCGACCGGCTCGGCAGCCAGCACAAGCTCTCAATCCTCTATCAAGGGACCCGTGATCTGGTTTTCGAGGTTGCCAACATGTTCCAAGCCGACCGGCATGCGCCGACGCCTGAGGAACTTGATCCATTCCGCAAGCGGGAAACGCCAGGTGGGCCCTGTTCGTCGCCTCTCACTCGTCACTGACGAGGTTCAAGGTCCGATGCGTGAACGACAAGCAGGCGCTTTGCGCGTGGCAATCGCAACCCAGGACATGAAGGAGCTCAATGCACATTTCGGGTCCGCCAAGCGCTTTGTCATCTACGATGTTACGCGCGAGGAATGGAACCTCCTGGAAGCCTTGGCCTTCGACGACGTCTCCGACGAAAGGGGGAAACATCGGACCGAGGGGGATGACCGCATCGCACCGAAGGTGGAAGCGCTGAAGGGCTGCCATCTCCTGTTTTGTCTGGCGATCGGCGGACCTTCGGCAGCCAAGCTTGTTTCGGCAAAGATCCATCCGATCAAGGTGCCGCAGCCACAACCCATACAAGAGGTGCTGTTGCGCACGCAGACGATGCTGAGGACATGTCCTCCGCCCTGGCTGCGCAAGGTGCTGGCTGAGGCAGGTGTCGCCGGAGAGAAACCGTCCTTCGAGGACGAGGACTGAAACGAGGAAAGAGCGAAATGTTTGAAGTCGCGGTTAGCCCTGCTGTCAACGAGGACGAGGCGGCCCTTGCCAGCCCGTTCGTCAAATGCCTCGTGCGGTTGATCCGTGCTCAAGACTCCCACGGGTCATGGGACGGCAAAGCGGACGCCGAGTTGCTGGCCGACTTCATCGTCAGCAAGGAACAGCGCCGTACGATTCCAATAATCGGCGATCCCGATCCGGACGTGCTGTGGAGGCTCGACAAGTTTTACACTGCCGTCGCCCTTGCGATCGAAGAGCGCTCCGGCCTGATGGCATCGCCGATGATCGAAATGAGCCATGAGGGCTTCGGGCGCGTGCTTTTCACCGCCGGGCGTCTGGTCGTTCTGTCCAAGACCCTGCGCGACGTGCATCGGTTCGGCTTCGAGACCCTCCGCAAGCTCGCCGAGGCCGGCACGAGACTGGTCGGCGACGCAATCGCAGCCATCGAAACCTATCCCGAGGTAGCGCGCGCGTGATGAGAGCAGCTTTCGAGGGAAGGGGTCATGACAAGTCTTGAGCAGCCGCCATGGCCAGCCTGCGCAGCCGACGCGGTCCGGGCCGATGGGGCTCTTGAGGTAGCGCCGATGAAGCCACTTGTCCTGATCTGTTCGCATGATACCGAGTTCTATCTGTTCCTGAGCCACATACTGGAGGTGGACGGCTTCGCCAGTGAGCCGGCAGGCGGCGCCAAGGAAGCGCTTGCATTGGCCGACGAACGGG
Organism: Mesorhizobium sp. WSM4847; assembly: GCF_055811335.1. NCBI lineage: Bacteria > Pseudomonadati > Pseudomonadota > Alphaproteobacteria > Hyphomicrobiales > Phyllobacteriaceae > Mesorhizobium > Mesorhizobium sp. WSM4847. Next base: position 71,525 of record NZ_JBVVPY010000018.1, on the reverse strand, counting down.
AATTCAAGGCCGTGGTGCTGGACTGCGGGCCAGCGAGCATAACCGGGTCTGCAATCTGCGCCCGGCTCAAGCGCGAGCCCCGGACCGGCCGGCTGCCGATTATTGCCCTGATCGCGCCCGGCGCCGAGAACCAGCACCTCGATCTCCTGAAGGCTGGCATTGACGAGAGCTTTGTGCGGCCGATCGCCCCGGCCAAGCTGCTCGACTGTCTACGGGAGAGGCTGGCGCTCACGAAGCGGGGCGCAAATGGTCTTGAAAACGGCGGCTGGCTCTCCTGTGGCGGCCTCGAGATGAAGCTCGACGCCCACCGGGTTCGCGGCAATGGCCACGACATCCACCTCGGACCCATCGAGTTCAACGTGCTGCGGCTTATGATTGAAGCTCCCGGGAAGGTCTTCAGCCGGGACGAACTTATCGGCGCGGCCTGGCCGCCCAACATCCATGTCGGTGCACGCACCGTCGATGTCCATATCAGCCGGATCAGAAAAGCCCTGAAAACGGCTTCGCCCGGCAGCGTCATTCGCACCGTCAGGTCGGCTGGCTATTCGCTCGAGAAGCCGGACGACTGAATCAAGTGCTGGGTGTGGTGCCACTCCCCTCCCGCGCGCGGTGAGCCGGTCTTGCGGCCTGAAACGCCCTAAACGAATACTCAGGAGAAGCAGGCAAATGGCTTTTAAAAGCGTACTCTGTGTGACCGGCGCTGACAATTCCGATCAGGACGTTAGAACTGCCGCCGGGTTGTGTGCCGAAGTCGGCGCGCACCTTTCCGTACTGATTATGCCGCCTCCAATGCTCCTAATGTCGTATCCGTCGATCGGAGATGGTGTCCCCGAGTGGCCTGGAGGACGTGGACAGGCAATTGCCAGATTGAACGATCGGTTTCGGCAAATCGATCGATATACACAGGACGTGGCCAGACTGGAAAGACGCTCCAAAGATATCCAGAGACTGCTGAGAGCTATGTCGCTCGCCTATGACGTTGATACCGACTATTGCGTTCCGGCAAGCCTCGGCGAAGTGGCACGACAGCGGGCGCTCTGCGCCGACCTCACGATCATCGGACCGTGTCTCCTCAATGACGAGAATCTCGGACCTCCTGTTGTCAACGGCTGCTTGTTCGATACGGGAAGGCCGGTGCTCGTTGTGCCGAAGGGCACTGAGGCGACCTTGTGGCCACGGCGCGTCCTGGTCGGTTGGGATTCGCGAGTCGAGGCGTCCCGTGCGGTTCGGGAAGCGCTGGGTGTCTTATGCGCTGCTGAGGAAGTTCGTGTTGCCCTGGTCGATCCGAAGACGAACTACAACGGGAACGGCGCGGAGCCTGGAGCCGACATCGCTGCCTATCTCACTCGGCACGGTGCTCGGGTGTCGGTTGACCTACTGCCAAGTGCTGGCAAACCGGCTGCTATGGTGCTTGCGCAGCATGCAATCGACATTTCTGCCGACATGATAGTCATGGGTGCTTATGGCAACCGTCGGCTGCGTGAGCGGCTCTTTGGCGGCGTGACCAGATGGATTTTTGAAAAGCCGACATTGCCGCTGTTTTTGGCTCGATGACGGTTCCGGAGCCGCACCGATGCTGTTCGAAGCTCTACCGTGATGCCTGCATTCATACCGTAGATGCGCTCCATCGAAAAAATCATTGAACATGAAAAGCATTGCTCGGGAGGCGACGCCCGCCGGAAATCTCTCCAGTCATGCGCAATGCGGAAAGTGGAACGGAGTCCTCCCAGTTCTGATACCCAGGGTACACCACTCAATTTAACCGCTCGCTTTCCTGGCGCATCCTGCAGCACCACGAGCTGACGATTGTGCTCGCGACCGCGGGACGCATTCGATCCGCAGCTTTGTCGAGGCTGCCTTCAGGCATGTTGGGAGGGAGATCGTCTGGAAGGGGAAGGCGTTGACGAGGTAGGCCGCGAGTAAACAGGCGCTGATCTGAATAGAAGCGGCTATTTCGGTCCAGGCCGAGGTGGACCTGCCGATTGGCGAGGGCTGCTAAGGCGGCCACCAAGCACGGTTGGAAGCCAAAGACGACTTTGATGAGCTCGTCTAGTGTCGAGACCGATTGTCACGCTTCGGAATCACGGTCGTTTAAAGGGAAAGATAATGATCTCGCCGGAGGGCAAACGCGTCTGGTCTCCGGACACGGCCGGGATGGTTGGGGTGCGCAGTGGTGCGCCGCTATCCGGCGCGCCCGAGGCAAAGGCCCTACGTGGCTTGCTGTTGTAAAACCAACTCGCCGGATAGCCGGGCACTACGCCGGCGTTGTCAACGGAGTTCGGGCCAAAACCGTCTCTGTAGAACCCCACCGTATGAAAGATGAAGGTATCTAGTTCGATATCGACGAGAACGATGATGTGCGCCTTCCACCCGAACCTCGGGTCGAAGCCGCTCATCCGGTCCTGGAGCCGTGTGTCAACGCGCGCGGTCAGATAATCCTTGCTGCTTCCAGCGTAGAGAACATCTGCGCCGGATCCGCAGAGCTTGTCATTGTCCCTGCCGAAAATGCGCGGTTCGTCGCGGCCATTGTCAGCGGAGAGTTCGTCCCATGCCTTCTCGCCGCAGGATCCGTGATAGCTTTCCCGGGTCAAAGACTGGTCGTCGCCTCCGCAGTCGGCGATCCGGTCGATGCCACTAGAACCCAAGCTAACATCGTGACGCTCGTTGCCGAAGGCTTCGGAAGCTGGTTGACCGCTAAGAAATCGTTTCAGCTGTAGGATGAGTTTTTTGATCTCAATTCTCACAGACTGCAGCCCACCACGCGACGAAGCGCCTCCATATATCGCTCGTCGAGTCATCGCTCTAATCGATTGCCATTATGCTCTCATTTGCACGATGAATGTTCCCACCTGCATTTCGCCTTCCCGCCGAGCAGTGCGCATGGCACTGCGGCGGCCCACGGGTGGCCAATCATCTGAACATTCAAGATGCCAAACCGCCAACCGTGTGGTGGTCACGTATCTCGGCCACATCGTCGAGCAGACATTGTCGCCGCCCTACCACCCCTATACCGATGCACTTTTGTCGGCGATCCCGATTGCCGACACCTGTGTGGTCAAGAAACACATTGTGCTCGAAAGCCACATTTCCTCGGCGATGGATCCGCCGAGCGGCTGCCCCTTCCAGACGCGCTGTCCGCGCAAGCATCTGGTTCCCAGAGAAATTTGTGAGCGCGAGGTTCCGCCCGTCCGAATGCTGCCGGTAGCCATAATATCAAGTGCCACCTACCGGACGACGCGGTCTTCGCAGTGATGGAGCCGGTCATCAAACTCAAGCCTTAGCCCGAAGAGGAGGCGGGTGAGAGAGGCGGGATCGGGATAGGATCAATTCGGTCGTGTGTGCGCCAGCTGCTGTGCGGCCGTGTCGACGTCTCTACAGCCTCCATCGCTGTTAGGTCGCCATCCGGGTCGACTTAGGCGCGGCGCGCCTGCCGGTGCCCCTCCTCACCCGACAGGGCCCCTACTTTCAACCAAACCAATGACCGAGACGAATTTCCCGAAGGCCCCCCACGGGATCTTCTTGGGTAGAGATCGCCGAAGACAACGGCGTCGGCAACGCACGCCGACGTTAGGAACAAAGGATCTGAGCGGGAACGGCAAAAAATTCAGACATCCGTTCGATCACTTTTCTCCAATGGTGCTGATCCGGGACATCCCGTCCGTTGCACATCATCGGCAATCCCTCCGAACATTAGGGACAGGCTAACCCTTGGCACAGGAAATGCTAATTTGCGCATTTGGGTCCATTCAGTAAATCGAGAATCAGACCGCCGCCGCATTCGCAGACACCTGGGCAGGAAGAAAAGGAACGATATGACTCTTGAAAAGTGGACACGCTTGTCGTCGGCGGCGGCCAAGCGGGAGTGGCTATGAGCGAGCACCTGAGCAAGTGCAGGGTGCCTCAAATAATTCTTGAACGCGGCCGCATTGCCGAACGCTGGCGCTCGCAGCGGTGGGACTCCCTCGTTGCCAATGGCCCGGCCTGGTATGACCGGTTCCCGGGCATGGAGTTTCCGGGGACCGGTCCCGATGACTTTGCCTCCAAAGGAGGAGGTCGCCGACTATTTTGTCGCTTATGCAAAGCAAATCAATGCGCGATCCGCTACGGCGTGGAGGTCAACTCGGGCAAAGAAATGTCGGGCGGCCCGGATTCCGCGTCGAGACGCCGGACGGCGTGATCGAAGCCAACAGCATCGTCGCCGCGACCGGACCTTTCCAGATCCCAGTCACGATCGCCCGCCGCGGGCCTATCGCGGGCGCGATTTCTAATGGTGGCTGGGCGTCCTCGGCAAGTGGGACGCCGAGACCCCGGGACCCGGCACCGAACACGTCACGGTCGCGGTGAGCGGCGCGCGCGGCGGCGAGACGATCGACTTCGGTCGTCTGGCCGCGCAGGGGCTTACGCTCCTCGGTATGACAAGCAAGTACCAGGACGGCGTGATGAGCTTCGCGCCCGATCTCGCGAAAAACATTGCCCTCGGCGACGTAAGCTTGATGTCGCTGCTGGATGAAGCCGACGCCTATGTTGCTCGCAACCGTCTCGACCTCTCGGAAGAGCCCGCGGCCCGTCGGGTCGACCAGGATCCGGAATGCGTGACCAATCCGGTCCGCGAGCTCGACCTGGCCGAGGCCGGGATAGCGGCGATCGTCTGGGCGACAGGCTTTGCTGTCGACTACAGCTGGCTGAAGGTCGACGCCTTCGACGAGAAGGGCCGGCCAAGGCACCACCGTGGCGTCTCGAGCCAGCCCGGCTCTATTGCCTGGGTTTACCTTGGCAGTCGCAAAGAGGGTCCAGCTTCTTCTGGGGCGCCTGGCATGATGCCAAACAGGTGGCCGACCGTATTTCGACGCAGTGAAAATATCTGGCCTACCATGCTGCCGCGAAGGGCCAGCCCGTGGATGCCTGACCTGACCCTGCCCGGCCTGCGGTGTGGAAGGATCACTGCCGCGAGCATCCATCTGCCCAGATCGTCGGTTATCCGACAATGTCGGGTTCCGGACGAGCTGGAATTCGAGAACTCATTGCTTGGGCAGACTTCTTTTCCGGCACGCCTCATGCATGGGAAGTTTTCGAACGCATTTGTGAGATGTCATCCCATGTTAGCCCCTCGAAGAACGAGCCGCGCCCGTTTGAAAAAGCCAAATCCTGTGGTGGAGGTAGCCGCTAGAAGCCGCCGTAACATCCGGAAAAGCTGCGCGACAGCATCACACGCGTCCTTCTCGCCCTTGGCGTGGGTTTGGCGTCCGCTGTCGATGTTGCCGACCTTGAGCCCAACGAGGACAGGCTTTTGCCCTCCTCATCTCGCCGAGCAACCGGGCACGCATCTTTGAGCCATTCTTCACCACGCGCCGCGATTGCGGCGGCACCGGCATGGGCCTCGGCATCGTGCTGGCCCTCCTGATAGCGCATGATGGCACGATCCGCCTGGTTGACTCCGAGCGCGGCACGCGCTTCGAGATCTTCCTGCCGGCTGCATGAATTGGAGCCTGATCCGAAAACCGTCTTTCGGGATCATGCTCTGGAACTGGAGAAGCGAAAAGTGCGCTACGACGTCGTCATCATCGGCGGAGCCATCGTCGGCTCCTCGATCGCCTATTATCTGCGCGAGGAAGGATTTTCGGGCTCGATCGCGCTGGTCGAGCGCGACCCGCAGTTCGCCCATGCGGCGACGACGCTGTCCTGTGCTTCGATCCGCCAGCAGTTTTCGATTCCGGAAAACATCCGGCTGTCGCAGTTCACGCTAAAACTGTTCCGGCGGCTGACGGAAGAATTCGGGGCCGACGCCGATATCGGCTTTCGCGAAGGCGGCTATCTTATCCTTGCCGGCGAGAACGGGTTGCCGATCCTCAAGGCCAACCACGAGACGCAGTTGGCCGAGGGCACCGACATCGTGCTTGAAGATGCGGAGGCGCTCGTCCGCCGGTTTGCATGGCTGTCGGCCGACGGCATCACCGCCGGCGCTTATGGCCGCACGGGCGAGGGCTGGTTCGACGCGCATGCCATGCTGATGCTGTTCCGCAAGGCGCTGCGCGAGAAAAACATCGATTTCATCACCGCCGATGTGACCGGCATCGAACGGCAGGGCGAGCGTGTCACCAGCGTCAGCCTTGACAATGGCGAAAGGCTCGACGCCGGCATCGTCGTCAACGCCGCCGGGCCGAATGCCGGCAATGTTTCGGCAATGGCCGGACTGGTGCTGCCGGTGGAACCGCGCAAGCGCAATGTCTTCATCTTCGAGGCGCGCGAGAAATATGACGACATGCCGATGCTGGTCGATCCCTCAGGCATCTATGTCCGACCCGAAGGCTCGGTCTACATCACCGGCGGGGCCGAACCCGAAGAGGGCGACGGCCCCGCCGACCCCAACGATTTCGAGCCCGACTGGCCGCTGTTCGAAGAGGTGATCTGGCCGGTGCTGGCGACCCGCATTCCCGCCTTCGAAGCCATCAAGCCGACGCGCGCCTGGGCCGGCCACTACGACTACAACACGCTCGACCAGAACGCGGTGATCGGCCCGCATCCGCAGGTGGAGAATTTTCTCTTCGCCAATGGTTTTTCCGGCCACGGCCTGCAGCAGGCGCCGGCGGTCGGCAAGGCGCTGACCGAGCTGATCGTGCATGGCGGCTACCGCACGGTGGACTGCTCGGCGTTTGGGTACAGCCGAGTCGCTGAAGGGCGGGCATTCAGGGAATTGAACGTGATCTAACGCTGGCGTGACAGCGCCCCCCCTCTGGCATGCCGGCCATCTCCCCGCAAGGGGAGATCGGCAGCTTCACTGGCGGCTCCAAACTTCAGCCTTGGAGATTGGCGAAAGCAGCGATGACGGCCAATCTCCCCCCACACGGGGCAGGGCTATCGCATTTGAGTCATGAGTTGGAAGAGATAAGCATCGTTCCAGCCTGCACGCATCATTTTGCCACGCATGGTGCCTTTTTGCTGTCCGTTCGAAAGGTATTAAGGCAGAAGCGCCAAGCGAGGTTTTCGGGGCCGTGATCCTTTCTGGTCCGGCAGTCGTCCTCGCAGAAGACCTCGTCGAGCTGCCAGTGCAGGCCATTCTCGACATCCCAGTGACGGCGCACGACGGCGAGCAGGACTCGCGTCCGCCAACTTACACCAGCTCCCTGCCCTTCGCGTCGATCGCGTTGGCAACCACCTCGTTCGTGGCCTCGTCGGGCAGCAGCATCTCGTTATGCGCCTTGCCGGACGGGATCATCGGGAAGCAGTTTGCCAGCGCGGCGACGCGGCAGTCGAAGATCACCGGCTTCTTGACCGAGATCATCTCCCTGATCGCGTCGTCGAGATCGCCGGGCTTTTCGCAGCCAATGCCGTGGCCGCCATAGGCCTCCGCCAGCTTGACAAAGTCCGGCATCGCCTCGGTGTAGGAGTGCGACAGCCGGTTGCCGTGCAGCAGCTGCTGCCACTGCCGCACCATGCCCATATACTGATTGTTCAGGATGAAGATTTTTATCGGCGCTTCGAACTGAACCGCGCAACTCATCTCCTGGATCGTCATCTGCACCGAGGCGTCGCCGGCAATGTCGATGACCAGCGAGTCCGGATGCGCGATCTGCACGCCCAAAGCCGCCGGAAGGCCGTAACCCATCGTACCCAGCCCACCTGAAGTCATCCAGCGGTTCGGCTTCTCGAAATGGAAATACTGCGCAGCCCACATCTGGTGCTGGCCGACCTCGGTGGTGATGTAGGTGTCGAGATGTTTGGTCAGCTCGGAGAGCCGCTGCACCGCATATTGTGGCATGATCACCTCGTCGTTGGGCGTGTAGGCCAATGAATCGCGGGCGCGCCAGCGGGCGATCTGCTCCCACCACGGATGGAGCGGCTTCTTGTCGGCCCTTGCCGTCGCGCGCCACAGCCGCACCATGTCTTCCAGCACGCGGCCGACATCGCCGATGATCGGCACGTCGGCGCGGACGTTCTTGTTGATCGACGACGGATCGATGTCGATGTGGATCTTTTTCGAGTTTGGCGAGAACGCGTTCAGCCGCCCGGTAATGCGGTCGTCGAAGCGCGCGCCGATGCAGATCATCACGTCGCAATCGTGCATCGCCATATTGGCTTCGTAGGTGCCGTGCATGCCGAGCATGCCAAGCCAGTTCTTGCCGCTGGCCGGATAAGCGCCGAGACCCATCAGGGTCGAGGTGATGGGAAAGCCGGTCAGGTCGACCAGTTCGCGCAGCAGGGGGCTCGCTTCCGCGCCCGAATTGATGACGCCGCCGCCGGAATAGATGACCGGGCTCTTGGCCTCCATCATCAGCGCCACCGCGGCCTTGATCTTGTCGAGGTCGCCCTGGACCTTGGGCTGGTAGCTGGTGCGCGGCGCCGTCTGCGGCGGCGTGTACATGCCCCTGGCGAACTGAACGTCTTTCGGCACGTCGACGACCACCGGCCCGGGCCGGCCGGTCGTGGCGACATGAAACGCCTCGTGCAGGATGCCCGCCAGTTCGTTGACGTCCTTCACCAGCCAGTTGTGCTTGGTGCAGGGCCGCGTGATGCCGATCGTGTCACATTCCTGGAACGCGTCCGAGCCGATCAGCGAGGTCGGAACCTGACCGGTGATGCAGACCAGCGGGATCGAATCCATCAGCGCGTCCTGCAGCGGCGTCACCGCATTGGTCGCCCCGGGCCCAGACGTCACCAGCATCACGCCGGCCTTGCCGGTCGAGCGTGCATAGCCCTCGGCGGCATGGCCGGCGCCCTGCTCGTGGCGCACCAGAATGTGTTGGACGTCGTCTTGCTGAAAGAGCTCGTCATAAATCGGGAGAACCGCGCCGCCGGGATAGCCGAAGAGATGCTTGACGCCATTGTCCTTCAGCGCCTGCACGACCATTTCGGCGCCGGTCATTTCACGCCGTCCGGTTTCGTCCTGTCGGTTGCTCATCGGTCTGTCCCGTTCTTGTCGCCTGCGGCGATTGCTGGTCGTTTAGTCTTGTTTCAGGCAATAAAAAGGCCCCCGAGGGAGCCTGTGTGTAGCGCATGGGAGGTTTTCGCCCGGCGGTTACACCGCCTTGCCCACGCGCTTTCCTACTACGAGAATGAGTGTCATCTTCATGGGCGCGGAGACTAATTGCGGGAAAGGCATGGTGTCAATGAGCAAATTCGACACCTCTGCCTATCGGCTTTAATTGCTAAAGAAGCGGCCGAGAGCGTCGGCCGTCTGTTCGGGAATCCCTTCCGGGAAAAAGTGGCCGCCTTCAAGCTTCTTGCCTTGAACGTCATCCGCCCAGGCCCGCCAGAGCGCGATCGGTCCGCCTTCTGCGGCATACCAGGTATCGATTGGTCCGTTGGCGCTCCAAACGGCGAGCAGGGGAATCCGGCGGCCGCCGGCCCAATCCGCCCTGTCGTGCTCGCGGTCGATTGTCGCTGCCGCTCGATGTTTCTCGCAGATTGCATGGACGTGGTAGGGATCGCGAAGGCGTCGACATAGGCTGCTTGGACTTCAGCGGAAAATGCGTCGGGCGACGAGCCCCATTCTCCGAGCGCATTATCAATGATGGCATCGGCGGCTGCGGACACGATGCGCTCGGGCAACGGCTCGGGCTGCGCCAGCAGCGACCATGGCCAGAATGCCAATACAAGCCTCGCGTCGGCCTCTCCCACGTTGTCTCCGTCGGCAGGACGTCGAGCACGGCGAGCCGGTTGATATACGGTCAGGATGGTCAAGCGCCATGCGATAGGCGACGCGTCCCCCGAAACGAAGAGGGCGGACGGCGGAGGAAGAGTTGTTCGATCGCGAGCTGGAACACTTGCCGGCAGAGGCGCGCTGGCGCGAATGGATGCACCGGGTGGAAGCGATGATTTTTGCTGCGAGCGAGCCGGTCGGCCGCGAGACGCTCGCCCGCATCGTCGGCAAGAATTGGGGCATCGAGCTGCTCATTGACGACATTCGCGAGGAGCTGCGCGGCCTGCCCTACGATCTGGTCGCGATCGCCGGCGGCTGGCAGCACCGTAGCCGGCCTACGCCGATGCCATTCATGTCGCGTCAGGCGAGAGCGAACAGAGCAGCGATCTGTCGCAATCGGAGGCGCTGGTGCTGATGACGATCGCCTATTTCCAGCCGATCACCCGCAGTGAGCTGTCGAGCTTCTTTTGGCCGTGAGATCAGCCGCGATCTGATCGCCAACCTGTTGGAGAACGATGCGGGACGCTTGAGACAGATTAGAGGCAGTTGGGTAGACGGACATGCGCTCGACATCCACACGACGGGAAGTGTCTATCTCGGCGTGAACGAGACGGGCACGACGTCTATGACACTACGCGCTTCGAAGTCGGCGAGTTGCTCTACCGCTTGAAAATATCGCGCTGATCTTAAGGCTGCAGAGGAACTGGTCGCGATGGCCGCAGCCTACATCGCACCAAACGCGGCGAATTTCGATGTGCCATCCCGGTTGCGAACTGCATCGTGACCACGCGCCCGCCGACACAATTGAAGGGCGTAGTTGATCCACAGCGCCGCCGCGAACTGCAGTTGTGTGCGTCAAGTTCTTGTGTGGATGCCAGCCATTTTGCAAGGAGGAACCTGAAGCATTGGACATGTGATCGAGTGCGGGCATGTGTCAGGCCTTGATTTGCGGCCGTTCCATGTGCCGCGGGCCGGTATGGTGATGCGCGGATCAGGTCCAAATCAGCAAAGCGAGCTTGCGTGGGCTCTCAACTTGACTCTGGTTTTCCTGACCCCGATCTGATCGATCATTTGCCCATGCAGTTCATGCCTTCATTGTATTAAATATTCGTAGAAACGAGCCGGTGACGATGTCGAGATTTGGCGCGTGCTCGCGCAGCAGGGGTAGGAGAGGCGGCAGCAAGATCAGGGCTTGATGGTCGGGTATCGGCATTATTGTCTTTAATCGCCATCCCCCCTGGCGGTTCAACATCCCGCGGAGCGCATCCAACACCGGCGGCAGCATTCGGGCCAACCGTTCGGCCTGCGGCGTCGGGACCAAGCCGCTCGAGCCGCGAACCAAAAGATCGTCATTGAAAATGCCACGCAGCCTTGTCAACGCTCGGCTCATCGACGGTTGGCTCAAGCGCACGTGCCGAGCCGCATGCGTGACGTTGCGGTGCTCCAGCAGCGCCTCAAGAGACAACAGTAAATTCAGATCAATGGATGCCAGCATTTGCTGTTGCCGTGCGGCGCGAGCACCCTCGACAATCAGTCGTGGCCGATCACGCGTGTTTGAAGAAATCTGCCGACTGCAAGAGAGCTCACCCATGTCTTTTTCCTCTTGTTTTAATATGGAATGTGCTCAAGCTAACGTCTTGAGATCTGGCGTGCGGTGTAGGTCGATGCTGCTTAGCACATCAGCGATGTCGCCAACCGGGTGGGTCGACATATTCAATACACGGGGTCTCGATCAGCGAAGCGATGACAGTCGAATGCTCGACACCGACGGACCCGGCGACGAGAGCCCTTATTGCGGATCGGCTCAACTAGTTTGACGAGGGGCCGCAGCCGCAAGTTCGTCGCTCCCGTGCCAGCACAATCGGCTACAACCGACCTGGGTAGTTGGTCTGCGGTCTTCGCCATCGGGGTTACCACAGCACATTAACCACGCCTCGGCGAGGCCGGAATGCTGCCCTGATTCACTTGGTCGCGATCAGCCTCATGCTGGCAAGTCCGCCGCCTAGAGCTTTGCGAGAAGTCGTGGCACCATCGATAGGATATCGTGGCCGTGGAGACTGTTCTTCATTGCGCTCCAACGGTCTTTCCGTTCCTCTGGCGACATGCGAAATGCCTTTTCCGTGGAGGCCGCCACAGCCTCTGGGTCATAGGGATGGATAAGCTCATAATGTTCTTGATGGTCACTCCTGTTGACTGCTAGCTCTTGGCTTTGATCACAACCACGTTAGGAGCGGTCAGCAGGTGGGACAATCTCATTAGGCGCATGGCAGAATAGCACACACAAATAGGAACTAAGCGGGGCAGGAACTGAATTCCCAAAGCTTCGGTTTTGGATCATGGAGCGCGGCCGCCGCAACTATCCTGCGCAGCCAGCCAGGCCGAAGTTTCATCGACGGTGGCGGTGGTGGCAGAACGGGAGGAAAGGTTCGCGGCAAAGTGATTGTTCCTCACTTTGAAGGCGCTGCGTCTCAGTCTACCCCATGGTGGGAGAAGGTGGATGGGCGGGCGGCGCCGAGCCGGATGAGCAACCGTTTTCATGTTGCCGGGCCTCAGTTGAGCGTCATCGTTGGCTGGATCCGGGAGACCCGCGGCGGCAGCTTTCGGCGAGGTGATCATGGAACGATTTCTCCTTGGTCCGCGACGTGTCTGCGAATCACGGCGCATGTACCGTGCCAAGTGTGAAAACCGTTCAAACGCAAGGTGATGAATTCGCCTCAGCTACGTTGCGTATCCGATATTGTCGGACATTGGACAGGACCGAACGCAAAGCCCTCGCGGTGAGACGATATGTTGCTCGTGCGGAAGAGGATTGAGCGCTACTGCCGCGCAAATGGGATAGGATGTGCCTCGAACTGGCCGCGAGCACCTGAGAGCGTTGGAATTTGAGTGCGAGCTGGTGAAGGCCTGGAGACGATGGTGATCGGCGAGGTGGGCTTCCTCGATCGGCAGGCCAGGATCGCTACGAGCAGAGGAGTCAGGAGCGGTTCGGTTGGCCGGGAAGGGAGATGGCCGCCAGGCGACTCGCAGTGGAACGGTGCTGCATCGAGCATTCCCGCTCGAACAGATGCATGACCGCCCACCCCGTATTCGGCAATTGGCCGGAGCCGCTTGAGCTGAACGAAGAGCCGCCGTGCAGTGCCGTTCAGAAAGCTCGAATTTAGCGTAGGGGTCTTCTCCACGAGGAGCGTTGGTCCATCATGTGGTCTCATCGGTGGCTCCTTCGACTCAGGTTGAAGATCAGCAACCCGACCCTGCCGGGGAGCATCGATGACCACCGACACGCCGCTCGCTCGCTTCAGCGCTGTTGAGGCGCGCTCGCGAGCGGCTTCGTCACCGCCGACTTACGCCACTCAGCAAGGCACGCCCCCGCATTCCGCTTTTTCTGCAGTCTAACAATGTCGGGTATGGCCACGGCGGTTTGCAGCTATCCTATTGAAACCGAATAATTTCAGATTTGGCACGGAACATGCGCAAATAGCTGCAGACGCATGAGTAGAGGAGAGACAGCATGGTGCCGAGACATCCTGATACGCGGGAGTACGTGCGATTCCGGGGCGCGATACCACCGGCCGCGGACTCGAGGTAGGTCGTCGGCATGCGATGTGCCGGTAAGATGCGGCGACTGTTTTTGACATAGGTGGCGCTTTTTGGCCTGACGGCGGGCGCCACCGCTGCCGAGGTGCCGGTGATCGCCGAGTCTGCGTCGGTAGCCGGGGCGGCCTGAGTCTTTTCGTTCGAGGGTGGACTCACGCTACTGGTACAGTACCGGCGAAGCATCGAAGAACCTTTACGATTCCAGCGGCATGTCGCTGCTCTCGTGACTCACCTATGACCATCTCGATGCGCACTCGGAGGAAGTATTCTTCAATGCCATCCACAATCCGACTGGCATTTTCCTCAAGGGCCTCCTCGGTGCGGGCGGGATTACGGAGGGGTCTTTCGTCGACGAGGATTGGCTGGCTGGGGGCTCCCATTCGAGCACGTTAGCGATCAGGACTTCTCCGCGAGAAGGGCTCCGGTTATGAAGGAGCCCCTTAGGGCAGTACTCCCTAGAGCACGCATGTTGCCCGTCAGGAAGTCTAGCCACACAGTCGAGGAAGAGGGGCAATTTGACGCCCCGCGACATGTCGGGTGGCATTGTCCGACGCCCGACGAATGTCGGACATGCGACATAGCCGGTTCGATCGGTTGCCTTGTATCTAAACGGGTTTTTCCTTTGGCGCGCATATTGCTTCGTGTCATCCGACCGACTTCATGCGGAGAGCGTCGACATGTGCACAATGATTTCTGCCGCCGCGACATCCGGCGTCCTACAGCATGACTTTCCAGATGCAGAAGAAGAAAGAGGCCGTGATCGTCACGTGTGATCGGGCGTTGAGAATTCCCTGATTGTAGGCATCGAAGATCCCTTATTGGCGCGGACGCCGACTCTGGAATCGGTCACCCGACCAGTTCCTGGATGTTCTCAAGGAACTCTCTGTGATGATGACTGCGGCCCTGCTGCACCCGCCTGGAGGCTCTCCTCCAAGGCGACTCTCGGCGGTGCTGCGGACCGGCGTGAGAAGCCAAATCCAAAATGCGTATTCCGAAAACCGAAAGAAGTAAGAGACATGGACGAGATTGGCGCTTTGACCCTCGGGCTACTGGTTCAGCGGGCATCGGGATCGGCAACCACTCAGACGCTGCCCAACGGTTCGAACGGTGCACATTCCCCGCCAGCGCCGGCCGATTTTGAGCGGGCACTTAACATAAACGACCGCTATAGCGGACTCACTGTCAATCTCCCAGAAATGCCTTTCTGGCTGACGGGGGGTGAAGCCTTCGTCTACCGCCTGACTAGCCACGGCAAGCGCCAGTTCATGCTGGTCGATGTCGCCACGGGCGTGAAGCGGCCGCCCTTCGATCAGGCCCGTCTGGCGGCGGCGCTAAACGGGGCGAGCCATAAGCGGTATCAGGCCGACGATCTTCCCTTCGAGCGTTTCGACCTGACCGAGGATGGTCGCAGGCTCGACTTCCAGATTGAAGACACCTGGTGGAGCTGCGACCTTGTAAGCTATGACTGTACCAGCACCACATTGGATTCGGACGACCCGGAACTTTGGCCGCTCGGCCACCTATACACGCCGCCGGCGCAGAACGACCCCGACAACTGCAGCGCGTCGCCCGACGGCAAATGGATCGCCTATATCAAGAACCACAATGTTTTCCTGCGCAGCAATGACGGATTGCAGAATGTTGCGCTGAGCCGGGATGGATCAGAGGGCAATTACTACGACTTTTCGACACTGAGCTGGTCGCCGGACTCGCGCCACCTCGCGGCCTACCGTGTTCGTCCCGGCTTCAAGCGGGAGCTCCACTACCTCGATTCGTCGACGGACCAGTTGCAGCGCGAACATTCAACACTGGTCTATCCCAAGCCGGGCGATGTCCTTCCGCTACCCCAGCCGGTCCTGTTCGAGATTGCCGGCCAGCGCCAGGTCGCGATTGACGACGCCCTGTTCTCGAACCCCTTCGAACTTTCCCCTCCCCGGTGGTGGGCGGACGGTCGCGGCTTTACTTTCGAATATAACCAGCGCGGGCATCAGCTCTATCGGCTGGTCGAGGTAGACGCCCGCACAGGGCGCGCACGCTCGCTGATCGAAGAGACCAGCACGACCTTCGTTGATTACCGGCTGCTGGTGATGAACCAGCACGGTACCGGGAAAGTCTTTCGTTACGATGTCGACGACGGGAAGGAGATCATCTGGGCGTCCGAGCGCAATGGGCATGAGCACCTGTATCTGTTCGACGGCCAGACGGGCGCGCTCAAGAACCAGATCACCTTCGGTGAGTGGGTGGTCCGGGGGGTCAACCATGTCGATCCGGTCAAGCGCCAGATCTGGTTCGAGGCGAGCGGGATGCACCCGGGGGAGGATCCCTACTTCGTCCATGGCTACCGCATCGGCTTCGACGGGAAGGGGCTGACTGAGCTCACGCCCGAGCCGGCCAATCACCATATCGAGTTCTCTCCCGACGGCCGCTATTACGTCGATCTCTGGTCACGCATCGATCTACCGCCCCGCATGACGCTCTACCGCGCCGGCGACAATGCCAAGCTCATGCAGGTGGAGACCGCCGACATGTCCGAGCTCGTCGCCGCCGGCTGGCAGCCTCCACTCAGCTTCCACGCCAAGGGGCGCGACGGCAAGACTGACATCTGGGGCGTGATCCACCTGCCCGCCAATTTCGATCCGAAGAAGAAGTACCCGGTGGTGGAGAATATCTATGCCGGGCCCCAGGGCTCCTTTGTCCCAAAATCCTTCTCAAGGCGGACAGAGCCGCTCACGCAGCTGGGCTTCGTCGTTGTGCAGATCGATGGCATGGGTACCAACAACCGCTCGCGCGCCTTTCATGACGTTGCCTGGAAAAATCTGAATGACGCAGGCTTTCCCGATCGCATCCTATGGCACAAGGCGGCCGCCGCGAGGTATCCGTGGTACGATATCTCCAATGTCGGCATTTTCGGCGGGTCCGCAGGCGGCCAGAGCGCGGTGGGCGCGCTGCTCTTCCATCCCGAATTCTATAAGGTCGCGGTCGCCAACAGCGGCTGCTACGACAACCGGATAGACAAGATATGGTGGAACGAACAGTGGATGGGGTGGCCAGTCGGCATTGAATATTCCCAATCCTCCGCCATCGACAATGCTTACAGGCTGCAGGGTAGGCTGATGCTCGTCGTCGGCGAAATGGACCACAATGTCGACCCGTCCTCCACGTTCCAGCTTGCCGACCGGCTCATCAAGGCGGGCAAAGATTTCGACATGGTCTATGTGCCTGGTGCCGATCACGGCGCGCCAGGCATCTATACTAAGCGCAAACTCCTGGACTTCTTCGTTCGCAACATTCTCAGGCAGACCCCACCCGACTGGAACGCCACACCAGTCGAGCTCGAATAAGACAAATCGTTACGATCGATGGCGCCGGTAGCTTGTGCCTCTTGCAATTGTTCGCTCGCCTTCATGGCTGTAATCAGGGGGACGCGCGAGCAGATCGTCCCCGCTCGACGAGCGTGTGCGTCTAACACTTGCGCTGCGTAGCGAGGATAGGCTCGCCGCGACAATATCGACGCGTTGGGTCGGCAGCACAATCTATCTGGGCAATACAGCACGTGGTTTGCCGAAGCATTCACAGCACTACACGCGACTTTGCCAGGCTCTCGTCCCGGCGACGCGGACCCTCAGGAGAGCCGTTCGGCTCGCACAAATCCTCATCTCCTATGCCATCACTGGCAGCCTTGCTGAACGGAATTCGGTAGCTTCCACCGACATGCGATGGAGCACGATGCCCAACTAGCGGGCAAGGGCCACCTTGGCGCGCTCCATGCGCCCGACGTTTCGCCACGGAGAGCGCCCAGTCTTTCAGGCTCGAGAAGCGGGTTGCCCGCTTTGAGCATGATGTGCGCCGCTTCAAAGCGCCCGGTTCGCACCATGGTATCGCCGACCTTGCTACACCACCGTCTCGATCGGTTTCACCGGATTGATATTTTGGGCGTAAGCCCGAAGTAGGCTCCGACCGTATTGGATTTTCCAAAGCGCATCCGGTCGTCCACCGCCGCGCGATAGGTCAGTGCGACCAAGGCGCCGACGCGCCAGGTGTGCGCTATCAGCGCGCAATCTTCAGCGGTCGGAGAGGTCAGTCGTGGAAAGTTTGAGGCGCGCATCCTGGAACCAACGGCAGGGCATGTCCAAAAGCTGACAGCGACAAAAAAACATGTCTGGTCCAAAAAAACCGGCCGCCTTGGGCGAGAGGTTTCTCGAAGCCTACTCATGCAGTTGCTGCGGCTAACCGCGCTGGCACGGCCTTTGCTGGAGATGCGGCACCATTGAGTGGGGGCTGACCGCATGAGAACGCGCGAGACGATTGATGGTCTGCTACGCCATCTCGGCGGCGCGCCCGCTCAACGGTCACTGCTACACCTTTGGCAATGGCTGACGCGCGACATTGCGGTTGCGCCGCGCTGCCGCGCCGATGTGCCCAAAGTTCGTTGATAGTTCGCTCGGCAGATTGAGGAAGCCGGCCGTTGACTGCTGCCCAGTCGGAGATGGCTGGGTTCATTCGGAACGTATTGACCGTCGGTGTCATGAAGCCAAAGACACCATGCTGGACGTTATGCATGACCAGACGAGTGGGAGTCAGTAGCAAATGATTTTACCGGAACTGCGCTCTGCTATCCCAGCCGGCAGAGTTTTGGAGATAACGACGACCACAGGATGCATCGTGGGATGTTCATATTGTCCGCAGGACAAGTTCGCTGACCGGCAAAGAAAAGTATCTGATACGAAGTATCTTAGTCTTGGAGATTTCAAGCGCTGTCTGGCGCGCGTACCAACCTCCGTCGACATTAGTTTTGCCGGGTATTCTGAGCCATGGCTCAATCCGGATTGCACCGAAATGGTCGAGCACGCTTCCGCTAAAGGCCATGGCATCAGGATTTTCACGACACTTGTGGGAATGAAGGGGCGGGATCTACAACGCTTGCAGGCGCTGCGGTTGGGGGTATTCGTGGTTCATGTTTTTGATGATGGCGCCCACATGAATAGCCGCCTTGTTGGAGACAAGTATCGCGATTTTGTTGGGCAACTCGTCGACGCCGACATCCCATCAATTCGATTCGTGGTTTTGGGCGAGGCCCATCCCGATATCGCCGACATTATCCCTGCCGAAGCCCTAGTTCGCGCGCGACCGGTGAGCAGCAGGGGTGGAAGCGTAGATCCTAAGATTGTAGAACCACGGCAGCCAGTCGTCGGAGGGCTGATATGCGTGGACGAACGACAGTATCGGAATGTTCTCCTTCCAAACGGCGAGGTTACTCTCTGCTCCATGGATTTCGAGCGGCGTCACGTACTGGGCAACCTTCTATGCGACGAATACGGCGATCTCTTTAAAAGCGCAGTCTTTTGCGAAATCGTCGATCGCATGAACGGAGCGGATGGTTTTCTGCTCTGTAGGATGTGTGAATTTGCCGATCCAAACGACCGGGTGCTGACTGGGTGCCGGCCGACCGCCTGAGAGAGGCGGGCCGGCGAATGCTGCTTTGGACTGCAAATGCCCGGCGAAATCACTGCGTTTTTCGAGTCACGCGAGCGTGATCCCGTACGCGCGGGAGTCGGCCTCGATCATTTACGAGGCGAGCTCATCGAAAGTAGTCGTCGGCTTCCAATCGAGCTTGATGGCCGCCTTGAAGGCATCACCGATCAGCAGGTCAACCTCGAATGGCCCGAAACAACGTTTGTCTATTTGGATCAGCGCCTGGTTATTCCGGCGTTCGCGGCCCAACTCGTCAACACCTGCGCGCCTTCCCAGAATATCTCCTTCCCGACCCGCCTGGAGGCAGCCTCGACAAGGCTGCGGACCGAATGCGTCTCACTGGTCGCGAGCACCGTCAGGCTCGTGGTGCTGCAGGATGGGGCACGGCCTCGACATAGCTGTGTGACCGTCTTTAGCTGGATTCTGCGTCTCAAAATCCGGATCTCGCCTCCATCTTCCGCAAGACGGGAGAGACCTCCTGCGGCCCCCGGCTTCCGAAGGCGTCTTTTCAGATTTCCGCCGCGAGGAGTGGCAAGAGCCTTTTTCCGCGCCACAGTCCATGAACCTGGGTTGCTGGCCGTCCTAAGAGAAAATTCCGATGCGGAGCTGCCCTATTAGCTACCGGCTCCTGGCGAGAGGACGGCGACGCGGCAAATCGACCACCGGCGCAAGGTTTCCCCCTCATTGTCGGATACCCGACAGGATCACAAACCCGCTAACCGTTGTTTCATGAAAGTTTCCTTCTGGCACGTTTGATGCAGAGGATCTTCCGAACACATCAGCGGATGCCCTCCTATGAGCAGGCTCAGGGAAAAATGCTGTCGCCGCATTCGAGACCGCGCCCTCGCTGATAGCCAAGTCGGTCAAAGGTCGGCGCATCATGGTGGAGGCGGGCGACTTCGCCCGATTAAAACACGGAATAACGTCGGAAAGCATCTCGCTGACTGAGACGCGATCATCCAAGGCGGGCGGAGATACGTCGATCCCGTCCACGCTCACAAGTCGTGGACATGAGTGTCGATCTCATCACTTGGCCGGGATCCATGGTGCTTCATACCCGACAATACGAAAGCGCGATCAAACTCTAGCAAATCCAGCAGCACCGAGGTCGAGAATGCCCGCATGGACAGTAAGCCCAATGGCCATGGCCGATATTCGCCGTGAACATCGCCTAATTGGGAAACACCTATAGGAGCAAGGCAAGTGGAACTCTCTTGCGTTGGAGTGGGGGCTGGGCCGTCTAATTTGAGCCTTGCGTGCCAGATGCACGAGCAAATTGGGCAAGGGGCACTGTTCTTGGATCGGCAAGTCGACTTCCGCTGGCACCCAGGCAGCGCATTCGATTTCTCGGAGCTCCAGGTCAGCCACTTCAAGGATTTGGTCACGCTGGTAAACCCGCGATCAGCCTACACTTTCGTGAACTACCTGCATGAGAACGGGCGTCTGTACCACTTCCTGAATGCACAGTTCGAAGCCGTGCTCAGAGCTGAGTTCGAGCAATACCTGAACTGGGCCTTCTACAGGAACCCGCTTGTCCGCGGCGGCGAGACGGTGCGCGAAATCCGCTTTGACGGCGAGTTTCGGGTGCGCACCGATAAGGCGATTCTCGGCGCCAGAAACGTCGTGGTCGGCATTGGCAAGCAGGCGCATATTCCGCCGCAGTTTCAGGGCTGGACTGGACGCAATCTGTTCCACTCATCTGAATTGCTGCACATTCATCCTGAGGTGCACAAAAAGCATGTCTGCGTGGTCGGCGGGGGACAGTCCGGAGCCGAGGTGCTGTTGCACCTTGTTGGTCTGCCAAAAGAACGGCGGCCTGTCTCGATAACCTGGGTCTCGCAGCGCGAAAACTACCTGCCCATCGACAACAGCCCGTTCACAAACGAGTTGTTCATGCCCTGCTTTTCGGATCGTTTCTCGGCAATGAGCGAGCCGCAGCGCAAGCTGTTCCTGCGGCGCTTCGTGCTTGCTTCGGACGGCATTTCGGAAAGCATGTTGCGCGCGATCTATCAGGCGCTATACCGCCACGCGTTTCTAGAGCCAAACCGATGCGATCTCACACTGCGGCCGGGCTGCACTGTCTCGCACTGCATCAACGCCGGCGCGGGCCACAGACTCACCCTGCAGCACGGCATGGAGGAGGTCGAAGAAGTCACGGCCGAGATCGTCATCCTGGCCACCGGTTACGAGAGCGCGGTGCCAGGCTTCTTGGAACCGATGGCGAACCGGCTGGAAAAGAGCGACAACGAATTGGCTATTCGCGAAGATTTTTCGGTGTGCTGGGACGGACCGCGTGACAGACGCATCTTCGTACAAAACGCGAGCCTAGGACAGCGTGGGCTGGCTGATCCGAATCTAAGCCTGCTGGCCTGGCGAGCGCGTCGCATCCTCGACAGCCTTCTGGGGCGCGCGCCGCGCGCCAACCCCGAGCATCCCAGTTTCATCAGCCCTACCTCTGTAAAGAGCTGGTCCGACACCGTAGCAGAAGAGATGGGCAGCGGGATATGACGGACGGCGGATCATTGGCGGTGGCATCCAAGTAGTGATTCTGGCTTCGCTGCAGCGAAGGCCAGCCTTCTCCCAAGTCTCATGACTGAACCGGCGCACTGCATAATTCTGCGAGGGTGCATTTGCGCTACGGCGGTAAAGGCCGTGTTACGTTGCTCACTCCGAATTGCGCAGTGGTCTTGACGCCCATGGATGGGTCGGTGGAGTGAAGGGCTCCCGCCCGTGGCGATGCGTGTCGTGTTTGGATCGGGTGAGGCAAGTGATTGGGACTAGTTCAAGGAAACTCGGAACCCGGCTCGGGGCGCTGACCGTTCCTGCGGGAGCAGAGGCGAATGCCTGAACTGCGTACCACCTACCAGAAACCTTCCCAAGCTCGCTCACGAAAAATATGGGACGTGCATGCGGCGTCCGACGTCTAGGCAAACAGCTTACGCAGCACCCGCGGCAGCTCGAACTCGATGGCCTGGCCCTCATGACCCCGGCGCTAGGAGAAGAGGTCAGCCATGAGCCGGCCGGCAGGCAGTCGCATGCGCGAGCCAGTCGTGGGGTTACCAGCTCTTCGAGCCGGGCGCCGAAGTGCTGCTGCTCCACTAGGCGAGGCCAATCTTACAGTCGGCAATACAGCGGACGTCTTCGCTGTCCTAAAGCGACTGACACATGAGTGATGCGTGTCCAAAAGCTTACAGCCGGCTGAAAACATGTCGGGTTCGAAACATCGCCGTGTTGGGCCTGTTGGACTTTTGAAGCCAATAAAGCATTTGCTGCGCGCCAGGCGTGCTGGCACGGCCTTTGCTAGTTGAGGTGCGGCGATGGTGGGTGAGCTGACCCGCATGAGAATAAGCAACACGAGTGATGGGCTCAGGTGTGTTCCGTTCCTGAGGGTAGAGTCAGATTGCTCATAGACGCCAACAAGGTGTGGGAAAAGCTTTGGAGAATAACATGGTGTTGCGGATTGAATCCCCCGCTCCTCCGATCAAAGTCAAAGGCTGGCTGCGTGGCAAGCCCCTCACCAACTTTCAACCCGGCAAGGTGTACCTTGTTGAGTTTTGGGCGACTGCGTGCGGACCTTGTGTGGCGGCGATGCCCCATTTGATGCAGCTACAGGACAAATATCAAACCAGCGGATTTGCGGTCGTCGGAGTCGCGGCTACCCCCTTGCTCCAAGCCTTGGCCAACTACACGGGTGAGAACGCCTGTTCCGCGGATCTTTGCGTGGTTCCGCAAAATAAGGCTCCGGAAAGTCAAAGCGCAGCCGCCTGATGAGCAAAGATCACAAAGGAACCACACCTGGAATTGAACCCTCAATCCCAGTTTTCTGCGGCGGCGCGCCCGCAGGAAGTATGCCCAGGCAGCAGAGGGGGGGATCGTTTGCTGCAAGTAAAGGCTCAGACATTAGTGACCAACAAGCGGATACGGCGCGGAGGAGAAGTTCGAGCCGAATTTGGCATGTCTTGGAAGTCAACACAGTCCAGGAAGTGTTCGAGATCGGCCACGAAGACGTCAATTGCGTGGAATGGGGCCTCCCACGCCAGCCCGCGGTTGCGCAGGTGTGCCCGAACCCGGCGTACCCGAAAGCAGAAATCCTCGGTTGCGGACGAGGATTGGAATTGAGGAAACGAAATCTCTCACGCAGCGCCTGGCCTGCCGTAAACAAGGACGGCGAGCGTCTTGCCCCTGTTTGACCAATGCCTCCTGCGGCTTATCCGATGCTAAATCGGGGACCGAGCTGCTGGCGGCTTTACCGTCACCAAGGAACTGCGGCGTGAGATCCAATCATGTGCGATCCGGATCGGGACGTGATGGAGGCTCTACGTTTTCACCGCAGCAGGGTTTGCTCAGGCCTGATGAAGTGCCCGCAAGGTGAAAGTTTCTGGGCTTCGGGCGCGTGCTTTTCGCGGGCAGGCAGTTGCTCATTCTGTCGAGGCGTCCGCCGCTTGGGCCTCGAGACTTTCCGGAACTGCGGATTCCGGAACCAAACTGGTCGATGACGCGACTGCAGCTATGCCTATTGCCATGTCGTGCGAGCGTGAAAAGACCGATTTTCAAGGAAGGATCATGTCAAACTTGGATCAGATGGTGAAAAAGGTCCGAAAGCTTCAACTGCGCGCAGCAATTGCTAAGACGAACTTGCGCGACCTTGCCGAGGGTCTTCCGGTGAAATGGACTGAGATAGAGGAAGTGGCCGAGAAAGCGCACGCCGTTTATGCGGAGTTGCATGGTGCCAGGAGAGAGCTCGCGAAAATGAAGACTTTACGATGAAGGGCGAATTCATCACCCGCGACGGCTCCAGATGGGTGCCGGAATATCTGATGACTATAGATGGCAAGATCTGCATCGGCTGCGGGCGCTGTTTCAAGGTCTGCTCGCGGGAGGTCATGCACCTTTACGCCGTAGATGACGCGGGTGAAATCCTCGGCGCCTGCGACGGCGGTGACGACGACTTCGATGGTGAGCTCAATCGCATGATTATGGTGGTGGACCATGCTGGCCGATGCATTGGCTGCGGAGCCTGCGGCCGTGTCTGCCCAAAGAACTGCCAGACTCATGTCGCGGCCGACCAGATCTCGGCCTGAGCTGCATGATTGACGAGAGAAATCAGGAGAACGGCATTGCGCTTAATCATCTTTTGTCGGCTCCTGGGGATGGTCCTATGCGGCAACGCTGTGACGGTTTACTTAGCGTCGGATTCCATCCGTCTGGCCGTCTTCACGACGCTAGCCTTTTGGCTGGTTCTCCAGGTGGCCTATTTTGCAAACCTTCTATTTCTAATCTGGCGGTCCAGCGGCGTTCGCGGCGAGCAAAGGGCTGAGCTTTTCGTTAGCTCCCAGAAAGTTCAATTCCGGTCATCAGACAGTGATGAGGTGAGGAATGAATCTTCAGATGTGCGCCAGCGCAATCTAATGCTCGGCATGGCAATGCTCCTTCCTTGAGGCGCCGTGACAAGATAAAGCACAGGTTCCTATAACTTCGGGGCAACCATTATCGAGGTGATCATCGCGTGCGACAATCGGATGCGACCGCGTTCTGGTGATGACCGGCATCGAAGCAGGTTTCGCTCCATAGCTATCGTTCGGACCACAACAGCGCCCGGGTGCTTCGTCTCGACCGCGAACGAGGCGCCGGATAGCATTAACAGCGGCCTCTTTTGAAAACATCCGAACGTGCCGGCTCACAGTCAAACGCATCTCTTAGAAGCGCTCGTGCACCGCTAGTTTCCGGGCAATCACGTACCACTGGAGAAAATATGCTGAAACGGTTCGCACGCTACCCGCTCACCTTCGGACCCACCCCCGTCGAGAAGCTCGACCGGCTCGGCAAGCATCTGGGCGGCAAGGTGGAAATCTACGCCAAGCGCGAGGACTGCAACTCTGGTCTCGCATTCGGCGGAAACAAGCTGCGCAAGCTTGAATACATCATCCCCGATGCGATCGCGTCAGATGCGGACACGCTCGTCACCGTCGGCGGCGTGCAGTCCAACCACACCCGGATGGTGGCAGCGGTCGCCGCCAAGGTCGGCATGAAATGCCTCCTGGTTCAGGGGAGCTGGGTTCCACATGACGATGCCGTCTACGACCGGGTCGGCAATATTCTCTTGAGCCGCATCTTGGGCGCAGAGGTGCACCTGGTCGACGAGGGCTTTGACATCGGCATCCGCCAAAGTTGGGAAAAAGCCCTTGATGAGGTCAAGGCAAGGGGCGGCAGGCCCTATGGGATACCTGCCGGTGCCTCTGTCCACAAATACGGCGGCCTTGGTTATGTGGGGTTCGCCGAGGAGGTGCGTGCGCAAGAGAAACAGCTTGGGTTTGCCTTCGACTACATTGTCGTTTGCACGGTCACCGGTTCAACGCATGCCGGCATGATCGTCGGGTTCGCCGCGGACGGTCGACAGCGCAAGGTGATCGGTGTCGATGCCTCTGCGACTCCCGCCAAGACAAAGGCGCAGGTGCTTGGCATAGCACAACGTACAGCGCTGCTCGTCGAGCTCGGAACGGAACTCATCGAGGCTGACGTCATATTAATCGAGGACTACGCGTACCCGCGCTATGGCATTCCATCCGAGGAAACGAAGGAGGCAATCCGGCTGTGCGCGCGGCTCGAGGGCATGATTACCGATCCCGTCTATGAGGGCAAATCAATGCATGGAATGATCGACCTCGTGAAGAGAGGCTTCTTTCCAGAGGGGTCTAAGATCCTCTACGCGCATCTCGGCGGAGCGCCTGCGATCAACGGGTACGGTTACGCCTTCCGCAATGGCTGACGCGCGACAGACGCGCTACGCCATGCTGCCCTGTGGGCGATATGAACCAACTGGAATTCCCATAAGCTAACGTGGCAGCGTTCAGGAAGCGCCGTCGGGTGTGCGAGCAGCGATGCCTGATGGCGCGCGCACTAGACAGCTCTCGGCTCCCGCTCGAACACGGTAAGCAACTGCCGCAAAGTCCGGCGTTCGCCGGCCCTGTTTCGAACCCCATTGTCGAAGCCGGAATGCGGAACCGGCGCTTGAACTCCAGTTGATCTACCATCTTGCGGACCGACTTGACGCCGGCGACGTCGGGTCGATTTGGATGGCGTGCAGCGGCAGCTAGGCATGTTTTCACGCAACTGCCTGGCGCAGACTCTCGATCAGTTCCGTGCCGAAGCAGTCGGCCCGGGCCTTTTTGGTCGTCCTAGCCACCGCTAATTGCGTTCTTCTGTTCGGGCGTCCGCTCTGCCGTGGGGCGTTTGCGTGGGCACAGATCATGGTCGCCACTCCTGTGACAGCATGAGGTCAACGGCCCGCAAACCGCTATGCCTGCCCCTTCCGGGATAGCAAAAGCGCATCTTCCGTAAGGCCACCGGCTTGATGCTGCAAGACCATCGCCACGGTCTGCCCGATACCAGAGCCGACTTGAGGAGTTCTCGCACGGCAAATGCGTCAACTACCAGATGCCGTAGTTTCGGCGTTCAGCCGAAAACCTTAGACAAGATCGCGTCAACCCACTCTCTCATTGACGCTCGCCTAGATCAGGGACTCATCATGAATACCGACGCTTTCGCCACGTATGAATCTAACGTTCGTCGTTATTGCCGGTCGTTTCCGACAGTATTTACGAAAGCTCTCGGGGCGACAATCTGGGACGAGTCCGGTAAGCCTCATATCGACTTTATTGTTGGGTCTGGCGCACTTAACTACGGACATAACAACCCAACTATCATTGCCCCAGCAATAGAATATATGATCGGTGAGAACATTCTTCTGTCGCTTGACATGTATACGGCGGCAAAGCGTGACTTCATTGAAGCGTTTGTTGAATCGATCCTGAAGCCCAGAGGCCTTTCGTACAAGATACAGTTTCCTGGGCCGACCGGCACAAACGCCAATGAAGCGGCACTGGC
Source organism: Mesorhizobium sp. WSM4847 (assembly GCF_055811335.1). NCBI lineage: Bacteria > Pseudomonadati > Pseudomonadota > Alphaproteobacteria > Hyphomicrobiales > Phyllobacteriaceae > Mesorhizobium > Mesorhizobium sp. WSM4847. The sequence continues at coordinate 44,938 of NZ_JBVVPY010000018.1, read as the reverse complement.
CCTGGCGCGAAAATATACCGGTCGCTCGAGTGTCATGGCCTTCACAAACTCATACCACGGCATGTCGCTTGGCTCTCTGGCGGTGTCGGGCTCGGCGTCTACGAGAGAGCTGGGAGGCGTCGCACGCCACGATGTGATCCGTGTGCCTTATGACGGCTATGCAAACCAGGCTTTCGATTCTGCCAGTTACATCGACCGCGTTTTGGGCGATCCGGGAAGCGGCATAGAAAAACCTGCCGCAATCATTTTGGAGCCTATCCAGGCAGAAGGCGGCATGAACACCGCATCCGCAGCTTGGCTCACAGAAATTCAGCGCATCTGCCGCAAGCACGGTATGGTTTTCATCGTTGACGACATTCAGGCAGGATCGGGTCGGACCGGTGATTTCTTCTCGTTCGAGTTCGCAAAAATCGAACCTGATATAGTGACTCTTTCCAAGTCCCTAAGCGGTTCAGGTAGTCCGTTGTCCATCGTTCTGATTAGACCCGACCTGGACATATGGAAACCCGGAGAACATAGCGGGACTTTCAGAGGCAACAATTTCGCCTTTGTGACGGCAGGGGCCATGTGCAAAATGTGGTCGGACCTCCGGTTTACTGATGGCGTCGAGCGGACAGCGGTCAAGCTGCAAGCGCACCTTGACCGCCTTGTCGCTAAGTTTCCCAAGTGCATTGAACAGAAGCGCGGCCGCGGTCTGATGGCCGGCCTCAAGTGCAGTTCATCGGCCGCTGCGAGCCGTGTACACGATATCGCGTTCGAAAACGGTCTGCTTATCGAATCCTCAGGGCCAGATCGCGACGTTATCAAAGTTCTCCCGCCGATAACCATCACCGATGACGAGCTCGATCATGGCATCGCCGTCCTTGATCACGCACTACAGGAGCAAGACAATGTCTAGTCAGATATCTCAACCGCCGGCCATCTCCCCAGTTACTGTCAGAGAACGCACTGGCTCCATCAGCACTGCTGACATCATCTCAGTCATGAAAGGCGAGACCACCGCTCTGCACATGAAGCAAGCTTTCAGCACTGAGGTCGCCGAGGAGATCACCGCCAACTTCAGTGGCAGCACCGGTCTCAAGGAGCGAAAAGATGGAGTGCCCGGACAATATGTCGGCGCATCGCACTACAGGAAGGACGCAGCCACGTATTTCGCAGAGGCCGAAAATGCGCGACCGTACGTGGAGGCCCTGTTTAAGAATTTGGTTGACCCGGTCCGAGCAATATTCGGCGCGTTGAAGCGCGAGCTTGACAACCAAGGCGTTGAATTGCGACTGGCCCGTTCAGAACACGGTCAGGCCAATGTTTGTCGTGCTATCAGCTGGTCCGGCAGCGGCACATTTTCCTTGGATCCCCACGACGATGTCGCTCAAGTCTTGCGTGCTGGGGACGGCTATGAGCTTTCTTCGGTGGCGCAAAACACTGTCGCAGCACTCAACTTCTATCCCAGCATGCCGGAGGAAGGCGGCAATCTGAGGCTCTGGAGCCATAAACCGACAGTTGCGGACCGAATAGCGCAGGGTGTGGAGACCACTGGCTATCCCTATTCAGCAGCCTATCTCGATGGCCTTCCTTGTCGCGAATTTGAGATCAAAGCGGGGGATATCGCCCTGATCGATGGCGGCTTCGTTCACGGGGTCACCGGTCAATCAGGTAACGGAAAGCGACGCCTTGTGCTGAACAGCTTTTTCGGCTTTGCGCGACCGGATCTTGTTGTCTGGTGGACCTGAAGTGGGGTGTCACAGCTATGCTGCCTGGCTCCGCGCCGCCTCGTCGGAGGCTGGGGCGGTTGCCGCGATGACGCAGCCTGGGATCGTTGGTTTCCTAGAGCGCGACCGACTGCCTGAAGGCGACATCGCGGCGAAGTTCCTGAACTCGGTTCTGGCCCGGCCTAAGGTGAAGAAGCTTCTGTCCACGGAGCACTTGTCGGTCAACGGATACTGATCGAGGCGTGAACGCCGATGAACGGCGTCAAGCCGAAGGACGGCCCAAGCGGTGGTCATGGCGAACCGCCGGCAAACGGGCGGGCGCAATACGGAGGCAGACTTCTGCGGCCACAGCGCTCGGAAGAGACGCATGCCTCGATCACCGACCCCGAAGCCAGGCTCTACCGCAAGGGCGGGGCAAGGAGGCTATGCTGTGCTTCATGGGACATGATGGAGAACCCGTCATGGCCAGCATTGGCGCGAAACGATTCTGAGCGCATCCGTCAACTACGAGTCTCCGCAGTATCGTTGCTTGCCAAAAAGTCTACGAGCACTGCAGAGCGCAGTAAGGTGACATCGAATGCAGTGCAGTGGGACACCCCCAGAAAGTATTTCTGCGTGGCAGACGAGCTGTGGCTCGGATCGGACACATTCGAATGTGCGAAGATTCCATCGCTAGCCAAAGTCTTTCAGGTAGCTTCTATTCGAGTCCGCAGCACGGGAGTCAAATTGATGGGCCCACCAAGATTGAATTTCAGCTTGGAAGAATATTCAACGCGGCTCCGCAAAACGCGTTCTGAAATGCGGAGGCGGGGCATTGATACCCTGTTCGTTAGCGAACCTGCGAACATGGCTTGGCTGACCGGCTATGACGCTTGGTCCTTCTACGTCCACCAGGGGGTCATCGTCCCCCCTGAGGGTAACCCGATCTGGTGGGGTCGAAACTCGGATGAGAACGGGGTAAAGCGAACGGTCTATTTCTCCCATGACAATATTGCCACCTATGCTGAGAAGTACGTCCAGACGCCCGACTGTCACCCGATGGAACAGCTTTGTAGGCTCCTTGTCAGCCGCAAGCTCGACAAGGGCGTCATCGGTGTCGAAAAAGACAACTACTGGTTCTCCGCGGCTGCCTGTGAGAGGTTGATCGCAGGACTGCCGAATGCCAAATTCGTAGATGCGACGGTGCTCGTGAACTGGCAGCGAGCGGTCAAGAGCCCGCAAGAAGTTGAGTACATGCGCAAGGCGGGACAGATCGTGACTCTCATGCATGAACGAATCTTCGAAAAGATGGAACCTGGCATACGCAAGTGTGACCTTGTTGCGGAGATCTACGATGCATCACTTCGTGGGACCGCCGAGTTCGGAGGCGATTACCCGTCTGCAGTGCCGATGCTTCCTTCAGGCGACCAAACATCCGTGTGCCATTTCACGTGGGACGATCAGCCCCTTCGGAACAATGAGGGAACCTACTTCGAGATCGCCGGTGTCTACAAGCGCTACCATGTCCCGACGGCGCGGACCGTTTTCCTGGGCAAGGTGCCGCAGCAGATCTTGGATGCGGAGATGGCCACGCTTGAGGGTATGGAAGCGGGCCTCGATGTTGCCAAGCCAGGCGCAACTTGCGAAGAGTGGGCCGTGGCCTTCTTTGATGTCTTTGAAAAATATGGACTGAAAAAAGATACCCGGACGGGCTATTCGGTTGGGCTCTCCTACCCCCCAGATTGGGGCGAACACACGATGAGCTTGCGGCGCGGGGACAGGACCGTTCTTGAGCCCGGGATGACTTTCCACTTCATGACTGGCCTCTGGCATGACGACTGGGGCATCGAAATCACCGAGACAGTTCTCATCGCACCGGACGGGAACGAGTGCCTGTCAAAGGTACCAAGGAAGCTTTTCGTCAAGGACTAGCATCCACCGACTGGTTTGCACTGCTCCGATCCCTGAAAACCGGATCGTTCGAAAGTGGAGCTTTCCGCGGTAACATCCCTTGGCTCGGAGGAGCGTAGACGATGAAGGATCGAAGTTCTCGGGCGCAGAAGGCGTTCATTCTGAAGCAGGGATCGGACGGAATCCCGTCGCGGAGGTCTGTCGTGAGCCTCCGATTGAAGCGCTTTCGCGCGCAATAACTGCTCTTCTGCTGTCGAGGCCAATGAGATGGAACCAGGTCTTACCGACATGCCAAATCTCCTCCATTTTGCCGCACCGGCTCTAATAGCGCGGCGCTCGTGGGGCGGACCATCCCACTAAACGGAGATGAAGCGGCTGAAGCAGCTTGAAGACGAGAACGGCAAGCTGAGGAAGCTGGTGGCCGATCTCTCCTTGGACAAGCAGATGCTGCAGGACGTCATTCGCCGAAACTGTGAGGCCCGGTCGCAAACGCGAGCTGACGGCGGAGACGTATGATGAGTGGAACGTGTCGATCCGGGGGGCATGCAGGTTCTGGAGTTCGACACGTCCGACCTATCACTACAAGCCCGCCGCCGTGACCAGGCCGGCATCGAAGCTCGGATCAAGAACATCTGCGCCACACGGGTCCGCTACGCAGATTAGCGAGCACGTCCTCGCCCACCGGATCCATCAGGGGCAGGAACGAGCAGGATTGCGTCTTGCTGTAACGGACACGGATGGCTTTCGGTCCGCCAATCGATATCTTCGATCCGCAGGTTGCGGATTTCTCCAGCCCGCAGTCCATTGGTGGCAAGGATTTGCAAGATCGCGTGGTCACGCAGCCTTGCCTGCGCATTGTCCGTCCTCGCGGTTCCCAGCACCACGGCGATCTAACCCCTCTCCAGGATCGAGGCACTCCTTCGTAGGGGTAGAGCAGTGGCGTGATGATACGTGGTGACTGGTCGGTCGCAATGTGGCCTGTCCTGTGGAGATACCGCAACAACGAGCGAAGCCGCTCCGCTACAGATTTCAGCGAGCAGCGCGTCAGCTTCAAGGCACGCAGGTCCATATAGCGGTCGATGTCGCCGATGCTTAGGTCCATCAGGCCTTCGACACCGCATTCTTCGAGTTGCCAGGCAAGGAAGTGTCGAGCCTCCCATAAGAACGCGTCGATCGTGGCCGGGCAAAGCCCCGCTCCTCGTGACGCCAGGTCTCGTATTCGTTGCAGATCGTACATCGCAGTGCATTGGCGGCGCAGGTCGCCTTCGGGGCTGGTGGCCACTGCCCCTGCACAAGCCGAAGCAGCGCGTGATGCCGGCGCACGGAATCTGATGCCAGCGCGGACCAGGACGCTGCCGGAAAAGGGTCGAACGCGCAGACATCGCTCCACTGGGGCTTCGGTCACATCCGTGACCAGGATATTCGCCGCGCAAGATGGTCGAGGAACCCGCGCGCATAAGCACAATAGTTTCCTACCACCACTGGGCTGTATTGTTGGCTGGTCAGTACGGCTTTGAGCTCGGTGATCAGTTCGCAATCGGATCTCGACATCAATGGCTCCTCTGCTGGTCAAACGACCGCAGAGTTCGCCGGATAATAAAGCGGAGCAAATCCCTCGACGAACGGCAGAATTGTGCGGATTTCACGCGTTCCTTCACATTCCTGCGACCTCGCGATTTTGCAGAGCGGGTGGCGAGAGCGCGCTGAGGTGGATCGCGACGGTGAGCTAAAACGTGTTGGACTAAGCCGCCGGCACGGGGGGCCACCATGGGTTTTCAATTGGGGCCGCACCCCTGAACAGGCATCGCGCGGCGGTGCGGATGCGGTCGCGACGCGACGCTTGAAGGCGTGGCGTGCGCTGAAAGCGGCACGGATATCGTTCCGCATGTCAGGATCGGCGCTGCGCCCTGCCTGGAAAAGGTTGCCGGTGATGAGGGTACAAGGCACGCCCCTGCTTCATGACGTGTCCTCTATGGCGGGCGTCCGGCGACGCCTCGAATGTTTCGATGATGATCATCTGCCCGCGATGGCACGCCGGGCATTGCCTGAGGGAATGCCCGGTGAAGGTCCTCATAGCGGTCGCGATAATCCTTTTCGGATCGGCCTGCCGGCTCGGGAACCGGCATGCCGAGCAGGTCGCGGCACTGGGCGAGCTTTTGCGCGCGATAGCGATTGCCGAGGAAGCCGTAGTAGCGGATGCGATGGAAACCCTCGGGCAGGACGTGTAGCAGGAAGCGGCGAATGAACTCGTCGGCCGCGACGGTCATGACCTTCTGCCGACTGTCGTGCCGATAGTCTTTCCAGAAAGGCAGGCGATTGTTGGAAATGGCAATGCGGTGCGCATAGCGGCCGACGTAGTCGAGAACCTGTTCGGGTCCGGCGAATGGCGGCTTGGCATAGATGACCCACTCGGCCTTTCGTAGCGGCGCAAATTAGCGTCGGAAGGCATCGCGCTCGCTCAAGGCCTGCAAGTCGGAGAAGAACTTCAACTGGCTGGCGTCGAAGGCTTTACAAGGTGTTCCAGGAACAGTCGTCGGAACAAGCGCGAGAGCACCCGGACGGGCAAGAAGAAGGGCTTGCAAGCGATCCATCGATGGCCGTCGCGGGACAAGCCTCCGCCGGCGACGACGCAATGCAGATGCGGATGATGAAGCAGGGTTCGGCCCCAGGTGTGCAACACGGCGAAAAAGCCGATCTCGCCCAAGTGCTTGGGATCGGCGGCGATGATGCGCAGGGTCTCGGCGGTGGCGCGGAAAGCAGGCAATAGACGAGTGCCTTGTTCTGATGGGCAATGGCGGCAATGGGCTCCGGCAGGGTGAAGACGACGTGAACGTATTGGGTGTCGAGAAGCTCGGCGCGACGATCCTCCAGCCATTGTGCGCGGGCCAGCGATTGGCAGCGGGGGCAATGCTGTCGCGGCAGCTGTTGAAGGCGATGCGCCGGTGGCCGCATTGATCGCATACTTCGACGTGCCCGCCGAGCGCGGCGGTCCGGCACAGTTCGATCGCCGTCATGACGCGGCGCTGGGCGGTCGACAGCGATGCGTCATGCTGGGCGCGATAGGCTTCGCCGTAGCAGCGGAAGATAGACGTCTGGCTCAAACTGGCCAAAGGTCATGCAGCATTTTTGGAGTGGCGGCCTTGGCGTCTTCGACCCCTGCTGCACGCAAACGGTCCGCAATTTGGGCTAGGACTGAGCGGGCAACCTCTTCTGGATCCACCGCGGGGTCACCGTGGACGCCGTCGTGGATCCGCTCGAGAAACGAATTTCGGTTGCTGTTTATGGCGCGATGGCCGGGACGCCAGCCCTCGTAATAGAAGCCGCGCAGCAGGGCTGGCAGCTGTGCACCGATATAAACGGCCTCGTCGCGATCCAGGCAATCGCGGAGGGCGTGCAGCGTCGCAATCAGGGCTTGGTAGACTAGCTCGCGATCATGCCAGCGAAGTCTCCACGTCAGATCGCTGATCCGATTCTGAGTTGCTTGAATTGTCTTATTGAAATCATCGCTCGCGCACATGAGCATTCTCGATGGAGCTTGCCGGGATCGGCGCTTGCTTGAAAGGTAACCGCGTGAATCTCACGCGGCCACCATCCAAACAACGTGACAGCCTTTCATCCGACACGTGTTGCGGACCGCCTCGTTCTACGCGCGTGGCGCGACGATCAGCTTCTGAGAGAGTTCTTCCAGCGCACCGTGCCGAGGGGCGTTTCCGCACTTGAGAGAGAACTTACTGCAACTCTCCCGCGCGCCCGGCGCCTTTCCCGGTTTCCCAGATTGACTCCATATTGCGCAGAAGCATTTCCGCAACACTGAAGGCGTGCAGCCCCTGCCGCGAAGTCAGACGAGCGTCGATGTCGGGATAGACAAAGAAAGGTAACGAAATTCGGTCAGTAGGACCACTGTGCGCGACCTGATGTGGCGTACTCTTGAAGCGGTCGTCGCTCAAGGCCTGAAGCATGTCGCCCAAATTGACCACGAGACTGTCGGGCAGGCTCGGCACCGGCATCCAGCGCCCACGGAACCACACCTGCAGCGAGCGCGTGGGGAGTTCCTCTTGCAGCAGTAGCGTGAAGAAGCCATGGTCGGTGTGCTTGCCGGCCGTGCCGCCGGCCGGATACCGGATCACGCGGTGCAGGAGCGTCGGCGGGCTGAAATGGCGTTGGAACCAGCCCTCTTCCATATCGATCAGGTCAGCAAGTGCGTTCCCGAGCTGCGGGACAACCGCGTTGAGCACGGTTGCCTGCAAAGCAAGCAGGCTTCGCGCGAAGCCAGGAGCCACGACGTCATCCGGAAAGCGCGTGGTTCCGGCAAACGGACGCCGGTCGCCTTTGTTCTCCATTCCGAGGTCGAACACTTCCTTTGGATCGTGGCCCGCCTCTGGATGTAGCATTTCGCCCTGCAACGGACTGTATCCACGGGCGGTAGTGGGGTACACGTCTTGAAAAGCGTGACCGTAGCGCTCCTTGACCGACTGTGGCAGCGCGAAGAAGCGCTTGGAAGCCTCAATGGCTTGTGCGATCTGTTCCTTTGGAATGCCGTGCTCGACAAGGTAGAAGAACCCGTACTCCTGGCAGGCCATGTTCAAGCGCTGGCGCTCTTCGCGTTGCGTTGCATCGTCTGCCAACTTCGCCAGTGAAATTTGCGGTAGCGTTGTCATATTCGTTCATCCCTTAGTGCTTTGGCCTTGTGAGGCTCTTAGAAAACTTAGGCCTGCTTGTCCGCGATGTACCTGCCGTCGTTGAGACAGTATGCCGGCACAGGGATGCCCGACATCCTGCAGACGCCGCATCTCGCACGACAATGCAATCGTGCCGCGAGCCAGCGCGCGAGCCCTCCGGGCGGACCTGCCCAAGCGGGAAGACGCCGCAGAGAACAATGATGTCACAGTTCGCGCAGGAGTCTTCGGCGAGAGGCCAGGTAAGGTCGATCTTGCCGGGAGGTGACGACAAAGGCGGACTTGCCGGACCTTAACTCTCATCTCCTGCACGACGGCTCCTACAGCTTTTGAGACAGACACGTGACTTCCTCTGCAATCAAATCCATGATGTGGCAGGCCCACTTCTGGAGAGAATTAGCTAAACATCTAGTACAATTTATTGTTGGTAGCAATTCAGAATAGAATAAGAATACGTGACGAAAATGTTAAATTGAGCCAACTTATTTCCAGTTTTGACGAAACACTCATTTTTACATTGCGGGGACAACAGTCAATACGGCGTCCGCGCCAGTTGAGCGGATGAGCGCACGCAGCACGAGCGGATTGCTTAGGCACTCGCGCGCCTTTCGGATTGCATCTGAAGGGCACATTGCCTTGGCCGCTTCGTGCCGCCGGTTACGACGCTGGTCGCTTGGCTGGCCTGCTGCCACAGAAAGCCCAGCAGGTTCTCGATACTTGCTATCGGAGCACCACAAATGGGGCTGAGGACGTCGCTGACGAAATGAACTTCATCAGATGCGCACCCTGGCCGTTACGATGTCATGTCCGCCGGCTCACCCAACCGTTGCTCAAAAGTCTCTGTGGGTTAGGCTCGGCTTAAGCCGCGCAATATGGCTCGTCTCGAGAGACTTCACTTGCTCGCACCTTTTGCTTTCCTCGGGATCTTGCCCTGCCAATCAACAATGCAGGCATTGGAGCATTTCAGTGACACATCAATCCCCGGCAGAATAGTCCACGTTCGTGGATCCTTGATGCTTCGTGCTGGCCTAGGCCATGGCGCTGCCGTTCCCGCCCTCTAAGAGAGGACCGCCTCGACGAAACGCCTTAGTCGCCGGCACCAGAGGCCTGTAACTCGTCTGCGCCATGTCAACTACCACCCTAGATAGTATCCTCTATGATGACCGTCTTTTACCATTTAGAGGGAATTATTAACTTGCGGAGGTAGCTGGGTGAATTGCAAGAATTTGACAAGTCTTGATGTGTCGAGGTACATTAGCTCATTTGATGAGATGGCAACCAGACATGGTATTCGATTTATAATTGGGGAGGATTTCGAAGCGTACATTAATATTACTGAAACTCTTCCTGGGAAGACGCCGAGTTCTCCGAATTTCCGACCGGATTGTTCCTGGCTTGAACCAGGCCGCGCATTCTGGATAGTCGGGCAAGATCAATCTGGCCAGGTAGCGCATGTTCAGGCGCTCCGTGTGGACGATCTCAGAACGACCTGCTTGGCCGAACACCTGGAGTCACTGAACGCCTGCTACGCACATCCAAAGAGCCTGGCCGGCCCCGATTCATCATGTGCTTGCTACGCACCAACCGCTCGGGAAATAACAGGGATCGTAGCTTATCACGGCGACTTATGGCTTCGAAGTGATTTCAGGGCACACGGGTTTCCGAGGATGCTGGCAGGCATTGCTTTTGGCCTGGCGTGGGCGAAATGGTCACCCGACTTCATTTACGCCCTTGTTCCGACGTGGATCATCGAAAAGGGAGTAGCCGATCAGTATGGTTATCTTCACAGAGAATCGCAGGGCTCGATTTTGAGCTTACCGGACCGAGGAATCAAGGATGATGATTGGCTTGTTTGGCTAACGCAGGGCGAACTGTCCGAACTCATTAAGCGCACGGTGAGTGACACAATGGTGCCGAGCCCTTTTTGATTTTCCCACGCCACGCTTGCCGAACTTGATCGTCAGCGTAGGCTTGCCTGACGCGGGCCGTCCGAAGTGTTGGCACGATCAGCTCTTAGCGTATTTATTGGCACGCAAGACTAACGCGATACTGCCGAGGGCTCCAGCAGCCGGCGATCGCTGGCAGTTGACTCATTCCAGCGCGGTCGAGCGGGCAAGGTGCGGCCTTGTCGCTTACTGTGGTGCGGATCGGCTTGCCGCGGATCGCCCCTTCAAGGCCCATCTCCGCCATCAGCCGGGAGACGGTGCAGCGGGCAACGTCGAAGCCTTCAGCCGCAATTCCGCCAGACCTGCGCACGCCATAGACGCGGAAAATTCTCCTCGAAAACGCGCCGCAGTTCGACCTTGCGCGCCTCGACCCGCTTCGCCGGGAAGGTAGTCGAAAGGGATCGCGCCTTGGCGACAAGGTCGTGGTAGTCGACCGGGCGAATCGGCAGCGCGTTGCAGATCGGCTCGACCCCATGCTCCTCGCGCTGATGGTCGATGAACGCGATCATAGCTTCAACCGGCGGTCGAGCTCCGCCTGGGCAAAATACGCGGGCGCCTTGCGCGGGATCTCGTTGGCCTTCCTCAGATCCCGGTTCTCTCGCTCAAAGATTTTCAGCTTCTCGGCGACCGCGGTGGGAAGGCCGGCGCGGATGCCGCTATCCACCTCCGCTCTTCTTCACCCACTCATTGAGCGTCTGCGCCGTGCAGCCGATCTTGGTATCCAAGACACCGCCGCCCAGCGCGCGCTGTCCAAGCCAACGACGTGGAAGATGTTCTCGCCGATATCGAAGCCATAGACGGCCGCAGGGCGCGGCGCACTGTGTGGGGACATTGCAACCTCCTTTGCTTGACTGACGGATGATTAGAGGTGAGGACGGGGCGGACCATCCCATTAATGATGGCCGAGGAAACTGTGGCGGTGAGAATTTCGTTGAGTCTTTCAGAATGCGGTCCGATCCGCCTGGTGCGTCGCATTGGAGCCGCCGGGCTCAGAAGACGCCGGTCCTGGATCGCATCGTCGAACTCCCATGCCTGCCCCAGCCTCGGCCCCTTGAAGCGACGCGACACGGCAGACCGGGAAAGGCCAATATTCGAGCAGGCGCTGCACTGGACCTGGCTGGCATTCTCGACGCTGGCAAGGGTTCCGCGGACTCAAGCCGCACAAAGCAATGCCGATCTTCAAGGTTACTCTCGGCACGCGAATCAGCCGCCCCGATTGCCGCTCGGAACAGAACAATGGTGATTTGGCGCGGCGTTACTGATGACGCTCCCTACAAATGGATAATTCCGAAGTTTACAGCTTTTATGGCCGCGACCGTTCTGCTACCTGTGTCCAATTTTCGCATCACGTTTTTTATGTGGAAATTAACTGTATTCATAGAAATGCCCAAAATATGTCCTATTTCCCACGACGATTTCCCTCTTGCTATCCACAGTAGACATTCTTTTTCTCTTGCGGAAAAGTCAGGAGCTTCCTCGATGCCACTCGAATTCGCGAATCTCAGATGGAAATGAAACGCGGCAAGTTCCAAGTATGTGACTGTTCTGCTTTGGAATTCGCGGTTTCCGGGTTGAGCAAAGCTCATGATCGCAAAGTTACCATCGGGACCATGCAATGGAACGCTGATGCCTGACCTTAAGCCGAACGTCGCAGCCTCATCGAAAACGCGCCGTTCGTCGTCAGTCGTGCTTGCGTCGTTGTACACCTCGCTCCATCGAAAGGCGCCTGCGCGCTTCCGACTGGTCTTGATGATCGGGTCTATTTTGTCATAACTCATTTCGAAATAGCGCTCCTGCCATTCATCAGGATAATTCAGCATGACCGTTGGATCGCGTCGGACCGGCTTAAAAATTCTTTGGTCAGGGGTAAAGGAGCCATAGGCTATCCATTGGCAATCAAAATTCAGGGCAAAACTAGATAACAGGTCGAACAACTGCTCAGATTGAGCGATGCCATCAGTCTGGCCGAGATATCGGCCGAACTCGACGGCAAACGCCTCCCCGGCTGTCGTCGGGAAATGCAGCGACGGAACCAACGAAAACTGGTCGGACGCTCTGATTGCCAGCCGTCGAAGTTGAGAGACCGCAGTCATCCGCGGGCGTTCCATAGTCTCCCTCCGTAGCCTTTTGCGCTGAATGTGGTCACTGGCACCGTAAAGCCGCCGGTTGCTAGGCTCCCCTAGCCTTCATCGGCAGATCAGCATCGCCAAAGATCTATCACTTGGTCGCAGTGCAGAAAGTTATTTTGGGTTAAGAAAACGTTGCACCATATTAGGTACAATTTAACATTATAAAAGCCATTCTAGAATATTTCGTCGGCTGACTCGCTGAAAAATGCCCATATCTGTGTGCCTTCTCCAGACTGCGTCAGTTAGTTTGGAGAGGTTCCGGCGGTTTTGGACGGTGGCCGCAAGGTGGAACTCGCCGCGGGCACCGCTAGGGTCCTGGTACTCGGCGTGGATCGAACTTCAGAATGCGTCTGAATTGCGCAAAATAGCATTCCGACTTTTCCGCTCGCGGCGAGATGAGATTAGGCCTCGGCGGCGATGTCCCGTGCCAAGTGGCCCGCGCCTCATGGAAGCATCGCAGAATATTGGGGCAGCACTGCGTTCAGCATCAGCCGTCGCCCCTACGAGATCAATGACTCGATTCGGTTCAGCTCGCTGAACGCCTGGCCCCTTTTCGGATCATGACGTTTGTCTGATGCTCAGAGCCGACCTGGCAAGAGGAGATCGGCATGAGCGTTTATGCAGGGCTGGATACTTCACTCGACGCTGTAGCTATTTGCGTTGTCGCCGAGACCGGCGAAATGCTGTGGCAGGGGAAGTGCTCGGTGACTCGCATGCCATGACGGCTGCACTTCAGCGATGGCGGGACGATCTCGTTCGCGCAAGGCTGCCGTCAGGGCGGTCACTGCCAACGAGTAGGTCATCCGAGGCTTGTTGCGTCCCCTCAGGCTAAAGATTGGCGCCGTCACAGGCGTACGTTTCGAGGCAAGGGTTCGACAGCTGGTCGGAGCGGATCGGCTGTTGCTGGGTATCTTTGAACCGCTCTTGCAGATGCACAGGTGTCTGCGCGAGAACCTGGCGGATCTGTACCGGCTCGTCCTGAGAGCGGTTCGAGTGGATCCCATCTGCCGTCGCCTCATGACCAATGCCTGGCAGAGGTGCAACAACTTCATAATGCCGCTATCAATCGGGTGAAGCGATTACCCGCTATCGATTTCATCCCCGTTACGGGGAAGCGGTTATTGTTGCCGGGCGCAATCGCCATGGTGACGAGGTCGCTCTGATCATCCGCCAGCCTGACGGTACCCTGGTGCAGTTGCCGATCTGGAGGACGGAGGATCGTGCGGAGGCGATGATGGTGACGGAGAGTTCCCGTCTGTCACTGACGAATCTGCGCGAACTTCGCCTGAAGCTCGAAGCATCGCGTCACCGCCAACTCGATCTCTTCGTGGCCAAGACCCACCGGCACCGATAGCACCGGCCGAGCATACGAAGCTGTTGCCATTGGTGAGTGCGCTGCTGTCGGAAGCACACGCGGCGCGCGGACGGAGGCCGGCGATGAAGATCACGTCTGGCCACCTAGCGCGCGGCGCCCTTATCTACCTCCGACAATCGACCGTCGACCAGCTTGCCAACAATCATGAGAGCCGGCGTCAATATGGTCTTGCCGAGCGTGCCGTGCTCTTGGCTGGACGGATGTGACAGTTATCGAGGGCGACCTTGGCCGCTCGGGTTCGGGCGTCAGTCGTCCGGGCTTCGAGAAGCTGCTGTCGGCGATCTGTGAAAGCCGTGTCGGTGCTGTGTTCGCAATCGAAGTGTCGCGTCTGGCGCGCAACGGACGCGACTGGCACACGCTGATCGAATTTTGCGGCCTGGTTGGCGCGGTGATCGTCGATGAGGATGGCATCTACGAACCCCGCCATCCAAACGATCGGTTATTGCTGGGCATGAAAGGGACGATGAGGAGCTCGAACTGTCGCTCCTGCGGGCCCGTTCGATGGAAGCCTTGAAGCAGAAAGCACGACGGGGCGAGCCCTTCTTCACGGTCGCCGTCGGCTATGTGAAAGTGGGCCGTGACGAAATCGAAAGGGATCCCGATCTGCGCTGCGCGAGGCGATTGGGTTGGTCTTAAAATGCAAAGCATCCGCCAAGTGTTCTTATCGCTTCGCAGTGACCAGATAGCGCTGCCGTACAACCCCAGGATCTCAGGACAGCAGCAAGTGCTATGGAAACCTCTGGTCTACACGAGGGTGAGCACCCTTCTCACCAATCCGATGCTGGGGCTTATGCCTTTGGCCGAACCGGAAGTCGGACGATAATCGAAAAATGGCCGCAAGGGAATCGTGCGCGGCCGTCGCAAAGCTTGCTCAGATTGGGCAGTCTTGCTCGTTGATCATCACGAAGGCTATTCGCCCTGGGCAGACTTTGAAGGGAATCAACGGCTGATTACTGACAATGCCAACGGCAAGGGCATGATGGTGCGCGGGCCGATGCGCAAGGGAGAGGCCTTGCTCGCCGCGCTATGCGTTGCGATCATTGCGGTCGCCGGCTGCTTGTTGTCAGCGGCCGGCCGCTTTGAGGGCCGAGGAGCGCCAGCGCCTATTGCAAATGGGGCCGACCTGGAAGCCGCGTGGCATCATCCGGCGGCCACTGCCATCATGCGTAAGCGCATCATGAGGGTGACCTCCATGACGACCGCAAAGCCACCGCTCGCTCGCTTGTATGGGGTGATCTTGTCAATGTGATCTTTCAGTCGTTCCGTCTCCTTGTTCAGCCGTGGAGCCCATTTGTTCCTGCTTTGGCTCCGGGGTCCATTGGGCGCCGCGCGCAGTGACGGTCAAGGGTCGGCCTTTGGCCATCGCGAAGCGGCTTGCCCTTGATGGTCACGAGCACTGCGGCAGCGTTGCATCGAGCCGGCAGGTGCTGTTTGTAGAGGTCTACAACTCAAACCGAGGGGGAGCGCGCCCTCAGGCGCCCGTAAACGCGCCGCAATCTTGTATGCGGTTGATCCTCGCGGATCAAAAACCATGATGCAGCCATACGCATCGGCGGCGAAGCTCCGGGCGGTGGGCCCATTCTACAGCGCGGCGTCGTAAGCCATGTGAGCGACCGGGATCACCACCCCCTCGGATCGTTATCGGCAGACGCTATTGCAGCTGCCAAACCTCAATCTCGTCCTGTCGAACGCTCCTCCATGTTTTATACCGGACGCAGGGCTACTCCCGTCGGGCTCTCGCCGGTTGTGACAAGGCGCCAGAATGCAATCAGTAGCTTGCGCGCCAAAACCACGATCATTGTCTTGCGCGTACCGCCACGGCCATCGGCGGTTCTCGCGAAAAACCAGTGCGCCAGCGCGCTGTCCTTTTGGAATTGGAGGAACTGCCAAGCCAACAGGATCATGCCGTGAGCCAGTGTACCGTGGCACCTGTCAGAGATGATCGCGGCGGACGCATTCCGAGAGGATGAGCAGCGGCTTATCAACTATCAGATAAGGTAGTTTCGCTGCCTGCGCGGAAACTGTAGCAACTTTGTTGTTTCACGCTCCGACTAGGAGGAATAGGCATGCAGAGCAAAATGACCAGGCTGGAGTATCAAGGTACATCAGTGCAGCAGACGAGCTTTATATCTGTGCGTCAGACGAAATGGAGTGCTAGTTCGGTCACAACACTGCTAATGCGCGACAGTTTTGAGAAGCATATCGAGATCACGAAAACAACATTATCGTCACTTCTTCGCACGTTATTATCGGTATCCCCCTTCGACGGCTACCCGAACCAGTTTTTCGATTCCGTGAGTAGTAACATCTACTACTTTCTGGCGACAGAGGAAGCAGTCGGCGCAAGGAGGGCACTGTCTGAACTAGCGTATTAACACCTGCGCCCCTGTAGGGGCATACGGATGGGAAGGGGCATTGCCTTGGTTTTCGACTATATCATCGTCGGTGGCGGTTCCTCTGGATGCGTCATGGCGAGCAGGCTCTCCGCCAATGCAAATCGCGTGCTGCTCATCGAAGCCGGTCCTGATACGCCGCCGAATGCCGTCCCTGACGACATCCTCGACGGCAATCCAACGCGCGCTTATTTCAACCCTGATTACCAGTGGCAGTCACTCGACGCGACCACGGTACGCGACGGCCGGAAGCCCATTCATTACGAGCAGGCCCGGGTCATGGGCGGCGGCTCCAGCATAAATGCCCAGGTAGCCAACCGCGGTGGTCCCGAAGACTACAATGAGTGGGCCTCAGGCGGTGCAACGGGCTGGGGTTGGCACGAAGTTCTACCCTACTTCCGCCGCCTCGAATGCGATCTGGATTTCGATGGCGAATTTCACGGCAAGAGCGGCCCCCTGCCGATAAGACGTGTGCGGCAATCAGACTGGTCCGGCTTTATCCGAGCGGTATCGAGAGCTTATGAAGATACCGGTATTCATTTCAGGCCGGACTTCAATGGTGCATTTGGCGACGGGTATTCCGTTGTTCCGTTGACCAACCGCAAAGGTCGCCGGGTTTCCGCTGCGATGGCCTACTTGTCCGAAAGTGTCCGCTCTCGGCCCAATTTGACAATCCTGTCGGAAACGACGGTTGTGCGGCTGACCTTTTCAGGATGCGCCATAGCGGGCGCCGAGACGGAAAATAAGGCCGGTCGGCAGTCGTTTCATGCTTCGACCGTGATCCTCTGCGCCGGAACCATCCATTCGCCGACCATATTGATGCGGTCCGGAATCGGCCCGGCCGAGCAACTGAGAAAGCTTGGTATTCCAGTTGTCAGAGACTTGAAAGGTGTGGGCCAGAACCTTCAGGAGCACCCGGCGATCTGCATTTCGGCTTATTTGAGGCGGGGGGATCGCATGGCACACAATGTGAGCGGCCATATCCAGATGCATGCTCGTTACTCGTCGGGCTACGATGGGTGCCCTTCGACGGATATGGCAATGTCGGTGGTTGCCAAATCAGCCTGGCACCCACTCGGCAAGCGCCTCGGGTCCCTCTGTTTGTGGGTCAACCGCACTTATTCGACAGGAACCATCGTGCTCAAGGATCGCTCTCACGCGATAGAGCCGGAGGTGGATTTCAACTGGTTGAGCGACAAGCGGGACGCCGAGCGATTGAAGCAGGGCTTCCGTTTCATGGCTTGCCTCCTGCAGCACGCTTCACTGTCGGCGGTGGCACTCGACCCGTTCCCGTCAGCTTGGAACGGACGAGCGAAGCAGGTTAGCAAGGTCAATCCCATTAATTACGGGCTTACCTCGGCGCTGGCCGTGCTCATGGACAGCTCTCCGCGCCTGCGCCGCGGGCTCATTAAGCACGTCATAACCGATGGTCATAGCATTTCAGATCTGATTTATGACGAGGAGCATTTGGACCGGTTTGTCCGCCAGAACGTGATCGCCAGTTGGCATCCGACGTCGAGCTGCAGGATGGGGGTAGCCTCCGATCCTGCCGTGGTGACGGATCCGTCGGGCCGCGTTCGTGGCGTTTCCGGCTTGAGGATCGCCGACGCTTCGGTAATGCCTTTCTGCCCCCGGGCCAACACAAACATTCCAACGATCATGGTGGCTGAGAAGATGGCTGACGCGATTTTGAAAGAAGACCGGAATGGCTAACGAAGAAGAGGTCCTCAAAAGCTTCATCGACGGGGAGTGGCAGGATTCGTCTTCCGGCAGGCGGATCGAGGTCGATGACCCGTCAAATGCCGAGACGATTTCCATCGTCGCGGAGGCAGGGCCCGAAGAGATCGAGCTTGCCGTTGCTTCCGCTCACCGGGTTTTTCGGGATCGCGTCCTTATAGACATGCATCCGTACGATCGTGGACGCATGCTTTTCCGCGTGGCCGACGCACTGGAGGCGCGTAGCGATGAGCTGGCGGCTGTCGTGTGCACGGACACGGGCAAGGCGATAGGTCTCGCCCATGAAGAGGTTCGGACCGGGATCCGATACCTGAGGTACTACGCGGGCCTTGCTGACAAGCTTGAAGGCCGCTCGATTCCCCGTGGCGCCAATCTCGTCGATTACACTGTCAGGAGCCCATTTGGGGTTTCCGCCCAGATCGTGCCCTGGAACTTCCCGCTGGAACTGACCGCCCGTTCGCTCGCCTGCGCTATCGCGACCGGCAACTCGGTGGTGGTGAAATCGCCGGAGCTGGCGCCCCTGTCGGGAATTGAAATAGCCCGCGCCTGCGAGACAGCGGGGCTGCCAGCAGGAGCAGTCAATATTCTCACCGGCTATGGCCAGTCGGCAGGTCAGGCGCTGATTGAAAATTCCGACGTTCGCCAAATCGTCTTCACAGGCTCGATGGCTACTGGCCGCGGAGTTCTCAAAACCGCGTCGGAGCGCATCGTGCCCTGCATCATGGAATTGGGCGGCAAGTCGGCTGCAGTGGTCTATGCCGATGCGGATTTTGATTGCGTCGTGGACGCAGTGCGCAGCGGTTCATTTCTGAATGCGGGCCAGAGCTGCAACGGCCTTTCACGCCTCCTTGTGGAGCGACCCATCGCGGACGAACTCATTGAACGGATAAAGACTTGCGTCGAAGGGCTTTCCGTCGGACCTGGACGTGAGAACTGCGACATCACTCCGCTTATCTCCCAAAAGCGACGGTTAGGTGTGGAGCAGGCCTGCCAGATGGCACAGTCGCAGGGTGCGCGGCTCATGGTTGGTGGAGCAGCACTTTCCGAATTGGCCGGCTATTTCATGGCGCCGACGCTGTTTGTCAGCGTCGGACGGGACAGCGATCTTTTCCAGACGGAAGTATTCGGGCCGGTTCTGGCCATCACGACGTTCGACAATCCTGCGATGGCGGTCGAGCTCGCAAACAGCACCGAGAAGGGCCTGGCTGCGGGCGTGTTCACAAGGGATTTAGATATGGCCCTGTGGACCGCCGATCGCCTCTGGGCTGGCCAAATTTATGTCAATGGCTGGTTTGTCGGCGGCGTGGAAACTCCGTTCGGGGGGGTTAGGCAGTCCGGCTACGGCAGGGAGAAGGGACAGGAAGCCCTTGACGGCTACGTCCAGACCAGAAACGTCGGCATCCGAATTTCGCAGCCACCGTCGAGCTCCATTAAAAATAAGCAAGCTTGAGGGGACTGTTATCGCAGCGGAGGCAGTATTAGGGTTAGCCGCGTTTGCGATAGTTGCCGTCAGCTGAAGTGCATTCGTTTTGAGGTGCATCCGTTGACAACCCGTCGGTAGGGCGAGGTTGTCTTCACAAACGTCAGTAGCGCATTGACTCAGCTAGAAAGTTCGGCGATGGGTTTGACGACGCAGATCATTAGGCAGGTTCTCCACTCTCGTGTCCAGACAATACCTAAGCAGGCGATTGAACGTGCGAAGCTCTCCATTCTCGACACGCTTGCCAGCGCGATCGGCGGATCGGATGACCCGATCGCGCACTTTGCTCGCCAACTGGGCGCCTTATCCGGTGGCAAGGCGGAATGCACGGTGTGGGTTTCCGGAGAAAAGCTTCCGGCCTGCTTGACGGCCCTTGTCAACGCCACGACAGCTAGGGCCATCGACTTCGACGATACCTACGAGCTTTGTATTAACGGCTGCCACGCAAGCGCGTATGACGTGCCGCCGGCGCTGGCACTCGCCGAACGCGATCCCTCTATCACCGGAAGCGAATTGCTGGCCGCCCTGGCGATGGCTATGGATCTGCATATGCGTCTTGCGCGTAGCGTGACTACCCATTCTCTAAAAACTGGCCGCGACAATATGGTCGCTGTCTGGGGGACGACCGCGGTTAGTACCAAGTTGCTACGGCTCGACGAAGAGAAAACCCGGAATGCGTTCGGTATCGCTTACGCCCACGCCGCCGGGGAAGTACAGATGTACGAAGAAAGCGCCCACACCGTGTCGCTGCAGCAGGGATTGCGCGCCCGATCTGGGCTGGAGTCGGCGCTTTCAGCCATGGTGGGCCTCAACGGGCCGCAGGAACCCTTCTTTGGGAAGTATGGCTTCTACAAAGCCTTTGAACCTGATTACGACCTGGATCTGCTTATGGACGGACTAGGTTCCAACTATGTGAACACTTCGATTAGTTTCAAAGCCTGGCCGACCTGCAGGGCTATGCATCCGGGAATCGACGGACTGCTGCAATTGCGCGAAAAGTACAACTTCACGGGCGAGGATATTGTTTCACTTGAGCTCGGGGTGAATCATCTCGTCGCTGAGAGTTATGTGGTTAAACCGCGAGAGAAAAAGTGGAACCCAAAGGACCCGGTCGTAGCGCGATTCAGCCTGCCTTATGTCATCTCTGTCGCGGCGCAACACGGAAGAGTCGCAATCGGCGATTTTCGTCCCGAAGCACTTGAGGACCCTGCCGTGCGGCGAATTATGGCTGCCACCAAGATCGAAGTAGATCCCGACATCGATCGGACCCACGGTCTGTATCAAAATTCGCCGACAGCAGTTAAAGTAAAGCTGAAAGATGGAGCAGAGCATTTCATTCGTATCGACAAGCCGTTCGGACATCCGGAGAACCCGGCGTCGCTTGTCGATGGCATGCAAAAACTTAGAGCTTGCGCCGAAATGTCTATGTTGCCGTTCTCAGATAGACAGCTGGGATTGATTGGGGAGTTCGTATGCGATCTTGATAAGCGACCCACGCTGGCACCGCTATTCGAGCTCCTTGTTGGCGGTAAGTAGTGGCATCCCAACAATCCTCCCATCTTGGCTCAGCCATTGTTAAGCGCGAAGCTGAGGCCGTTCAGCGCTGGTAGTTCGATGGCAGAGAGCGTCATATCGGGCCTGGGTAGGCCAGGCGTGCGGATCGACCTGATTCATCTTGGCGCTGGCCAGCAGCCTGGCATTTACCCATGTCCGTCAGCCGCCGTCGCTGCCAGCGAAGCGGCTATTCTTTCGGTAATTGTCTGCGGCCCGATGCTCCCTCGACGGTGTTGGACCCGAGCTCTATGCGGCCGTCGGTGAGAAGCGCTCGATTGCGGCACAACGCAAAGAGAGCGGCGGACGATGATGGCGGATTTCTCCTGACGCGCCGTCACCCAGGCTGCAAGGTCGTATGTCCGCTTCTGCCGGTGAGGTGGCTCGCCCTACACTGTGCGTCCGAGGGTTACTCGGGCGGGCCGAGCCGATCCTCATCACAGGAGGACGAGCCCTGGCAGATTACAGGGAAGCATTTGTCGGAATTGATGTTGGGAAGCAGAGGAATGCCGTCGCAATTGCGGAAGCCGGCCGGGAAGGAGAGGCTCGCTTCTTCGGGAAGGTCGACGCATCGGATAGAAGCAGGCGCCGTGTTATCCAGCGGATCGCCGCCAAGTCCGATCGGATCCACCTTTGCTACGAGGCAGGCCTAACCGGCTATGGCCTCTATCGGCGGATCCATTTCCCTAGGCCACGAATGCACTGTGGTGCGCCGTCGGCGATCCGCTAAGCTCGGCGTGTCGCACGTCAAAATCCGCCGCTTCCGCCGAGCAGGTCATGCGCGGCGCGCTCTACCAGATCCGCGCTAGCGACCTCGAAGACGAACGGATCAAGGCCGATTTGGCGCGCAATACTCCGCGTATCATCCACGACGACAACCAGGAATCGCTGTCTTCCGCCATTTGAAATAGAGGTGCATAATGAATCGGTCTTCGCAATCGGCCGGATCGATCGCTCGACGACATTGCTGTCGGTCTCGATGCGAACCATCGTCAAGGAAGCGCGTGAGCCCTTCCCAACGGGAGAGCGTGTAGCGGATGGCCTCGGCTAGCTTGGTCTTCTGGCTGGTCAGACCGAGCTTCTCGCGCAGCCACGGATCGAGTTCGGCGATCATCGGCCGGCTCCTATTCTAGCGGATGGCACGGCGCTGCTCGGCCGATCGTCCACGGACGTTGTCCTCTATTCTGTAGAGATCCGCGATCCGGTGGAGCGCCTCGCTGGCGATCGGCACGGGACCGGCCGCAGCGAGTTCGTAGAAGCGCCGGCGCACATGCGCCAGCAGAAGGCGAGCACGACGCCGCTCTTGTCGGCCAGCACACGATAGCGCCATAGCCGTCGACCTGCAGGATTCGTTGGAGCCGGCAAGATGGGCAATCGGTCGCTCGGCCTTTCGGTTCGGCGCATAAACATAGGCGATGCCAGGTGGGTCGTTCCCTGCCAGAGCCGGTCATCGCGCGCGTAGGCCCAGAGTTGGCCTCTCTTCGCCTTGCCGCGGCCCGGATCGAGCACCGGTGCCGTGGTCTCGTCGGCAAGAGCTTGGGCGAGGCCTTCAGCTTCTTCAGCAACCGGCGTGAACGGGCCACAGATGCCAAGCGGCGCGGCCGACCCAGTCGGCGAGTGTCGATGCCGGCTCAATACTCCCCAGAAGTGCCGTTTGAATCTTCCCAGTTTAGCGCTGTCGCCGGTCTTCCGGAGGCGCGCTCCGGGAGACTGGCGCGCGTGATCGTTGATGCTTCTCCTGATGGTCGGGAGTGGGATTTCGGTGATCAAGATCGGGGAGATGATGATGATACTGGATTTGCATCGGCAGGCCTTTAGGTGTCGGCGATCGCCAGGGAGAGCGGGATCCACCGCAAGACGGTGCGCAAATACATTGCGCGCGGGCTCGAGGCTCCGGCCAACGGACCGCGCAAGCCGCGTCAGGCGGTGATCGATCCATTCGCAGCCTATCTTCGCGAACGCGTCACGCGATATCCGGGCTCACCGGCAGCCGGCTTTTCCGCGAACTGAAGGACCTCGGCTATGGCGGCGGCTACACACCGTTACCGACTTCCTGCGCGACGTCCGTCCTGCCGCGGCGGAGCGTGGATACGAAGTTCACATCGAGACCCTGCCCGGCGAGCAGGCGCAGGTCGACTTCGCCCAGTTCAATGTCGTCTTTGCCGATGAGCCGACCACGCCGAGAATCGTCTGGCTATTCTCCATGGTGCTTGGCTTCAGTCGCCTTATCTGGGCACGCTTCGTCGTCAACCAGGATCTGCCGACTGTCTTGCGCTGCCGTGCTGGGGCTTTCGAGGCGCTGGGCGGCGCTCCTCGCGAAGTGCTTTACCACCAGCAGGCCGGGAGAAGAAGCGAATGCGTTCCTGCAGGCGGCCTTTGCGTTCGGCCCTTCTGCTCTGCTCGTTGGGCTGGGCAACCCGAAGCAACATGTCGACGTCAACCTTCGCGTAATGGGCGGTCGTGTCGACCGACCGATGGCGCAGCACAGTTCCGATTACGTGTGGCACCGGCCCGCAGCATGCTGGTGGCTGCCGAGTGCCGGAGCAGATTGGCGCCCCGGGAAGGCGCGTTGTCGATGCCCCCCTCGCAAGCGCGAGGCTGACGATGATTGAGACACTCGCGCTTGCCAATGGCCGAAATGGTGCAACGGTCCGCAGGAAAATCTGCTCACAGGCGGCAGGCGGACGGGCGTCTCGCAGATAGTCGATAATCGCCTCACCAGCATCCTGGGGCAGCGGAAGCTGGACCTCGCGGCGTCCTTTGCCGTGGACACGCAAGAGGCGCGCGCCCGAAATGTCGCCAGCGCGCCGCCCAAGGCGGGCAAATAGCAGCAGCACCGCGCGGTCGCAGATCCCCGGGGGGCGTCGTGACGTCGCACGACGCAATCACCCGGTCGACCTCCGCGGTGGCGCGATGTAGCGCGGCAATGCCGACAGTCGCCAATGGGGAACCGTAGGTATGGCCTGATCGAGCCCCGGGCGGCCAGGTACTTGAGATAACCGAGCAGCGCCATCGTCATCGTCTTGAGGTCTGCCCACGAACTGCGCTGCGCTTCCCCCAGGATCACTTGCCGAATAAGACCGGCATCGTAGGGCTTCGGATCAGGGCCCAAAATGGGAAGCAGCCGCATGACCATTCGGCCATGGCGACCGACGGTGCGCTTAGAGATGCCTCGGTGCCGTCTCAGCCAAGTCTGGAATGAAATGACTTGGTCACGTGGGCGCGCGACCATCCTGCGTCAAGGGCGCACGACCCCACATTCCGCCAGAAAGCTCACGAACCGCCGCGCCCGGTTCACGTATTTGGCCAACAGGCGATCGGCTCGTCTGGCGCCGGGACAGCGGCATCGATGCCGCGCAAAGCGGCGAACCGTATACATGTTGATCTCCGCGACAGGGATATTCGTCTTTGCAGCCGGTCTCGAAGTGACGAGCCGAGGCTTCGTAGCCTGACACCGTCAGGCCAACGTATCCTAGGCTTAACAGTCGGCTCGTGAATGCTTCCACAAACGGGGGCAAGGTCGCCCGGGCCCATCAATTGACTGTATTCGAGCAGAACTTCCTCGACTTTGACACGTTTGGTCCCTCTCGAGGTCAAATAAAGGTCGAGAGATGACAACAATCATGTCGAGCAAGAAAGTGGGTTGATAGTTGTGAGTTATTGAAGTCAAAGACCACGTTGCTTTGATTGTTGCCTACTCACAATCCGGCGTTCCACATAATTGCGGTAGTCGACCGGCTTCGTCGCCACCATGACCGTGACCGCTCCCTTTGGCCCGATCACCACGTGCCCTCAGTGCGGGGATCACCGCAGCAAACCTCTTCGAATCCGCCCCACGACCCACCCGCATTGCGATGCCGTCGATTCGAGCTCGATCACACCAGCATATCAAGCCAGCTCCCCCTTCCTTAGCTGTGGCGGATGCTTCGCGGCCGGCTTCGGAGGCGCCGCCGTCACCACCGCCGGCACGAATCGCCCAATATGCCTGCGCTGAGTACGCTGCACGACTTGCCGCATCGCATCCAGCCGAGCATGAGCCGGGTAGGCAACCCTTATGAGATGCCAAGGCTGAGGGCTTCATGCGAACGCTGTAGGACGAAGAAGTTGATGGCCGAGAGCAATGACGGGAATTTAATTCTGTTTCACCCGTCCCGTTCTCTCAATTGGACCGATCTTCAGCGTCGATCACCTGCGCTGGTACGGAAAGGTCAGAGCCTGCTGATTCCCGTTCGATGGGAAATGGTACGATTGACCAATCAATTAAGTCTACGGCACGCTGAAGTATCATCTCGGTCCGAGCACGGCTGGGGGAAACCGCCAGGACATATCCTATCGAGTCTCTGTAATCGCCTTTCCTGATGATCGGCGTGTTGAGTTTTACATGCAATTTGACCTCGGCGACTCCTGGTAGAGCAGCTGCCCGTCTGTCTCCACTGATCCAATCGAGGATGCCATCGCGATCAGGAAGGAGGTACCGCCAAGCCGTGACATGCGAACGGCTTCTGCGCAAATTCCATTCGCCCCCGATGACAAGCTTGGTGTGTTCGGTTACAAGATCGATACCGTAAGCCAGTAGAAGCGGTCGAGGAATGCCAGTAAGGCGCGGATTGGCTTCAATGACGACTGGCCCACGCTTGGTCCACCGGAGTTCGACAGTCGTTGGTCCCCAACCAAGGCCGAGAGCTCGCAAACAGCTTAGCGAAACATCGGCGACACGGTTATACTCGTCATCAGTCAGCGGGGCCGGGAAGATGCCCTCACGAAAGACGAAATGCGGCGGCGGGCCGAAGTCAGCGGCCGCAACCCCGAGGACCTTATTTTGCATAGTATAAACAGCATAAAAAGGGCCCTGCGCGAATTCTTCGACCAGTATCCTTGGCGAAGACTGCCCGCAAAACAGATGTGTCGTATGTTCGGCCAGCTCATCGACAGTGCGGCACAATCGCACACCGATGCTGCCGCTGCCAACCGCCGGCTTAAGGACTACCGGTAAACCGATCTCTGCGGCAGAGCTTTCAACCTCTCTCGCATTCTCTGCCGCACGATAAGCAGGCACTGGAACGCCGGCTTCGGCGAGAAGCTGACGTTGAACGAATTTGTCGCAGCATCGTTCAACCGATGCGGGGTTCGGTCCCGGCAGATCGAAGTGCCGGCAGAGCTTACCAACTGTCACAGAGACGGACTCATCGTCGCCCGCAAAGCCGGTAATGCCAGCAATACCATACGAAGCACGCAGTCGGGAACATTCGCGGATCAGCGCATCGAGATTGGCTGTGTCAATACGAATTACCTCAACGCTTTGCGCCTGGAGATATTCGTACCGAGTCGGGTCAGCCGATAGGGTAATTGGTTGAAGGCCAAAACGCTCAGCTGCTTGGATGTAATGCGGGCCGTTACCCATATGCCCTTCAATTAGAATAAGTGCTCTTCCTGCCATAGGCTTTACTCCGACGCTGTTTGTCGTTCAGATCCGGTCGTAAGCAGGCACCAGCGGTTATGGCGTGCCACCTCGGACTACCTGTCAACGTAACATCGTCGGTGATGGCCAGTCGCAAATGTTCTGTAAATTTTGTTTGAACGATCTGTTGCGGCGCGGGTAGTGTGCTGAGAGTTCTGCAAATTCGCTGAGTGAGGGCGGTCATGGCAGGCTAGTGGTGTTCAACGTCATAGATTCCCGCGAAGGAACGCCACCATGACCAAGACAAAAAGTAAGACCGCCAGCGCCGCCGTCAAAGACATTCTGCTTTCGAACCCGGATGGGCTGGACCAAGTGATCCGTGGGGTGATGCAGGAGGCGCTGGAGGCTGAGGTCGCCCAGGACGGTATCGTGCTCACCGAAGAGCCAATGGCGGCGCTGTAAAAGGCCAAAGCTGGATAAGGAGGCGCAGAGTGAGTTCGAGAGTGAATGCCCGGGCTATTGCGGCCAGGACACCTTCTATGTCGGCAACATGAAGGAGGTCGGACGCATCTACCAGCAAACCTCCCTCAATACCTATTCGAAGGTCGCCTTCGCCAAGCTCTATGACCGCAAGACGCCGATCACCGCCGCCGATCTCCTCAACGACCGCGTGGTGCCGGTCATGGGCCATGTCGGCTTAACGCCACAGGCGGTCAATCGTCGCCGCGTGGCGTCGCGAAGGCGGGAGGATCGCCGTGGTGCCAACGACAGGCGTCCTGCACGAGGGCCATCTCAGCTTAGTGCGCGCTGAAGCCATGCTCGAAGCGGCTGAGCGACTGGCCAAGGGGTGCCGGCAGGAGCCGTGATTGCCGAGGCCACGCAATGCATCCTCAGCGCTGTTACCAGCGTGTCGAGTACCTCGAACTGCGGGCCGAGATCTTTCACCACTTGACCCCGCGGATAGATCGGCTCGTCTGCTTGCTGCCGCATGGCTGGGCAATGTCCGCTTATTGAGAATGTGAGCGTCAGTCCGCGGCAAGGTGCTGTTCAAATCGCCAAACGGGGTCGGCCAGCTGAGGATTGTGTCTCCGGCCCAAACGCAAGGTCTGTCTACCAGAGCTGGAATTGCTGGAAAACTCCTATCTCGCGGGTGTTGGATGGAGAACTTGGGAGGGGCCTCGGCTTGCAAACGGAGCAAGTTTGCAGCTCGAGAGGCGATCTGCTCGGAATGATTGCCAGTGTGAATAGCTGAATAGCACTCGCTGTGTTCAGGATGGGGTAGCCGCGTAGGGAATTTCGCAGAATCGTACTGCTGAGAGTTCTGCAAATTCGCTGAGAGGGTCCCCTGAGCGTGACCGCCCTTGAATTACTCTTCATTTCTCGATTGAAGACCGTCCATGCGAGCGTGGTGCCAGCTTGGGTCAGCCTATTGCGGGGCGGTGCCGTAGTAGCTTAGTTTCGATCTTGAGGCTTGGGCAAGGTTCAGAGCTGACAAGTCTCATCGGGGGTGCCAAGTCGTCTCAAGTGAGCGGGCCGAACACGTGGATAATCAGATCGACCTTCGCGCCCTAAGGCATTTCATCCGAGTGTCCGAACTTGGCAGCATCAGCCGAGCTGCGGTCGAGCTGCGCATAGCGCAACCTGCCTTATCCAGGCAAATGCGTCGCCTGGAGGAAACGCTCGGGGTGCAATTGTTCATTCGGGATGGCCGCGGAGTGACGTTGACGGAAACTGGCGCCAAGCTCCGCGACGAAGTTGCGAATGTCTTGCTGCGGCTGGAAAATGCTTGCCTTCAAGCTCGGATCGATGAAGGGAGTCCCTCCGGTGTCATTCGCTTGGGAGTTCTGCCCAACCTGGGCCCAACCTTCATGGCGGAGCTTATTTTGGGCTGTCGTGAACAATTCCCCCGTGTTAAGCTGAAATTGCTTGAGGGGTTCACCCATCAAACCGCGAACTGGATCCAGAGTAAGCAGATTGATCTAGGCTTCGCTTACGATGTTGATAGTTATCGCCATCTCAGCCCCGAATTCCTCTTCAAAGAAAAAGTTTATCTGGTTGGGTCAACAAAGAATTGGTCCTTCGGAGAGAGGGTCTTGATGTCTGAATTGGAGGGCCTTCCGCTGATCATTCCGGCGCCGCCAAGTTACACGCGGCAACGTCTGGAGGCAGCCGCGCACGAGCAAAAGGTGGAATTGACATTCAAGTACGAGATCGACTCTATACCTCTCATTAAGCGAATGATTGCGCTGGATGAAGGCTACGGGATATTCAGTCGTGCGTGCTTGTGGGAGGATCTCGAAGGTCCGAAGCTGTCTGTCGCGTCGATTGAGCGGTCTTCACTGAGCTTTGAATTGGCGCTAACAACCGCATATGGAACAATACTGCCGCCCGCCGCACGGCACATCATATCGTTCCTTGAGCAGATGGTTCGACGTTACGTCGCGCTCGGGCGCTGGTCGGGCGAGCTCGTCACTGGCGGCACGAGTTCATCGACCAACACTTGAACCGGCTGGGGCAGTATTGGCCCGTTGCCGAGCTTCGGAGGGCACAGCTGCGCTACTGGAGCTTCTTTTAAAAGTTTAAACTTTATCGTACGCCTCCGGCGAAGGCCGCCTTGCGAGAAGATGGCACGATAGCGAGGCTGCGCTCTTAAGGTCGTCCTTACGAGCGTAGTTAGCAGCACAGCATGAGCCATGTGACGTTATTGACGGTGCCGGAGTGTCGTCGTCGTTGGAGTGAAGCGGATCAGCGCCGGATACTGGCCGCGGCATTCGCGCCCGGGTCCACAGTGGCGGCGGTGGCGCGTCAGTACGATGTCGCGACCAGCCTGATCTATAAGTGGCGCCGCACGGTCAGAGCCCGCGAGACGGGCTTTGCCGAAGTTGTCGTGGCTCCCGACGAGCCTGTCGCCGTTTCGCGACCGGCGGCATCCCCAGCGGTGATCGAGCTGGAGATCGCCGGCAAGGTGCGGTTGCGGATTCCGCTGAGCACACCGCCGACACTGGCGGCGGCGATGGTGAAGCGCTGGGCGTTTCATGATCCCGGTCCCGAGCCAGGTGCGGATCTGGTTGGCGGTCGGCCGGACCGATATGCGTCGCGGGATGCAAGGCCTCGCTCTGCAGGTTCAGGAGACGTTGGGCCGGGACCCGCATGCCGGCGATCCTTATGTCTTCCGCGGCCGCAGCGGCAATCTGATCAAGATCATCTGGCATGATGGGCTCGGCATGTCGCTGTATGCAAAACGGCTCGAGAAGGGGCGGTTCCTATGGCCGTCGCCGGCGGACGGTACGGTTTCCATATCACCGGCGCAGCTCGCCTACATGCTCGACGGCATCGATTGGCGCAACCCGCGTCACACGTTCCGCCCCCAGCGCGCGGGCTGAGTTTTTGTTTGGGTTTGCGGCATTTTCCGCGAGTCAGCGGACGCGTTTTATGATTCACTCCAGGGCATGGTTGCCACCGCCCAGGATGCTGTTCCGGACGATATCGGCGCGCTGAGAGCAGCGCTGACCGCGGCGCTGGCCAGAGCCGAAGACGAGGCGGCGCGCGCTGCGCTGGTCGAGGCCGAACTGGCGGTCGCTAGGGCCAAGGCATCGGATGATGCGGCGCTGATCGCGCATCAGCATCTGACGATCCGGAAGCTGCAGCGGGCGCTGCATGGTCAGAGTTCTGAACGCTCAGCCCCGCCTGCACGACCAAATGGAGCTCACCTTCGAGGAGCTCGAGAGCACGGCGACGGAAGACGAGATCGCCGCCGAACAGGCCGCAGCTCGCACCACCGAGGTGGCGCCTTATGTGCGCAAACGACCGGCGCGCCAGCCATTTCCCGAGCATCTGCCACGCGAACGCGTGGTCGAGCCGGCGCCGACAGCTTGCCACTGCTGCGGCGGTGATCGGCTGCGCAAGCTCGGTGAGGACATCACCGAGACGCTAGAGGTGGTGCCGCGGAAATGGAAGGTGATCCAACACGTGCGGGAGAAGTTCACCTGCCGCGACTGCGAGCGATCAGCCAGGCTCCGGCGCCTTTCCACGCCACCCCGCGCGGCTGGGCCGGTCCCGGCCTGCTGGCGATGATCCTGTTCGAGAAGTTCGGACAGCATCAGCCGCTCAACCGCCAGGCTGAACGCTATGCGCGCGAAGGCGTGCCGCTCAGCCTGTCGACGCTCGCCGACCAGGTCGGCGC
The DNA here is from genome assembly GCF_055811335.1 of Mesorhizobium sp. WSM4847. Lineage (NCBI taxonomy): Bacteria > Pseudomonadati > Pseudomonadota > Alphaproteobacteria > Hyphomicrobiales > Phyllobacteriaceae > Mesorhizobium > Mesorhizobium sp. WSM4847. The sequence goes on along the minus strand of NZ_JBVVPY010000018.1, from coordinate 14,471 downwards.
CGGCGCCGCGGCGCTGATGCTGCTGTTCAAGCGGCTCGAAGCCCATGTGCTGGCCGCTTCACGTCTGCACGGCGACGACACGACGGTTCCGGTCCTGGCCAAGGGCAAGACCGATACCGGCCGATTATGGACGTATGTGCGCGATGACCGACTGTTCGGCGGCGCCGATCCGCCGGCGGCGGTGTTCTATTATTCCCGCGATCGTCGAGGGGAACATCCCGCGGCGCATCTCGCCGGCTGGAGCGGTATTCTGCAGGCCGGTGCCTTTGGCGGTTATGGCGAGCTCTATGCGACGGGTCGTCAGCCGACGCCTGTTTTGGAAGCCAGCTGTTGGGCTCACAGCCGGCGCAAAGTGTTCGAGCTGGCTGATATCGAAGCGGCGGCGCAAGAAGGCGCGCGGCGACAAGCCCAATCTGGTCTATCCGCTAGCGGTGGAAGCCGTGAAGCGCATCGATGCCCTGTTCGATATCGAGCGCGCGATCAACGGCCTGTCGCCGGCCCAACGCCACGCCGTGCGCCAGGAGCGGAGCGTGCCGCTGGTCACCGAGCTCGAGCGCTGGATGATCGAGACGCGCGACAAGCTCTCGCGCGGGCACGACCTGACCAAGGCCTTCAACTACATGCTGCGCCGCTGGTCATCCTTCATCCGGTTCCTCGACGATGGCCGGATTTGCCTATCGAACAATGCAGCCGAGCGAGCCCTGCGCGGCATCGCTCTCGGCAGAAAGTCCTGGCTGTTCTGCGGTTCCGATCGCGGCGGACAGCGCGCTGCCATTCTCTACAGCCTGATCGTCAGCGCCAAGATGAATGATATCGACCCTCAGGTTTGGCTCGCCGACGTCCTCGCCCGACTGCCCGCCTATCCGGCTCATCACATCGATGACTTGCTGCCGTGGAATTGGAGATCCGCAAAACTGCGGCCCCAACCAGCGGCGGCCTGATCATGCAGCGCAATAAGGTGCATCACGTCTACACCGTCGAACGTGTCGCCAGGGACCTCGGCGTCAGCGAAGCGCTCATTCAGGAACTGACCCTCGGTCTCGAGCCCGAGGACGGCGTCATCTGGGTGTACGGCGCCCAATGATGACGACGGGATCTTGGCATTCACCGATGAAGGCATCGAGGAAGTCAAACTCCTCCTCGAAGAATATCATCGCGTCTCCCCATCGAGCTCTTGACCCCAGCACCGCGGTGCTCAGGTGCTCATGGCCGCCGGATACGCACGTCTGCGATCTTCACCGGACGCGTACACTTTATCTGACAGACGGTGTCGTGGTGGATTGATTCCAACACTTGGTGCCCGCGTTTGACTGCTGCGATGATCTCACCGGGATCTGCTTTCCAGACGAACGGCCGCGGGTCGTGAAGCGGTTGATGCCGCCTGCAGGTCGACGACGGAATGGAAGACGCCGTGTTTGTCTCCTTCGTGTCAGTTTGGCGAAGAAGCCCCCGACAGCGTTGAGCCATGAACATGACGTTGGAACGAAGTCGAAGGTCCATCGCGGATGTCTTGCCAGCCGGGCGCGGGCCTTCGGCGCTTATGGGTCGCGTAGTTGTCGAGAATGACGTGGACTGCCCTATCCTTCGGCAGTCGCGCCTCAATCACGTTGAGGAAACGGATGAACTCCTGATGCCGGTGTCGCTGCATGTTGCGGCCGATCACCGAGCCGTCGAGAACATTGAGAGCAGCAAACAGGCGGTGGTCCCGTGGCGCTTGTAATCATGGGTCATCATGCCACCCCGCCCCTGGATCTGGCTTTTTTCATCGACGGAAAGAACAATGGCATGGCCGGCGGCGAGACGAAGAGCCCAACGACATCATGCAGTTTCTCCGCAAAGGCCTTGTCATTCGACAGTTTGAACCTGCGCCAGCGGTGCGCTGCAAGACCATGCTCGTGCCATATCTTGACGACGAAGAGGCTGCGATCCCCACCGCCTTTGCCGTCGCGCGAACGGTCCAGTGTGTGGCCTCGTGCTTGGGCGTTTCCAGCGTCAGCGCGATCACCTGATCGCACCAGTTCGGGATTCGGTGGCGCAATGCCTGGCGGGCGGCTCTTGTGCGCAAAGGCCATCCACGCCTTCGGCCATAAAGCGCTCCTGCCATCGCCACACGCAGGTCTTCGATTTGCCGGTAGCCTCCATAATGACCACAGTCCCAACCCGTCATAGCTCATCAGAATGATCTTCGCCGCCACGCATGCTTCTGCGGCGAACCGCGCTCTGCCACAATGGCTTCGAGCCGGATCCTGTCGTTGCAGTGGCGTCAAATGGAATACCGATGCGCATGCCCAATCGTTGCACATGCGAAACCCGATGGGAATCCAACATCGGACTCCTTTGTATCGACCAATTCACTAGGCTGAAGCTTGAGCCGAGGCCGGGCGGAGTGGTCAGGGATCGCAGCGCACGGCCTCGGCGTTGGAAAGGACCCTAACATGACCAAGGACCAAAAGATCATCCGCGCCAAGGTGGGGCTGCTGGAGCTGGCCAAACAGCTCGGCAATGTCAGCCTGGCCTGCATGATGATGGGCTGTTCGCGCGACAGCTTCCACCGCTTCAAGGAGCTTTACGAGACCGGCGGCGAACTGGCACTGCAGGAACTGACGCGCTGGAAGCCGCCGTTGGCCAACCGCACGCCGCCCGAGGTCGAGGTGATCATTCTCGAGCTGACGCTGGAATATCCCGCGTATGGGGTAGACCCGCATCGCCAACGAGATGCGCAAGCTCGGGCACTCGGTCTCGCCGTCGGGCGTCCGCCGGGTGTGGCAGCGTCACGATCTGGAGAAGATGAAGAGGCGGCTGAAGGCGCTGGAGGCCAAGGTCGCCCAGGACGGTATCGTGCTCACCGAGGGCCAATTGGCGGCGCTGGAAAAGGCCAAGCTGGACAAGGCGGCGCATGGTGAGTTCGAGAGTGAATGCCGGGGCTGTTGCGGCGGCCAGGACACTGCAAGACGCCGATCAGCGCCGCCGATCTCCTCAACGACCGCGTGGTGCCGTTCTTCGACGCCCACGAGGTGAAGCTAAGCCGGGTGCTGACCCACCGCGGCACCGAATATTGCGGCAATCCCGAACATCACGAGTACGAGCTCTATCTGGTGGTCGAGGACGTGGATCACTCCCGCACCAAGACCAAGAACCTGGACCAATGGCATCGTTGAACGCTTCCACAAGACGGTGCTGGACGAGTTCTACGGGTTCCCCTTCAGGAAGAAGATCTACGGCTCGATCGAGGAGCTGCAGGCCGATCTGGATGAACGGGTCAGAAGTTACAATGAGCAGCGCCCACATCAGGGCCGCTGGTGCTTCGGCAAGACGCCGATGCAGACCTTCCTTGACACCGCCCCGGTGGGGAAGGACAAAATGATCGCTGCCTGATCCTATCGGACAGGCAAAACCGACCATTCTCATACGCCAACTGTCGATCAAGTGCAAACTTCTATACTCTATTCTATTCGTCAATTGGCAGAGCCAATGATGCCTTGATTCGATCCATTACGACCATCGTTTTAAAGCCCTTGATATCGGGGTGCTCATGAAAAAAGCGACGGGTAAATGCCTCGTACTCAACCATGTCACGCACGGAAATTGCGAGCACAAAATCGGCCTCACCTGTCACGTAATATCCGTTCATAATCTCGGGCGTGCGCCGGATCGCTTGTTTGAAACGATCGATGATATCAGCGCGATCACGCTCTAAAGTGATAGAGGCTAGCATGAGCATTGGCCTACCGATCGCTTCTGGCGAGATAACAGCGACATCTGCCTGAATCACACGCGCATCTCGAAGTCGCTTCAATCGCCGCTGACATGCGGTTGCCGAAAGGCCTGCAAGTTCGCCCAATTCCTCGGTGGTAAGGCGGTTGTTACGCTGCACGGCAATAAGGAGTTTCCGATCAATTCGGTCCAAGTCTGGCGGCGGTATATGCAACATCAGGGGCTCCTCGCAGGAAAACTGCATGTTCTTGCTAATATTAGCCCAACTTCTGCGAGGTCTCGCTTATACCAATTCCATATATCTGTTATGCGCTGGCGATCTCCGGGTCGGCTGGCCAGGACGCGGACGCCCGTTCGACCCGGTGGCGGTGAGCGCGACCTGATCTTGGCCGGATTCTGCCGGTGAGGCCGTCCTTCGCCCTTGAAAAGGGATCATTTCAACTTCTCCGGATTCGCGCGTCATCGGATGGATCCACGCGAATGGATCGAAGCTTCCGCTAAGTTGCCCGGATCTTCGTTGGCAGTGGCGAAGGAGGTTGCGGTGATAGGCTGATGCCGAGGCTCGAAGTGGGTGCGCCGGTGCCCTTGGGCTCCTTCTAAGTTGCTTTGTCAGTCCGCAGTTCACACTGGCGCTCCGCGAGCTTCCCTACTTCCACCGATGCTGGCGGGCGGCATTCGACACGGTACTACGATGCTGACGTACGGCGCCCAGCACTACCCTCTCACCGAATTGCAGAACTCTAGGCGCACCGCCAGCAGATGGCCGTGCCGTCCTAGCAAACAATCAGAAAGGGCCTCACATTGCAGTGCCTGCCTTTTCAGTTCCTCTGATCCTGTCCAGCAGAGGGACAGTGCATGCAAGGTACCAAAAACGCCGGTTTCCTGCGCGACAAAGGAAACTTTGCGCAACTCGGTGACCTCTGGCTTGCTAGGGTGGAGCGCTTGCGGGCAAGGCTGAAGTTTCGCATTGACTCAAAAGGACTGCTGCTAAGTCTTATTCCAAGGAAAAAGATGATCTGTGAAAGCAAATACTGCAACGCCGTGTTGCGCAGCTGCGCAATCCGTTTTTCTGAGAAGAGATATGCAGAACAGCCTGCTGGTCGATCAATCAAAGCTGATTGGGGAACGCACGCTATGGCAATCTCGACCGCAGGCGCAGAGGCGGGGTCGTCACATATTTCGCTCGTTTATTAATTGGGGGGTTGGCGATGGATTTGATGGCGCAACTCATTAGGCACGTTATTAAATCGCGCACCGAGATAATACCTAAGGAGGCGATTGAACGCGCGAAGCTCTCCATCCTCGACACGCTTGCCAGCGCGATCGGCGGATCGGATGACCAGATCGCGCACTTCGCTCGTCGGCTGGGCGGCTTGTCCGGTGGCAAGGCAGAATGCACCGTCTGGGTTTCTGGAGAAAAGCTTCCTGCCTGCTTGGCCGTCCTTGTCAACGCCACGACGGCTAGAGCCATCGACTTTGATGATACCTACGAGCTTTGTATCAACGGCTGCCACGCCAGCGCGTACAATGTGCCGCCGGCGCTGGCGCTCGCGGAACGCGATCCTTCTATTACCGGAAGCGATTTGCTGGTCGCACTAGCGACGGCTATGGATCTGCACATGCGTCTTGCGCGTAGCGTGACGACCCATTCTTTGAAAACTGGCCGCGACAATATGGTCGCAGTCTGGGGCACCACCGCGGTTAGCACAAAATTGCTGCGGCTCGACGAACAGAAAACCAGGAATGCATTCGGCATCGCTTACGCCCACGCTGCCGGGGAAGTACAGATGTATGAGGAAGGCGCGCACACTGTGTCGCTGCAACAAGGATTGCGGGCTCGCTCGGGGGTGGAATCGGCCCTGTCAGCTATGGTGGGTTTCAACGGTCCGCGGGAGCCGTTCTTTGGTAAGTACGGCTTCTACAGAGCCTTCGAACCTAGCTACGACGTCGATTTGCTTATGGAGAAACTTGGTCAGGACTATGTGAACACTGAGATAAGCTTCAAAGCTTGGCCGGCCTGCAGGGCTATGCATCCCGGGATCGATGGACTGAAGCAATTGCGCGACAAGCACGGCTTCAAGGGGGAGGATATTGTCTCACTTGAGCTCGGGGTGAACCGTCTCGTCGCTGAGAGTTATGTGGTACAGCCGCGCGACCAAAAGTGGAACCCAAAGGACCCGGTCGTCGCGCGCTTCAGCCTGCCTTACGTCATCTCTGTCGCGGCGCAACACGGCAGAGTAGGAATCAGCGATTTCCGTCCGGAAGCATTTGAGGATCCGGCTGTGCGCCGGATCATGGCTGTCACGAAGATTGAAGTTGATCCAGAGATTGATCGTACTCACGGTCTGCATCAAAATTCGCCGACAGCAGTTACTGTGAAGCTAAGGGGCGGCGCAGAACATTTCATTCGGATTGACAAGCCATTTGGCCATCCGGACAATCCGGCTTCGCTCGTCGATGGCATGCGTAAACTCAAAACTTGCGCCGAAACGTCCATGTTGCCGTTCTCCGATACACAGATCGAGTTGATTGGGGAATTCGTCGACGACCTTGATAAGCGGCCCAAGTTGGCACCGCTATTCGAGCTGCTTGTTGGCGGTAAGTAGTCACGAACGTGCGAAATCAATGCTGGGTCTCGACCGCACTGGCTGCGCGCTTGCGATAATGGAGTTGCTAGCCGACGAAGCCAAGCGCAACCGCTCGCGGCCTCAGCACGGCATCGTCTTCGCTGAGAGTATCGTATTCAGAAAGCCGCTTAACCGAAGGTCGATCGGACGGACTTGAAGGTGCTGAAGAGATTCAACTCGACGTATGCGGGGCGACGGTTGCGCGTTTGAAGCCTACCCCGCAGTCGTCTGCTACTCCAGACGCAAGTTGCAATTCAATGAACTCATTATTCGTGTGGGCGCGATCAATGCTTCCTGGCCCGAGAACGATACCCAGATGCGATGGAAGAACCGTCGTCAATTCCAGGCCACCCTCGATAAGACTTACCGTCAAAGTTGGAGGGCTGACCAAAGGCTGGGTGCGCGAAGCGAGACTCTCGCCGTGTTCGTTGAGCGCCAAGATCATCTTTGCCATGCCTGAGATTGCATTGACTCCGAGGTGCGGCTTCGAAGTGTGAGCAGGGATACCCTGAACCTCGATTTGCCAGCGGACCGACCCTTTGTGGGCGACTACAAGCTCTAGCTCGGTTGGTTCACCAACAACCGCGGCATCATACGACTTACCGGAGAGAGCGATGGCGCGAGCCGATCTTGCGGTACTCTTCATCAATGCTGGCGGCAACGACAATTGTGGCATTCGGCTGACGGTCACCTAAGGTACTCAGGGCGATCATCATTGCAGAGAGGGAACCCTTTGTGTCGCAACTTCCCCTGCCGTAGAGTCGATTATCCTTCGATTCAGGAGAAAATGGATCGGAAGCCCAATTGTCAGTGGGCACCGTGTCCATGTGGGCCACAACGACTAGGGTCTTTGCCAGAGATCCAGCTCAAGAAATTTCGAGCGCCCGTCGACAACGTGCTGGAGTTCATAAGGCAAGTTTCGGTCCCGGCAAAACCTTTAAAGATATTCGGCGACCGCTGTTCTCCGCTGCCCCTGGGCGAAAGCGAAGGGGTCTACGCTTTCGATTTTGACAAGGTCTTGAAGAGCGCCACGGTATCTGAGCTTGGCGATGTCATAAACTCTCCTATCTGCTCGTGATCTGGCGCAGCTACTTCGACCATTTCTTGACCAGATCGACAACTTGGTCGACTTCCTCATCGCTGTTGTACAGATGGAGCGAGAACCGAAGGAGTCCTCGTCGCGTTGATGCAACGACTTTGTTTTCCGCGAGGTAGTTGTGTAGCGACGGAATGTAGGCGGCGACTTCTTGCGCTCCGCCGAGCGCATCGATGTCACCCACCGCTACAATACTCCCAGTGTGCTTGCCGGGAGGACCGCCACAGACAGGCAGTCCGGCTTGTAACAGCCCTGAAGCCAGTCGAGTTGCCAAGGATGTTACGTGCTTGTCGATTGCTTCAGTTCCGATCTCCAGCAGCTGCCCCAAGGACGCGTGGGCGGCAATCATGCCTGGGAAGTTGTAATGCCCGATGTCAAAACGAGGCGCCCCAGCCCGCAGCTTGGCGGCGTTGAGAATGGGAGCCGATTCTGGTGCGTTCCCGAGATCCACGCTAAAGCGAGCCAGGTAGGCTGGCTTTAGCTGATCTGCCCACTCCCGGCGGCAGTAGAGAAATCCCGATCCGTAGAGGCCCATCAATCCCTTCACAGTCGAGACGGCCAAACCATCTACTTCCAACCGGTTGACATCGGTATGGAGTATTCCGACCGACTGAGTCCCGTCCGCCAAAAGGAAGGCGCCATGACGCCTGCAGGCCTCCGCGATAGGTTGCGTGACTGTCCGGAAACCAGGAACCATCGTTGCGGTTGACAACGCCACAACGCGAGTGCTGGAATCAAGCGCATTGACAATCGCGTCTACGGGGATCGCGCCATTATCCGGCTCGATTACTTTGAGATCAATATCATGTAGAGCTTTGACTTGGAGCCACGGCAGGATGTTGTTTGCATGCTCAAGTCGAGGGCATAAGACAACGCTGTCGCCAGGTCGCCAGTCAATCGCGTTGGCAATTATGTTGATTCCCTCTGATGCGTTCTTTGTGATAGCAATTTCATCTTTATCTGCTCCAATAAATTGAGCAAATCTGGCGCGTGTCTTCTCGATGTCCGCCAGCTGGCTAAGCTCATCGTTTACACCGTGCAATCTGTTATTCAGATGATCCTCGAACGATCTTCTTGTAGTTCGAGATATCAGTCCTTGATTGGAAACGTCCATGTAAATAAAATCTCGCGTCGCTGGGAAATCGTCACGGATGCTGTTTAATGGAAGCATACTGCCGTTCATAATCATCGAGCCCGTCAATTGCGGTTTACCTTCGTCCAAACGCCGCGAACAGACTCCAAGCGCGAACGCGGCTAGCGACAGCGGGGAACTAGCTTCGTGTCTGCAGGGTTCATCATATCCGTCAGACGGCGGGAAATTCCCCCGATTTCTCGCCCATGTTGAGGATTTTCTGCATAGATGCGAATTGCATGCAGATTTTCGAGCCGGGAGGGAGCAGCCAATCGTGCGCGCAGGCACTTTGCATCGGGAGCCCGGGCCGCCAGTGCCTCGAGACAGTGGACCCGATGCCAGGCGGTGACGGCAGCCGCATTCATACCCGATCACAAGCTTGCCATCGCAACTGGCAGAACACTCCGACGCCCCCGCACTCGAGGCCGTGGCTGCCGGGTCCGAAGTGATCTAAGCCGGCGAGGGTCCAGGCTCCGGACTCGGGCACAACCCTCGCGCAGATTTCAGGCCCGCCGCACGTTTGCTAGACGTTTGGATCGTTGGGGGGTGGCTGCCGATGCAACAGCAATGTTGACGAGGACGGAGGCTTTTGAGCAATCAAGGCCAACTCAACGCAGGTTTCCTGCGCAAACTCGGAAACGATGGCAACGTTGTGCGCAGATCAGATGCTACGATACGCCGTCCAGCGCGAGGCGCGCCTCTTTATTCCGAAGGGCTCTTATGAAAGTTTCCGGCATAGACACCGTAAAGGTAGAAAAAGACCTGGGTGTTACTATCCAAGAGTATCAAAGAAGGCTCAAGGCGGTCCGCGAAGGCATTGCAGCCCGGGATCTGGACATCCTCGTGGTGACCATCCCCGAGAACATGCTTTACCTAAGCGGTTACAACACGCTCGGTTATGCCTCCGCCCAGTATCTGCTTATCCCGCTGCATGGGGAGCCCCTCCATATCACCCGTGGCATTGAAGAGGTGAATGTCCGGGGCTATTCGTGGATAGATAACAGTATCAGCTACATGGACCACGAGGCCCCGCTCGAGCTGCTCGCGGAAAGGCTGCGTAACCTGGGTTTTGCCAAGGCGAAGGTAGGGCTCGAGAAAAAGTCGTGGTTCTTCTCGATCGCCGATTATGAAGCACTCAAGACGCTTCTCCCTGACGTCCGTTTCGAAGATGGCTCGATGATTGTGGAGGCGGTCCGCGTCGTCAAATCCGATGTCGAAATAGACTATATCCGGCAGGCAGCGCGGATCGCTGAGGCCGGCATCGAAGCGTGCATCAACCAGATAAGGGCCGGCGTGAACGAGAATGAGATCGCCGCCGAAACCCAGCGCGTGTTCACGCTCAAGGGAAGTGAATACCCCGGCTACCCGCCTTTTGTGACGTCAGGCGTGCGCACGAGCTATGCGCATGGGACGTGGTTGGGCCGGCAGATTCAGCCGGGTGATCCTGTCTTCCTCGAATTGTCCGGCACTGTCCGCCGCTATAGTGCCGCGATCATGCGGGCTTCGGTGGTCAGTCCATCCAACCGTGAACTGGAGAAAATGGAGGACGTGGCAGGCATGCGCTGGAAAACATGCTCGACGGCATTCGTCCCGATCGCCCCCTCAGTGAGATCTGGGCCATCTGGTCGCAGACCGTCAACGATGGAGGCTATGAGGTCGTTTCAAGCGCACGGGGTATTCCATCGGCATCAGCTACCCGCCGGATTGGGGCGAAGGGCACATCCTGTCGTTTAAGCGAGGGGAAACGCGGATCCTCAAGCCCAATATGGTGTTCCATATCCCCTCGATGGTCAAGGCTTTCGGCTTTGCGGACGTCGGCACCAGCGAGACTGTTCGCGTGAGCGAAACTGGTTGCGAGATTGTGACGAACTACAAACGTCAGCTTTACGTCCGCTAAAACCAGACGCAGACTTCTAACCTTGTACCAGGCTGGGCCGATTGAGAACAACATCGGCGTGTTCCGATTGCGGCCCGGTTCGCTGCCAAGCCAGTAGACGCGTAATGTTGTTGCACCTCCAAACGTCGCTTCGTCCAACACTGCAGCAGTTGGCGAACGTGCGCGTGGTCCCGGTAAGTGCTTATGTCAGTCGGTTCTCCATCGCCCAAGTGAAACCTTTTTCACGGGCGGTGTGGCCTAGAGATCAAAGATAGGCCTGATGAGGGCTGAATTTCAGAAAATTAGCGATCTGCCGCCAAGTCGCGAAGCCATTGGCAGAAGTCAAAGGAGCATTTTGATGTCTCAGGAATTCGAAGATCTCAACCTCCGCGTTGCAGGCCAATCACAGTCCGATCCCGAGTCGTGGCAGCTCGATCCGACGCTGGGTGCGCCAATGATCCCAGCCGACGAGTGGTCTTTTTGGCCTTATAGCAAATGGACATACTCGCACGTAAGCGAATCGACGCGAACCGCCCGGGTGTGGCGCGGGCCAGGACCGGTCCTGCCGCTTCCAAGCCGGATCAGGGAGGATATCGGTGACATCGAAGTTGCGTCGAGCGACGGCCAGCGCGCCACGATCCGCGAATATCTCGAGCAGGACTATACTGACGGGTTTCTGATTTTGCACCAGGGCGAGATCGTGTTGCATGAATGGCATGGAACCGCATTCTCAACACATCGCCAGATCGGGTTCCAAGTCCATCACCGGGACGGTGTTCGGGATTCTAGTGCACCGTGGGCTTATTGACCCTGAAAGTCTGGTAACACGGTATCTGCCGGAACTGCAGGCGACCGCCTATCGCGGCGCCACGGTGCAGCACTTGCTGGACATGACTACGGGCGCGACGTACAAGGGGTCATGGTGCGTGCCACATACTGATTACTTCAACTACAGCGTAGCTTCAGGATATTTTGGCCCGCCGGAAGGACATCCAGATGCTCCAGCTAACATATGGCAGGCCATTCTGCGGATAACCGAGCAGGAGGCACCGCACGGCGCACGTTTCAAGTACTTTGACCCTAACATCGACGTGCTGGGGCTAATCATGCAGCGCGTATCCGGCAAGTTTCTGCCGGAGCTGTACAGCAGCGAATTGTGGGCTCCGATGGGGGCGGAGGAAGACGCCCGCCAAATCGTAGACAAATCCCGTTTTTCCCTGTCGTCCGGTGGATTTCAGGCCACACTTCGTGATTTTGCGCGCTTCGCGCTGCTGCATCTGCGCGGCGGCAGGCTCAACGGCAGGCAGATCGTTCCATCCGAATGGATCGAGGCTACAAGACGCCCTAAACCTCTTCTATTCGACATGTTTTTGCCCAACGGTTCTTATGCCGATGCCAGTGCAGACCTGCCCAATGGCGCTTACCACAATACTTTCTGGATTGAAGACCAAGAGAGAGGTGCCTACATCGCCTGGGGGTATGGTGGCCAGGTCATCTATATTGATCCGCAGGCGGACTTCGCAGCGGTGAAGCTCTCACACCAGCCTGGGCAATCACCGGTGAAGCGGGCACAGTGGCCTGACGAAGTTTACAGGCCCCCAAAGCCCTTCCGTTTGACGCGTTCGGAGCGATTCGCGCCATCCGAGATGCACTGTAAAGTTAAGATTTGTGTGACCGGTGCAGACCGTAGCGGTCCGGCGTGCAGCACCGCGGGTGGGGCAGGGTTCCCCACGAAGGTGAGCGGATTTTACCGATCGAGATCTAGCGCGGCCTAGACTGGTTATGACAGCCGTTGTTGCTGCCGGACTCCAGACAAGGGCGGTCCACCGGCAATGCGATGGACTCCGTGGAGGCGGCCAAATGCGTGGCGAAGGCCGCGCCTGGATAGTGTTTGGCGAGATTCTGCCCGATGCGCTGTGGCCGCCCGAAGTCGGCCCGCCCATTTCCTTCCCCGACCTCTTCCTGTCTGCCCTGTCCTTCCTTGGTTTTGCTGTGCAGCCCGCCATAAGCCGACCGCGGCAGAATGGTGAAAGAGAACAAAGATGGAATTGCTTTCGGCACTTCCGCTGCCCTTATCCCGGACCACCTCTCGCAGGGGAGGGGATGGCAATGCCAAAGGCCGTGATTACGCCCTTGTGACGGAAGCAGCCCCGTTACTGCAACAGGAATCTGCGGATCGAAGCAACCTTCTACTCGCCCGATTCAGGCGATTGCACAAAGTGCGCGGCAACAAAGTCTGTTGTGTCGCGCAGACGGCACTTCAGCCAGCGGGGCTTTGCTTGCAAACGAGGTCAATCGTCCTGGAGCCCGCGACAATGCTTTTAGCGGGCCAGCTGGCTTCGCCGGCGCAACACCGGGTGCGGGCGCAATCTCCTTGCCTGTAGAGCCTTGATGGGCCGCCAGCGATGCGCTGGGACCATGGCCGTTCCGCATTGCGAACGCGAAGCAGCACCTTGCTTGGACGGCCGCGCCATGCTGCTGCGAGGTAACCAGACTCACTACCGCTCAGTTGCATTGTCCACCCGTGACAAGAGAGCGCCCGCGGGCGCCTTGGCCGCATGGCGTCAGAATGGCCTGAATGTCCGTCCTGCCGACCGTGCGGTGCCTTCATGTTATCTGACGCTTGGTGCGTGCCGCCCTTGCAAAGGCGGACTGGTTTATCGTGACGCTATTTGTCAATCCGAAGCAGTTCAACAGCGGAGCGATCGCGCGGCCTACCCGCGAGCATCGCGACGCCGCCAAGCTCGACCTGCTCGGCGCCCATCTGCTCTACGCCCCGAACGGAGCGGACCTGTATCCGAAAGGTTTCGCCACCACGATCTCGTGGCGTGAAGTGAGTACGGGTTTATGCGGTGCATTCCGTCCCTGCCATTCCGAAGACGTGGCCATAGTTGCAAAACTCTTCCTGCAGACCGGCGCCGATGTCGCCCCTTTTTGCTTTCCAGCAGCTGCAGGTGGTACGCCGCATGGCGCACGAGTCTGCATTCCGCAACATCGTTGGTTGCCCTACTTTCGTGAACCTGGCGCTGGCTCGCGAAACGTGCGCATATCTCCGTCAGAGCGGTACGAAGCACCAGGTTTGCCGCCATTTCTTCTTCGAGGCCGCCGCACGCGTCGCCTTCGGAGTCCCGTCGAAGCGGCGCTCCGACGAGGCGCGGTCTGCGATTGCTGCGGCAGGCTCCGGCCGAATCGTATCTCGAACTCTCGGCTGGGGAGAGGACATTGCGCCGATGCAGGCGATGACAGCTGCTCGCGGCTACGTCGCCGGGCGACTAGCAGCTGATCGACAATGTCGAGATGCCTGGCCGGCTAGAAGGCTAGAAGTCAATCGCGCACGACGGAATGTGCAGCATGAGCCTGAGCTCGGCTTGCTGAGTCCGCCTCGGAACAGCCCGCGAGCCATCGTCGGCACCTTCACCATGTCACAGCGGCTGAAGAGAATTCCAAGGCCGTGCGCCCGACCGCGTGAGATTAAAAGCGAGGCAGTGCTTGGACTCCAACCCACCACGTCTTTATCACGCGCCGCGCGGGGGCCATCCACCGAGCAAACGTTGCTGTCGCTAGCGGCATGATCCCGGCCTTCTGGGCAGGCCGCCGTCGATTGATGCGTGGCCGGGATAGTGACTGAAGCCGCGGACGGCCTCACGCCGTCTTCTGCGTCACCAGTCCCAGTTCCTCGACCATCGCCTCGCGCATCAAAAACTTCTGCGGCTTGCCGGTCACCGTCATCGGCAATTCAGTGCGGAAGCGGATGTGGCGCGGGATCTTGTAATGGGCGATCTGGCCGGCGCAAAAGGCCTTGATCTCCTGCTCGGTGGCGGTCTGGCCCGGCTTGAGCACGATCCAGGCACAAAGCTCCTCGCCAAATTTCGGATCGGGGATGCCGAACACCTGCACTTCCCTGACCTTGGGGTGGCGGTAGAGAAATTCCTCGACCTCGCGCGGATAGACGTTCTCGCCGCCGCGGATGACCATATCCTTGACCCGGCCGACGATGTTGCAATAACCCTCGGCGTCGATGGTGGC
>NZ_JBVVPY010000017.1:0-163506 GCF_055811335.1 Mesorhizobium sp. WSM4847 | reverse complement strand
CGAGGTGCCACGGTCGCCGACACGCTGGGCGGATCGGCCGATGCCACACACCAGCAGTCGCGTTCGGGCGAGCGCAACACCTAATGCGCAGATCTCGTGAGATCTCCGCGCAACTTCGCTTGGCGCAGATCACTGACATCGGCATTGGCGACGAAGTTGCAAAGACCTTGGGCAATGACAAGTCAGATCAGCGAGCAAATGAATACCTTCAGGCGCAGTCTCCATCCTGCTCAGGTTCGGCGAATGGCAAGCGCGACATGGCAGAGAACGGCGGCACATCAAGCTTCAGCCATGTCGGAATTCGCTTGCCATTCCCCCGTTTGCCTGCCGGCCGCGGTATCCCAGGCGATGACCCGGTAGGTCCCGCGAGCCAACCCGGGCAACTCCAAGGCGGCCGGAACCGACGCAGCATACCGTTTCGCCCGATCGTGTCGCGGCGAAGCAGCCAGACCTGGATGAGCACATGCGGGGTGCGGTTTGGCCACCGCATGCCGCCACCGGCGCCGCCGCTGCCAGGTGAGCCCATTGCAAATGGCGGAAATATTCTGTCGGCAGTTCCGGCGACGTGCAGATCGTCAATTTCGATTGGCAGAGACGGGATTTTGGTACAAC
The DNA here is from genome assembly GCF_055811335.1 of Mesorhizobium sp. WSM4847. Lineage (NCBI taxonomy): Bacteria > Pseudomonadati > Pseudomonadota > Alphaproteobacteria > Hyphomicrobiales > Phyllobacteriaceae > Mesorhizobium > Mesorhizobium sp. WSM4847. Next base: position 162,894 of record NZ_JBVVPY010000017.1, on the reverse strand, counting down.
GCTGTTGGAAAAAAGGTCGTGGCCGTGCAAAGTGACGCAAGGTTGACTGAACTCTCAGCAAGACGGCCTGTGTTGCCCATGGCTCTGCCGCTCCGTGACGCGGACTCGTCCTACTCCTGACATCGCGCAGCCGCTTCCAGCGGTGTCGGTGTCGAGCAAAGTGCATGACTGAGACTGAGGCTCCCACGCAAAGCACAGGCGACCAAGATGACATCAGATTCAGACAAGGCTGAGGCAGTTGAGCAATTGCTCGATACACCGGACCTTGCCACCGCGCTGGAAAGCGAGCAGTTCAAAAAATTTCTTGACCAGGTGCCGATCGCTATCGCCGTGTCGGACTTAGGCGCGAAGGAGCGCGTCGTCTATGCTAATCCAGAATTCGAAAAAGTGTCAGGCCTGAAGGCAGCCGAGCTTACCCGGCAAAACTGGGGAGCACTTTCCGGCATTGGCATCCACCAGCAGAAGGGCCGGCCTCTGCCCGAGGCCTTGGTCGAGGAAACCGATTTCGTCGGCACTTTCCGGCTGGAGCCCGTCGGGGCCAACCCGGCTCTTGTCGACGTTTATTCAAACATCATCGTGGACGATAACGGCACGAACTGCTTCCGACTGGTGGCTCTGGTCGACGTCTCATCCCATGGCGAATCTGAAGAAGCGCGCTTGGTGGAGGAGCGCGTCCGCGAGAAGGACACCCTGTTGCGCGAACTGCAGCACCGGGTGAAGAACAACTTACAGATGATCACCGCATTGATCCGTCTAGAAACCCGTAACGCGACCGAGCCCGACCAGAAAAGATTTGAGAGGCTCGCCGGCCGCGTCGACGCTCTGGCGATCCTCTACCAGACGCTATCGGCAGACGAGCAGAAGGATGAGGTCGATCTCGGCGTTTATCTTAGCCAGATCGCCTCCGCGGTGATGGGGTCGCATGCAGTTGAGGGGATCCGCCTCGACATGAAGGTGGATACCTATCCGGTATCGATCAACGTCGCCATGCCAACGGGACTGGTCGTGAACGAATTGCTCACAAATGCACTCAAGCATGCATTCCAAGGGCGTGAAGGCGGGACGATAACGCTGCACAGCATCGCCGATGGCGACGGCTGCCTGGTGATAGTTGCGGACGACGGTATCGGCCTGCCGGAAGGGGAGACATGGCCCAAGCCAGGCAAGCTCGGAGCCCTGATCGCGCGCTCGCTGACAGAGAACGCCAAGGCAAAGTTCAACGTCGCCTCGAGCGCCAGCGAAGGGACGAAGGTCACCATCGTCTTCACGCGATCGGCGGCAGCAAGCTGACAATTGCCAGAGGGCGGATGCTTCATGCTCCCGGCCTTTCCACCGCGGCCCCGGGGCGCTGTGCTTGGCACATTCACGTCGCCGTTCTTCAGGTATGCCGTACCGCGCGCGGCAAGAACGCCGCGTCGATCCCGCCGTTAGCACCTATGCTATCTTAGTGGGTCTGGCTAAAGCTGAGACTCAACCGGAAGGTGGCGGACCAAGGCCGCCAGAACCCGGCGAAAAATTCCGGCCTCTGGTTCGTGTGTGTATTCTTGGAGTTTGCCTTCTTCGCATCCATGCCAGTGCAGCACATTGTTCTTTAGTTCCAGCCGATAGCTGGTTTCTAGTGATATCTCCGCTTGAAAAAAGCGCCGAAGTTCACCGACTAATTCGGCATCCTCAAAGAGCACGCCCATCTCCGAGTTCAAAGACACTGACCGGGGATCAAAATTGAAGGAACCGACGAACCCAGCCCTGTCGTCAACCGTGAACGATTTGGTGTGCAGACTGGCACCCTTGGAGCCAAACACCGAAATTCCCTGACCGCGAGTGAAGGGCTGGAGCTCGAACAGTCTTACGCCATTCCTCAGCAATCGCTTGCGATAGTTTGCATAAGCCCCATGAACCGCGGCGACGTCTGTAGCGGCCAAGGAATTGGTCAAAACGGAAACGTCAACCCCATTGCTGACGAGGTCCATCAGGACCGCGGAGCCCCTTTTGCCAGGGATGAAATAGGGAGATACAATTTCCAGATTGTTGCGCGCAGACTTTATGAGGGGAAGCAACTCCTTGGTAAGCCAGCTGCGACGTCTCCAACCTCTCACCTTCTCTGGAGGATCGGAAATCACCCGAACTCGATCCACCCAATGCACGTCGTTGCTGGCCGCGATGAACTCTGCGATGGACCCTCGGTCACCGATCCCGTTCAAAAGCATTGATTCGGTTTCGAGATCGCTTCCCGAAAACAAATCGGAATGCTCGTTCCCCGCGGCTGGACCCAGGACACTGATTGATTTCGCGTCCTCGCAAGCCCAGAATGCCTCAAATATTTCGGCGGTTTGCTGCACGGCAGGACCGAGGAGCAGCACGTCTAAGTCGCGAAAATTGGTTTCTGCTGCGTCGAAATAGGCATCGCCAACGTTGCGCCCGCCTACGATAGCAACGTTGTCGTCAGCGATCCATGCCTTGTTGTGCATCCTCCGGGTCAACGCAAATAGTCGCAATACAATTTCCACAGCGCGCATGACGCTGCGTTGCCTGACGCCGCTCGGATTAAACAACTTCAACTCGATGTTTGGATGATTGCTCAAGGCCAGATAGGCCGCATCGTTCTTTCGCGGATTGGCGTCATCAAGGAGCATGCGAACTCGCACACCGCGCTCAGCGGCCCGGAAAACTTCCTGCAAGAGCAAGCGGCCAGTGTGGTCATCGTGCCAAAGGTAGTACATGAGATCGAGACTGCGAACGGCACTCCTTGCCGCCAGAACGCGCCCGGCGAAGGCGTCATAATTGTCCGGGACCAGCAGCAAGCCGCTCTTGCCTGCTTTGATGTTGTCGTGTGCAATCCGCGTAATGGATACTTCCATAAAATTTTCTACCCTTCAGCGATAGAAACCCGGCCTCGCTCAAAATCGTAGCAAGAACCCTTCAAAGGTAATCTGGTTGCAAATGTAGCTGTCGAATCCCCTGGAGACTTAATCGTGCCATGATCGGTAGATGATCGGAGGCGATCCGAGATAGCGATGTATGGTGCACTTCGAGGCTGGAAATCAGACTTGGTGGTTTGGCCAGGATCCAATCGAGCGCAAGCAAAGGGAATCGCGAAGGGAAACTGGACAGCACGGTGTGAATTGGACCAAAATGCAGCAGTAGCGCCAGCAACGAGGATCTGCTGTGCACCCGCCATTCGTTGAGATCGCCAAGCAAAATGGTTGGCCTTAGGACCGAACGCGTCGCCTCAAGCAGTGCGTTGGCTTGCTTGGTGCGCGACCGCCGGAGTGCCGAACCGATCGTCCTATATGCCAGAGGCGGCACGTCGACGGGCCGGATCAACCCGTGCGAACTCCGTCAGCGCTAGTGGGATCGATCTTCGTCAACCGCGATCTGGCCTCAATTACGCGCTGTTGCGCAGCCCGTATCCTGCTGCACAGCGCGATATTGATGCCGACACCGCAGTCATCATCCAGCATCTCGTTCGCACGCTCAAGGGAGCGCTCGGCCCGATTAAGCCGCTGTCGGGCTCGCGCCAGTTCCATATCTAAAAGTTCCATTATTCCGAATCCATTGCGGTCCCTTCGATTGGTAAACCGCTTGTGGTCGCCGTTGGTTCCGGCTGTTCGCGAGCGTGCAGCCCAGACGTAGATGTGGTTGGCAAAGTTCTGGAGCGAGAGTGGTGGCGCCGGTGGCCTGAAGGGCGCGACGAATGAAACGCCGGCCCAGTTCAACCCGCGCGACGTCCTTCAAAGCTGGGGGGATCGATCTTCACCAAGCGGTCTGCGGCCTCGACCGCAGTTCGTATCCTGTTGCGCAGCGCGAGGTTCTCGGCCAGCATTTCTTCAGTACGTTGAAGCGCGAGCTCGGTCCGGTGGATGCGCTGCCTGGCATTGGCAACTTCCGATGTCAAAATGTCGGCCACCGTCCCGTGGCCCTGGGGTTCCAAAGTGTCCATGGATTTCTAACACATGGGGGCCGATATCGTTCCCTGGTCAGTGACAAGTGCACTTCGGCCTGCTTCGCCGGCCGCTGCCGATTGCGGTGCGATCGGCAACGACGTCCTGCAGAAGAGCCGGACATTTCACATCCCCCTAATGTTGGGACAGCGCCCCTTCGCAACCGGCTAGCAGCATCGCGACTAGTTCCCAGTTAATCCGGCAGATCATCGATCGTCTGCCGACATATCCGCGCCATTGCCTGGACAACCGCCAAGGCTGCCATTGTGCGTTTGGTCCTGCCTCCGTTGCGATAGTTGCCGTTCCGCTTGCCTTCAGGTGCGCCACCGCCCGCACCGTGCATGCGACAGACTGCGCTGCCCCTCACCGCTGGCGATCGACACTGGCATCCTGTCCGCTTCGACCGAGCATGACACCGAGGCGCTAGGTTCATGAGGTTGACGTTATTTTTTTTCCGTCACCCTGCCCCCCATGCGAGACGTTGCCTACAATAGCTTGGCCGCCTTCGTTCACCGTGACGTGCTGCTGGCCGCCCGTGCGGTTCTTTAGGGCTTCCACCTGGGCCGCGAACGTCCTGGTGAGCTTCTTGAAAGCACGTTCGGCGCTGTCTTGCTGCGGGATAGTTTCGCAGTGAGCAAGGCGGCGGGCGAACGTCATGTCGCCATGTGCACCGCAGCCATCTGGGATGCCAGCATAGCTTCGATCTGATCCTGCGGTTCAATGCCTTTCACGATCGAGGCGACAAAGGCCGTGCCCTTATCGTCTGGCGTTTTGCCGTGGCTGCCGACATTCACCAGCTGGCGCAGGAGGCCATTGATGAATCTTCGTCCGATGATCCGAAGGCTTTCTGGGCTGCCGTATGGTCGATAGTGACGGTGCTTCCGTCGATCTTTAAGAGGCGCGACGGGTTCGATTGGTGCGCGTGATCGGGCGCGGCGAGGACTTTTGTTTTTGCCGTCATGGATTAGGCCGCCAATATTTCACGAATGCAATTCGCGGCATCGGAAGGCCAATCGATTTCATGCTGCACCATTGGTTTCGGGTTGACGGTAATTCCGGATTCGGCCGAAAACCTCGTCGGCAAACGCCCGAAGTTCCTGGTCAATGACCTCGTCGGCCAGGCCAGCGGACACCATTTGCGTCCGCATGCCCGCGATGACTTGTTTCCAATATTGGTTTCCGCCCTTTCCGGTTCGATCTGACAGCACTTCGACGGTCCGACGGATCTTCCCGACGCGTCGAACGGTCGGAAAAGGCAGAACGGTGCACACCGCATCGTCGATAGCATGAGGGCTCAGCCCGCGCATCGGTATCCCTCCAAGATATGTATAGGACTTCGGACTTTTCTGCTTCGTCGGCCATGCGGACCTTGAGGATGTGTGAAGCTTGACCGTAGTTGCAAAAAGTTAAACTTCAACTGGGCGCTGCATTCAAAACCCTCGTCCGTCCCTTCTCGGTATGATCAGGCTGCGTCGATAGCCGGCGCCGGGCCGATGCCGAGATAGGGGTCGCCGATCAGCTTGTCCGGGGCCAGGTCTCATCGGGTGCATAGGCCCCCAGAACTTCGCTGCCGTGATCGGCCAATCTCCAAATCCTAAGACTCAAAGCGAAGCGCTACTCTGTGACGTGAGGCTTATGCGCTTATACTCTACCCAACCGGAGCGGTTCATCCAAAATCCGTTTCGGGCGCAGACGCCGAGATCGAACAAATGCCTTTAGTCCGTCGGCATCCAACGCATGCCCGAAGGCATAACCCTGCAATATGTCGCAGCCCAAGCTCTTGAGTGTCTGTGCGTGCTCCATCGTCTCGACACCCTCGGCTACGACCTCGATACCCAGGGATTTGCCGATTTCAATGATCGATGAGACGACCTGCCTTCGTTGCGGCGATTTGACAATAGGAATGACCAATTGGCGATCTATCTTCAACCGGCGAGGCTGCAGCTTGAGCAAGCTGACTATAGAGGCGTAGCCCGTGCCAAAATCGTCTATTTCTATGTCAATGCCGAGCTCTTTTATCTGCTCAAGATTCCAGGTAACAAAATCATCATTTTCGTCAAGGAAAATTGACTCAACGAGCTCGAAGGCAACTGTTCCCTTCTTGATATTTAGTTCCCTAAGACTCTTTATGAGTTCCTCATCCTGAAGGCGGCGTGCCGAAACATTGACTGACACCCGCGGAATATGGAGATTCGCAGCAGACCACCCTTCGAGATCCAAAAGCGATTGCTCTAATATGTTTCGATCGATGATCGAGACGACATTCAATTCTTCCGCAATCCTTAGGAAGACGTCGGGCGCCAAAATGCCCTTCTCCGGATGCCGCCATCGCGCCAGCGCCTCAACCCCAACAATTTCAAGGGTTTTTGCGTCAAATTGCGGCTGGTAGAAGGGAATGAACTCGTTGCGCTCAAGGCCGCCGAGAATTTCGTCGGCAATCCGTTTTGTCTCGACGATCTCGCTTTGCATCGCCTCGGTGAAGAACTCGTATCGATTGCGCCCACGACTCTTTGCCCGGTAAAGCGCGATGTCAGCGTTGACCAGCAGGTGTTTGGCTTCGACATCTTTTCCGTTATCGACTGCAATTCCCACGCTCACGCCAAAACGGCATCGATGGCCCTGATAGTAGACCGGTTCCCGCATCTGGCTGATGACGCGGTCAGCGAGCAGCGCCAGTTGCTCGATATCGTCATGCACCGCGCACAGGACGATGAATTCGTCTCCTCCGATCCGAGCGACGAATCCCTCGCCATCGACCTTGGATCGGAGCACGGTCGAGGCGTGAACAAGCATTGCGTCGCCTGCGGCGTGGCCAAGCGTATCGTTAATGTGCTTGAACCGATCGAGATCTATGTGGAGCAGTGCGGCATACCCGCCGGTCCGCCTGGCGTTTGCCGCGTAGTCTTCCAGCACCCGGTCGAGGTAACGCCGGTTGGGCAAACCGGTCAGCGAATCGTGGAGCGCAATGTGCTCTATGCGCGCCTTGGCCGACTCGAGTTCTGCATTTTTCGACTCGGAAAGCTGTTTTGCGCGAACCAGGTCCTTGTTCAACAGGACATCGGCTGTCACATCCCATTCGGCGCCAATCATTTTTGGGGTGTCGTCTGCGGCCCGGTAAATTATCGCCTTGGATCGGACATGACGTATCTCGCCATCCGGCCGAATAATCCGGTATTCCGACAAATATGGCCCGCCGTCGGCCATCGCGCGGTCGAAATCGGCGTTGGCGCCAGCCAAATCATCCGGGTGGATTGCTCCCGCCCAGTCCAGGTAGCCGCGGCCCTCCCCAGCTGGTTTGCCGTATATTTCATTGACGCGGTCGTCCCACGTCAGTTCGTTGGTCGCGAGATCGTGTTCCCAAACGCCAATAGCCGACGCTTCCAGAGCGAGTTCCAGGCGTCTCGACAATCGACTCAGTTCCGCATAGTTGCGCTGTCTCTCGCCAATCAGGCGACCGGTCACCAGGAATGGGATCACAACCAATGCCCCGGCCACCGCCATGATGGCGCGCAAGAACCACGCGTTGTCGGGCGTCGAAGGCCAGCCGTTTTTGGGAATGGCTGCGATCCGCCACGAACCGGACGGGAGCAGAACGTCGGCTGTCACCGGATTGCTTTTGGCGACGCGCTCATTGCCGAAGAATTGCTCTCCGGTTGGACCGAGAGCGTCCTTACCGATCAGCGCTATGTCAATCCCGAGATCATCGTCAAGCAGGCCGCTCGCCTTATAGAGGCGCTGAACGTCGACGACGGCCGAAATGATGCCCCAGAACCTTTCGGTGTTGCCCGCACTGCGTACAAAGACGGGAATACGGCCGACGAAGCCTTGCCCTCCCTGCCTCAAGTCGACGGGACCGGCAAGAATTAGCTCGCGCTTGTCTCGCGCCCTGAGCGCGGCCAGACGCTGCCGCTCGTCCTTGCGGTAATCGAGGCCTATCGCCTTGTCGTTGCCATTCATCGGGTACATCAGAGAAATGACCAGATCGGGCGCGCCGGCAATATTCTTCAATTGCGAGCCCCTGCCAAACAGGTTGCTCGCCAGCGAGGCGAAGCGTTGCTGTCCCATATAGGGCTCAGTCACGACCGCCGCGACCAGTCCCTGCACCAGTTGAAGGTTTCCGTTGATGTTGCCTTCAAGCTTGGCGCGGATAAGATTGACCTTGGCCAGGACATCCGCTCGGGCGGCTTGATCCGAGACGACTTTGTTCTGGTGGTCCGCGAACGCTGCGCCAACGGCAATAACGATCACCGCCATTGCCGCCGGGATATTTGCCGACGAGAAAACGGCCTTCTTGATACCGCCGAACCTAGCGCGGAAAGGAGCCAATAGGCGATTCCTCAGATACTATTCAGGTTCTGGGCCAACCCGACCAAGGTATATTAGCTATCAATGTTTAATTTTGACCTTCACGGGTCCTAAAAAATTTTGCACCCTCCAACCGCCTGAGGTGGCCGGAGTGGCTGACACGGACCTGCGGCTCCGGCTGACGACTTAAAGCGCGTCGCGGCTGAATGGATTCATGCGACGCGCTTCAAGTTTTGTTTTATGCATGTCGTTACTGCAAAACCGCCGCACACCCTCGGTTCAAGCCCGATGGCATGCTTTTGCGCGACATGCATTAGTGGCCCTCAATCGCCTTGGCGGTAACCAGGTAGGGTATCTTGCCGACGCTACGCTTCGTCGCGCCAATGGAATAGGCCATTGGAATCTTGGGAGAGTTCTCTGGCAAGCCGTACATATCCTTGCCGGCCCTCACGGCAAATGAAAAGTGCTGCCACGAAACCGTGTCATGCTCATTGAGAAAATCCAGCGTCAGCCCAGCTGAAATCAGCGCGTTCACCACGTCGCTGACCGGATGAATCCACTCATAGTAGCGCGGATGTTTCAAGATGCGGTCGTCGCCGGTATAGGTGAGTTCTTCGTTCCATGCGAGTGGTCGAGCTATTGGCGTTCGCCAGTCATGCTTGAACTCCAGCGCCGCAGCCTTGCGGTCACACTGGAACATCAACGGATGGCCCTCGGCGAGATAGAGCCGGCCGCCGGGCCGCAGGAGATCGGCAACCACCCGCGCCCAGCGGAACACGTCGTCAAGCCAGTTTACCGAACCCCAGGTAACGTAAGCGATGTCAAAGGTCCGGCCAAGCGCTTCGACTGCCTCGAACAGTGGCGCCTCCACGAAGCGCACGTCAGTGCCTGCCTTTGCAGCGAAATCCCGCGCCGCTGCGATCGCCGTCGGTGAAAAGTCGAGGCCGGTCACGCTGCCCGCGCCCAGATTCTTCAAGCTGATTGTGTCGAGCCCGATATGGCATTGCAGATGGACGATATCCTTGCCGACAATGTCACCGACCTCGCGCGTTTCCAGCTCATAGAGATTGGATCCGCCAGCCAGTACATTTTCTATGTGGTAGCTGCCCGTTGTGTCGGTCGAATGCAGCTCGGCTCGATCATCCCAATTAAGGCGGTTCGCGCCCAGAAACGGTTCCAAATTGCCCCCTCAAGTCCCTGCCGAGACCAATATATATGGTAAACAGAACGTTAATATACCTTGCAGCTAAAGTGTCGCGCGTCAATCCGTGGCGGTACGGTGCACCACCGGGGCTGATCGATTGGTCAGCGAATTCGGCAAGCCTCTCCTTTCATCGCATGATGAGCGGGCCAGGCCGGTGCTCTCGAAGCGATGCACCTGTCATCGAACGCGATGCCAGATCAAAGCTGCTGCCTTACTGCGCGGCTTCGGCGAAGGGGGTCGGCACATAGTTGAGTATAGGGCCGAGCCAGCGCTCGACCTCGGCGAGCGGCATGGCCTTGCGGCGCGCATAGTCCTCGACCTGGTCGCGCTCGACCTTGGCCACGCCGAAATAATAGCTTTCGGGATGCGACAGGTAGATGCCGGACACGGAGGAGCCCGGCCACATCGCAAAGCTCTCGGTCAGGCTAACGCCGGCGTTGCGCTCGCCGTCGAGCAGGCGGAACAGCGTCGCTTTCTCGGTGTGGTCGGGCTGCGCCGGATAGCCGGGCGCCGGGCGAATGCCGCGATAGGGTTCGCCGATCAGCTCGTCCGGCGCCAGATCCTCATCCGGCGCATAGGCCCAAAAATCCTTGCGCACGCGTTCGTGCAGGCGCTCGGCAAAGGCCTCGGCGAAACGGTCGGCCAGCGCCTTGACCATGATCGACGAGTAGTCGTCGTTGGCACGTTCGAAGCGCTCGGCGATCGCCGCTTCCTCGATGCCGGCGGTGACGATGAAGCCGCCGAGATAGTCGGCCTTGCCGCTGTCCAGAGGCGCGACGAAATCCGACAGCGCGACGTTCGCCTTGCCGTCGCGCTTGGTCAGCTGCTGGCGCAGCGTGAAGAAGGTCGCCAGTTCCTGCGACCTGGCATCATCGGTGAACAGCCTGATGTCGTCGCCGACGGTATTCGCCGGCCAGAAGCCGATGACGCCCCTCGGTGCGAACCATTTTTCCGCGATGATCATTTTCAGCATCGCCTGGGCGTCCTCGAAGAGCTGGCGTGCCGCCGGCCCTTGCGCCTCGTCCTCGACGATTTTGGGAAAACGCCCCTTCAGCTCCCAGGTCTGGAAGAACGGCGTCCAGTCGATATAGCGCGCGAGCTCTGCCAGATCCCAGGCTTCGAAGGTTTTCAGGCCAAGGAAGGACGGTTTTGGCGGCGCGTAGGCCGACCAGTCGATCCGGTGGGCGTTGGCCCGCGCCTTGGCCAGCGGCAGGCGCTGCTTGTCGGCTTCGCTGCGCGCATGCGCATCGGCGACCTTCTTGTATTCGGCGCGAACGTTGTCGACATAACCGCCCCTGGTCTCGTTCGACAAAAGTGCCGACACCACGCCGACCGCGCGGCTGGCATCGGCGACATAGACGGTCTGGCCACTGATATAGCGCGGATGGATCTTTACTGCGGTATGCACGCGGCTGGTCGTAGCACCGCCGATCAACAGCGGAATGTCAAAACCCTCGCGCTCCATCTCGGCGGCCATGTGCGCCATCTCGTCGAGCGAGGGCGTGATCAGGCCGGACAGGCCGATGATGTCGACCTTTAGCTCGCGCGCCGTCTGCAGGATCTTTGCCGCCGGCACCATGACGCCGAGGTCGATGATCTCGTAATTGTTGCAGGCCAGAACCACGCCGACGATGTTCTTGCCGATGTCGTGGACATCGCCCTTCACCGTCGCCATCAGGATCTTGCCGGCGGTCTGGCGCTCGCCGGTGTCGACGCCTTTGGCGGCATTCGCCAGCTTCTCCGCCTCCATGTGCGGCAGCAGGCCGGCGACGGCCTGTTTCATGACGCGGGCGGATTTCACCACTTGCGGCAGGAACATCTTTCCCGCGCCGAACAGGTCGCCGACGACATTCATGCCTGCCATCAGCGGACCTTCGATGACGTGCAGCGGACGCTCGGCGGCGCGCCGCGCCTCGTCCGTGTCCTGGTCGATGAATTCGGTGATGCCGTTGACCAGTGCGTGCGAAATGCGCTGCTCGACCGGCCAGTCGCGCCAGGCGAGATCGCGTTCCTGCGCTTCCTTGCCCGCCGTGCCCCTAAAACGTTCGGCGAGTTCCAGCAGGCGTTCGGTCGCGCTGCCGCCGCCCTTCGGCTGGCGGTTGTTGACGACGTCCTCGCAGGCTTCGCGCAGTTCCGGATCGATGGTGTCATAGACGGCAAGCTGTCCGGCGTTGACGATGCCCATGTCCATGCCGGCCTGGATGGCATGGTAGAGGAACACGGCATGCATGGCCTCGCGCACCGGCTCGTTGCCGCGAAACGAGAAGGAGAGGTTCGACACGCCGCCCGATATGTGGACATGGGGAAGCGTCGCGGTGATCTGCCTGGCGGCTTCGATGAAGTCGACGCCGTAATTGTTGTGCTCGTCGATGCCGGTGGCGATGGCGAAGATGTTCGGATCGAAAACGATGTCCTCGGGCGGGAATCCGGCCTGCTCGGTCAACAGTCTGTAGGCGCGGGTGCAGATTTCGGCCTTGCGCGCCTGGGTGTCGGCCTGACCGTCCTCGTCGAAGGCCATTACGACCACCGCCGCGCCATATGCGCGGACGAGCTTCGCATGGTGCAGAAAAGCCTCCTCGCCCTCCTTCATCGAGATGGAATTGACCAGCGGCTTGCCCTGCACGCATTTCAGGCCGGCTTCGATGATCTCCCATTTGGAGCTGTCGATCATCACGGGAACGCGGGCGATGTCCGGCTCGGCGGCGATCAGGTTGAGATAACAGACCATTGCCTGCTTCGAATCGATCAGGCCTTCGTCCATGTTGATGTCGATGATCTGCGCGCCGTTGGCGACCTGGTCGCGGGCGATTTCGAGCGCGGCGGCATAGTCGCCCGCGGTGATCAGCTTCCTGAATTTCGCCGAGCCGGTGACATTGGTGCGCTCGCCGACATTGACGAACGGAATCTCGTCGGTCAGCGTGAACGGCTCGAGCCCGGAAAGGCGCATCTTCGGCTCGATGTCGGGAACAGCGCGCGGCGGATGTTTCTTCACGGCCTGTGCGATGGCGCGGATGTGGTCGGGCGTCGAGCCGCAGCAGCCACCGACGATATTGACCAGGCCGTCGCGCGCGAAATCCTCGATCTGCGCGGCCATGAACTCCGGGCTTTCGTCATATTGGCCGAATTCGTTGGGCAGGCCGGCATTCGGATAGGCGCAAACAAAGGTGTCGGCGACGCCGGATATTTCATCCAGATGCGCGCGCATGGCTTTGGCGCCCAGCGCGCAATTGAGGCCTATCGTGAACGGGTTGGCGTGGCGGACCGAATGCCAGAAAGCCGTCGGCGTCTGGCCCGACAGCGTGCGGCCCGACAGGTCGGTGATCGTGCCGGAAATCATCACCGGCAGATGCACGCCCTTTTCGATGAAGATCTCGTTGCAGGCGAAGATTGCCGCCTTGGCATTCAGCGTATCAAAAATGGTCTCTATCAGAATGATGTCGGCACCGCCGTCAATGAGACCGCGCAGCTGCTCGCCATAGGCAAGGCGCAATTCGTCGAATGTCACGGCGCGGTAGCCGGGATTGTTGACGTCGGGCGACATCGAGGCGGTGCGGTTGGTCGGCCCCAGCGCACCGGCGACGAAACGACGCTTGCCGTCCTCCTGCTCGGCCCTTGCCGCTGCCCTGCGCACGAGCCGTGCACCGTCGCGGTTCAGAGCGTAGACCGCGTCCTCCATGCCATAATCCGCCTGGGCGATGGAGGTCGAGGAGAAGGTGTTGGTTTCAAGAATGTCCGCCCCGGCGATGGCGTATTGATAGTGAATCTCCTCGATCGCCTTGGGCTGCGTCAGGATCAGCAGGTCGTTGTTGCCCTGCTGATAGCAGGCGCACTCTGCGAATTTGTCGCCACGGAAATGGTTCTCGTCGAAGCCCAGGCCCTGGATCTGCGTGCCCATGGCGCCATCGAGGATGAGGATGCGTTCGCGCGCCGCCGCCGTCAGCGCAGCAAGCACTTCCGAACCGTCGGGCTTGGCCGCGACGGGGCCGAACAGGTCGTCCAGAGACGATGGGTTTTGCGACATATTTCGTCCTCATGGCGACGGTCGCGCTTAAGCGACATAAAGACATCTTTATGTGAGTATACGGGATTTGTCTGCTGCTGTCACCCCTGCCGCCGGGAATGCTACCCGCCGGCACTACAACGCCGGCTGCGCAGTCTTCGCCGATGCCGCCCTGAGCAGCATCCCGAACAGGTCGCTCGGCTCGTCGGGGTCATTTCCGACAGCAGCACGGTAATCGTTGTGGACATCGGCGAGAGAGGGCGCGGCCATCGTCGATCAGGCAATCGCCGACGTGAGCGCCGGCAAGGTCTCCGACGCGGATCGGTTCGTTCATGATGTGGTAGGCGACCTCTCGCGTCAGGAGAAGATCTCCGCCAGTTCGTCGACGCTGGTGCCTTCCCTAACCTGCCGCAGCTCGACATAGCTGACTGCGGTGGCGATCGACATCACCATAGACGTTACACTCGTCACCAATGCATCCACCACCGCACCCACTATCCCCCCTCCAAACAGCGCGGTTGCAGTGCCGAGCGCCAACTCGATGGCAATGGCGATAATGATCAGGATAATGAACAGGCCGAACAGCGCCCAGCGGCTTCCCTTGGTCAGATCGTGGCTGCGGGCCATCGAGCCGAATACGCCGAGCCGCTCTTGCACCAGTGCCGGCACCGCGACCGACCAACGGAGCGCCAACATGATGCCAGGCACAATCAGCAGGATAAAACCGAGGCCCACGCCTAAACCAACCAACAGGGCAATGGCGAACGTCGGCAGGAGGAAGGAGACTGCTCTCGCGATGCAGTCACCGAACGAAGGCTGCTTGCCGTTCAGGTCCTCGATGGTGGCGCGCACCAGTGACGCCTGAACGGCGTTACGGCCGATGACGGCAAGCTGTCGTTGAAAACCCTGCCGATGCGAAACTTGTCTGGTCGTTCCAGTGTCGTTGAAGACATGATGTAACCCGTCCAGTCCAGGCGGATCCTGATGCGATGAACGCGGCCTTGCCGCTATGAGAAGATTTCCGCCAGTTCGTCGACGCTGGTGCCTTCCTTGACCTGACGCAGTTCGACATAGCTGACCGCCGTGGCTACCGACAGCACCATAGAAACCACGGTCGACAGCATGGTTGCCGCCACATCGGCGACAATTCCGTCTAGCAGGAGAACGATAGCCGCCATCACCGACTGAATGACCATCGTGATGATCATAAGGATAAGGAAAAGACCAAATAGCGCCCAGCGGCTGCCCTTGGTCAGGACGCGGCTGCGCGACATGCTGCCGAGCACACCTAGGCGCTCCTGTATCAGAACTGGAATAGCCACCGACCAACCAAGCCATAATATGATTCCGGGGACCAGCAGAGCTAATGAAGCAAGGCCCGCCCCCAGCACTACGAGCAGGCCGATCCCCAGGGTTGGGAGCAAATAGCGGATGGCTATCTGGATGCAGTCGCCAAAGGACGGCCGTTTGCCGTTCAAATCCTCGATCGTCGCCCGCACGAGTGCCGACTGGAGCAGCAGCGACAGGATAAAGGATACTAATCCGGCGGCAATGCCGACGGAAGAATTCCAAAACATCATACTAGGATCGGCCACCGCGGTCGGGTCGCCCAGTGCAGTCCCGCTCAAGGTCGATTCGGTCCAGAGTCGGAGAACTGTCGCCGGCAGACCTGAGAACAGCAGCGCGAGTCCAAGGTACAGACCGATATTGCGGCTGATGACAGCAAAGCTGTCGTTGAAAACCCTGCCGATGCGAAACTTGTCCGGCCGTTCCAATGTCGTTGAAACCATGATGCGTCCCCCGCTTAATCACCGCATATCGGCTGGTGATCCCCGCATCAAATGTGCCAACATTGGAGATCGACGTCTAGCCCACTTGCAATTGCCGTTGTGCATTGCCAGTGTCGACTGGGGACCACAGGTTGCAGGGGACAGTTGGCAGTGGCACAGCCAGGCACAGCGGAAGCCGAATGGCTGGCAAGAGCGCATGAGCAGTTGATCTCGGATAAGTCGATCCAGTTCGACCTGCCGGCCTATGTACCGCCTCAGCCGCCTGACTGGCTGAAGCCGCTGCTGGACCTGTTGTCGTCGCTCGGTCCCTATATGATCGATCTGTTCTGGGGCGCGGTGCTATCAGGTGTCGCGATTATCCTGCTCCTGGTCTTCCTCGAGATGAAAGGTATCGCCTGGCGCCTGCCTTGGCAGCGCGCACGGCGCGAAACCGACGCGGAGGAAGCATGGCGTCCCGACGCCGGCGCCGCGCAGATCCTGCTGTCGGAAGCCGACGCGCTGGCCGCGCGAGGCGACTATGACGAAGCGGTTCATCTCCTGCTTCGCCGCAGTGTCGCCGATATTGCCGGCCGGCTGCCGGATTTTTTGCGCCCGTCGCTCACGGCGCGCGACATCGCCGCTGCTGCTTCGGTTCCCGCCAAGGCCCGCGCGGCGTTTGCCGAGATCGCACGCATCGTTGAAGCCGCATTGTTCGCGCGCCGGCCGGTCGGCGCCGAAGGCTGGCGGCAAGCACGCGGCGCCTATGAGCGGTTCGTCTTCCGGGATGCCTGGATATGAGCGCTGCGACGGTCGAACCAGCGGCACAGGAACCGTTCAATCGAAGAACGCTGTTTTGGGGCATTTTCGCCAGCCTGCTTGCGGCAGCGGGTTTCTTCCTGCTGTCCACCTATGCGCCCGACTTCCGGCAACCCGGCAATGGCAGCGCCACGCCGCTGTCGAAAAGCGGCGTCGGCTATGCCGGCCTGGCGGAATGGTTGCGGCTCACCGGCGAGACGCCAGCCATGGCGCGGACCGATCAGGATCTCGGCACCGACATGCTGCTGATCGTCACCATTTCGCCAGAGAGCGATCCCGCCGCGCTCGACCACATCCTCGAACTTCGGCAGGACCTGAATACCCTCTTCGTGCTGCCCAAATGGCAAACCCTGCCGCTGGAAGAGCACGAAGGTTGGAAGATGAAATTCGGGCGATTGCCCGATCCCGTGGTGAACCAATGGCTCGGCCGGATCGCCAATGCAAAGATCGGCGTCGGCCAAAGCAAGGTGCAGCAACTCGACATCGAGGGCCAGCTTGTTGCCGCCCCCGATGAATTGCAGTGGGTGGCGGACGAGCATCCAATCATAGCAGCCGGCAACAACAAGGCTGTGCTCACCGAAGTGGACGGCAAGCCCTTTTATGTCCTGACTGACCCCGACCTGATCAACAACGCCGCGATTGGGAATCCCGACAAGGCGGCAGCCGCGCTCGACCTGATTGCATTGCTGCAACCCGAGAAGGGCCAGGTCATGTTCGATCTCACGCTGCATGGCGCGGGGCGAAAATACGACCTTGCCAAGCTCCTGGTCGAACCGCCGTTTCTGGCGCTGACGCTGACGATCCTGGCCGCGGCGGCGCTGGCTTTCCTGCGCGGCCTCGGCCGTTTCGGCCCGCCGCGCGCCGAGCAGCGCGCCATTGCCTTCGGCAAGCGTGCGCTGGTGGATACGACGGCCATGCTGTTGCGGCGCGCCGGGCGGCTCGAGGAACTGGGAGGCCGTTACGCGGCCTTGATGCGGGTGCGCGCCGGCGCACTGCTGGGAGCGCCGCAGGGGCTGCAAGGCGAAGCGCTCGACCGCTGGCTCGATTCTCGCGATAAGGACGAAGTCAGCGGATTCACCGCGCGGGCGCAAGCCGCCGGCGAGGCGAAAAACCTGACACAAATGCACGAGGCAGCCGAGCGGCTGCACGATTGGACGGCAAGGAGGCTCGGTGAACGTCGGTGATGTGAAGGCCCTGGCGACACGGATCAGGGAAGAAGTGGCCAAGGCGATCACCGGACAGCACGACACGGTCGACCTGATGCTGACCGCCCTGTTCGCCGGCGGGCATATCCTGCTGGAAGGCCCTCCGGGCACGGCCAAGACAATGACCGCTCGCTGCTTCGCGCAGGCTCTGGGTGTCGCCTACGGGCGCATCCAGTTCACGCCGGACCTGATGCCTGGCGATATCGTCGGATCGAACATCTACAATTTCCAGACTGGACAGTTCACGCTGACGCGCGGTCCGATCTTCTGCGATCTTTTGCTTGCCGACGAGATCAACCGCACGCCGCCCAAGACACAGGCAGCACTTCTGGAGGCGATGCAGGAGCATGCGGTCACTTTCGACGGCACCACGCATTCGCTGGGCCGCAACTTCATGGTGGTCGCGACCCAGAACCCGATCGAGCATCAGGGTGTCTATCCCCTGCCCGAAGCACAGCTCGACCGCTTCCTGTTCAAGCATCGGGTCAGCTATCCCGGTCCCGAGGAGGAACGGGCCATCATCATCCATCACGGCGGCGGCTCCGCCTCGCACGACATCGCGCAATACGGCATCAAGGCCCAGACGGATCGCAAGACGCTGGAGAAGGCACTCGAAACCGTCGGCTCCGTCACCCTCGTCGACGACGTCGTCGGCTACATCGCGGCGCTGGTGCGCGCCACACGCGACACCGCCGATTTGGAGGTTGGCGCCAGTCCACGCGCGGGCGCCATGCTGGCCAGGGCGGCGCGGGCGCGGGCAGCGCTCGACGGGCGCGCCTATGTGATCCCAGACGACGTCAAGGCGCTGGCGGTGCCGGCGCTGCGCCATCGCGTCATCCTGTCGCCGGCCGCGCAGATCGATGGCCGGCTGGTCGAGCAGATCGTCTCCGACCTGGTCGACCAGACGGAAGCGCCGCGTTGATCTATCCCAGCGGCCGAGCGGTGTGGGCGGCAGCGGCGGGCGCGGTGCCGGCCTTCCTGGTCGCGCTGGCGCTGCCGTCGCTGTGGTATCTCGGATTGCTGTGGATCTGCCTGCTGCTGGCCTTCCTGGCGGTGGACACCGCGGCGGGACGCGGGCGGAAATCGCTGGCCGCCAGCCTCCACGCGCCGCCGCAGGTCGGCGTCGGCGGCCAGTTCACCGTCCACGTCCCCGCCCGTTTTTCAGGCCGGATGCCAACCCTGGAGGCGCGCGTCGGTCATGATGCGCGCCTGGCGCCGATCGGCGGTACCGGCGGTCCCCTGGCTGCCACAAAGGATGGCGGATCTCTCGACCTGCGGTTCCAGGCGCTGCGGCGCGGCATCGCCAGCTTCGATCGTCTGTGGCTGCGCTGGCGCGGGCCGTTCGGATTGGTCTGGAACCAGGTCGTCCTGCCGATGGAAAGCAAGGTGGCAGTGTTGCCCGACGTCCGCAGCGCCCGCGACCAGGCGATCACGCTGCTGCAGCGCAACGCCCTGCCCGACGGGCATGCGCAGCGCCGGGCCGGCCACGGCCGGGAATTCGAGGCGCTCAAGGATTATCAGCCCGGCATGGGCCGGCGGATGATCGACTGGAAGCGCAGCGCCCGCCACGGCAGGCTTCTGGCGCGCGAGTTCCGTATCGAGGAGAACAACAACATCGTGCTGGCCATCGACAGCGGACGCCTGATGTGCGAGCCGGTCGACGGCCTCCCGAAGGTGGACCGGGCGGTGGCTGCCGCCTTGCTGTCGGCGTTCATTGCGCTCAAGGGCGGCGACATGGTCAGCCTGTTCAGCTTCGATGCGCGGCCGCGCGTCGCCAGCGGCGCGGTGCGCGGCTCGGCCAGCTTTGCAATGATCCAGAAGCGGGCGGTTGAGATCGACTATTCCAACGAGGAGACCAATTTCACCCTGGCGCTGACCACGCTTGCGGCACGGCTCGACCGGCGCTCGCTGGTCATCATCTTCACCGACTTCGTCGATCCGATCAGCGCGGAATTGATGCTGCGTACCGTCGGCCGGCTCACCGAGCGGCATCTGGTGTTGTTCATGATGATCAGAGATGTCGAATTGGAGAGCTTGGCCGACATGCCGCCTTCATCAGGCGAGGATGTCGCCCGCGCCGTCGTCGCCGGCGGGCTTTTGCGCGAAAGGCAGGTCGTCATCGGCCGGTTGCGGCTGCTCGGCGCGCATGTGATCGAAGCCGACCATCACAGGCTGGGGCCGGCGCTGGTCGAGCGCTACCTGCAGTTCAAGCGCGAGGATTTGTTGTGACTGCGCCAGTTCCCGGCGATGCTCGACGCGGCGATGCTGTACGCCAGTCGCTGGCCAGCTTCCGTCGGGAGCGCGAGGCCGACTGGAAGGCGTTCGAGGCGCTTCTCGCCCGCGTCGAGAAAAACGCGCCCCGAACACTGTCGGAAGAAGAGTTGCTGTCGCTGCCGCTGCTCTACCGTTCGGCATTGTCTTCGCTTTCGGTGGCGCGAGCGACATCCCTCGACAGCGCACTGATCGCCTATCTCGAATCCCTGTCGCTGCGGGGATATTTTTATCTCTATGGGGCACGCCGCGGACTACCGCAGCGTGTTGGCGATTTCTTCCTGCATGACTGGCCCGGTGCCATCCGTGATTTGTGGCGCGAGACGCTGGTGTCGGTGGCGCTGATGTTTGTCGGCATCGGCGCCGGCGCCTGGCTGGTAGCGTCCGACAAGGGCTGGTTCGACGCGATCATCCCGTCGGGCCTGGCTGCCGGCCGCGGCCCTGACGCTTCGGCCGAGATGCTGCGCAGCATGCTTTATGATGGCGACAATGGCTTTCTCTCAGGCTTTGCCGCTTATCTTTTCACCCACAACGTCCAGGTCGCAATCCTCGCCTTCGCGCTTGGATTTGCTTTCGCGGTGCCGACGGTGCTGCTGATGCTGTTCAACGGCTGCATACTGGGGGCGATGTTCCAGGTCTACTGGGCAAAAGGGCTTGGCATGGAACTTGGCGGCTGGCTGGCCATTCACGGCACCACCGAATTGTTCGCCATCGCACTGGCCGGCGCTGCCGGCATGCGGATCGGCACGCGCATCGCCTTTCCCGGCGAGTTGACCCGCATGACGGCAGCCGCCCATGCCGGACGCATAGCGGCGACCGCGATGGTTGGCGTTTCGGTCATGCTGCTGTTTGCCGGACTGCTCGAGGGCATCGGCAGGCAGACGATCACCAGCGACGTCACCCGCTATGCCATTGGCACCGGCATGCTCGCACTGTGGATCGGCTACTTCTACCTGTTCCAGGTGGTGCGCAATGGCGACCGCTAGGCGCGCTGCGCTGGCGACGATGCGCTCGCTGATCACGCCTGAAGGTGTCGATCTCCAGATAAAGCTGGCCGACGCCGGCACCCGCGCTGCCGCTTTCCTGCTCGATGTCGTGTTTATCGCCACGGCTGCAATCGCGGTCACGATAGTTGCGCTGTTCGGAGTAACAGGTTTCGGCACCGATAAATTGCAGCCGCTTTTCATCGTCTGGATCATCGTGATCTTTTTTCTGCGAAACGTCTACTTCATCGCCTTCGAGGCGGGCCGGCGTGCGTCCACGCCCGGCAAGCGGATCATCGGCATCAGGGTGGCATCACGCAACGGAGCCGGCCTGTCGGTCGATCAGGTCATCGCCCGCAATCTGATGCGCGAGATCGAAGTCTTTCTGCCGCTGTCGATTATCGCCGGACGGAGTGGAATGGGCGTCGCCGATACGCTGACGACAGTCTTCGGACTGATATGGGCGCTGCTGTTCGCCTTGTTCCCGCTCTTCAATCGCGACCGGTTGCGGATTGGCGACCTCCTGGCGGGAACCTGGGTCGTCGAGGCGCCTAAGCGCACGCTGATGGAGGATCTGTCGGCACGAAAAGATCCGGTCGCCAGGACTTTTCAGTTCAGCCACGCCCAGCTCGATGCCTATGGCATCGCCGAACTGCACAAGCTGGAGGAGGTGCTGCGCCGCGACGACTATTTCGCGCTGCGGGCGGTGGCTGAGACGATCGGACGCAAGATCGGCTCAACGCCGCAGGCGCATGACGCCCGTCCGTTCCTGACCGCGTATTACGCGGATCTCAGGGCGCATCTCGAACGCAAGCTTCTTCTCGGCACCCGCAAGGCCGACAAGCACGCGCGCGGTAGCAACGCTGGACCAACGAGGCTGCCATGAACACATCTCTATCCGAGCTTGAACTTCAAGGGATGGAAGCCCGAGCTGCCGCGGCCCAAGCTGGCCCGTGGAAATCATGGGTCGAGGGCCGGGACTTTCTAGGCGGCTCAAATTTCATCCAGACCGGCCAAGGGGCGGATCGCGGCGAAGACATCGAAATGACCGGCGCGACGGTCGCGGACCAGGATTTCATGGCAGCCGCGCGCCAGGATGTTCCTCGCCTGATCGCCGAAGTGCGCAGACTGCGCGCGCTCCTCAATCGAGCAAATTAGAGCAGCAAGGCTGCCTCCTAGCCCACCCACTTCTCATAGTCGGACACGAGCAGGTGCAGCGGCGCTACATCCTCGTTGATGTCCGCGAAGCGGCCGATCGGTTCGCGGAAGACATTATCGGTGAGATCGTCGTTGACGGTCGACACCTCGCCGATCAGCACATCCTTGCCCTCGGCCCAGAACGCATGCCAGACGCCTGGCAAAAGCGTGACGCTCTCGCCCGGATCGAGCTTCAGCAGCCCGCCCGCCGGCAGCCTGTGGATGGTTCCGTCGACAGGCACCGACACCTCGGCCTTCGGATCGATGCCGCCATCGCGATCGTGCATGAACAGTTCCAGCACCAGCTTGCCGCCACCACGGTTGATGATGTCCTCGGCCTTGATATTGTGGCGATGCATTGGCGACAGCTGATCCTTGCGCGAGATCATGATCTTTTCGGCATAGAGCATGCCCATGCCCTTCTTCATGTCCTCGTAGCGACCGTTGCGAACGGTGAACAGGAAGAGGCCGAGC
The DNA here is from genome assembly GCF_055811335.1 of Mesorhizobium sp. WSM4847. Taxonomy (NCBI): domain Bacteria; kingdom Pseudomonadati; phylum Pseudomonadota; class Alphaproteobacteria; order Hyphomicrobiales; family Phyllobacteriaceae; genus Mesorhizobium; species Mesorhizobium sp. WSM4847. The sequence goes on along the minus strand of NZ_JBVVPY010000017.1, from coordinate 140,729 downwards.
TCGTCGAACTTGCCCTGGCCGTAGTCGGTGATGTCCCAGCCGAGCCGGGAGGAGAAGATGGCCGACGAATCCTGCCGGCGAGCCTTCATCTCTTCCGGCGACCAATAGGCGAAGGGCGGCATGATGTAGCCGAACGAACGGATGAAGGCATCGGCGTCGCGGATGATGTCGTTGATAGCGGAGCGTTTCATGGTCGTGGTTCCTTCCAGTCGGCCTAGGCGATCTCCAAACCGAATAGCCGAACGCCGGTACGGTGTCGACGTAAACTGCATGAGCTGGCCTCATGACATCCGGTCCGATCAAGGTCATAACGGCAACCAGTTTCCTGATGGTGGCATTCCATGCTGAGCATAGACGAACTCGATACGCCGGCGATCCTGATCGACGTCGACCGCGCCGAAGCCAACATCGCGCGGGCGCAGGCCCACGCCGACCGCCAAGGGCTGAAGCTCAGGCCGCACATCAAGACCCACAAACTGCCTTACTGGGCAAAGAAGCAGATCGCAGCGGGTGCGGTCGGTATCACCTGCCAAAAGATCGGTGAAGCCGAGGTGATGGCCGATGCTGGGCTCACCGACATTTTTCTGCCTTACAACATTCTGGGCAGGGCCAAGCTGGAGCGCCTCAAGGCGCTGCACGACCGCGTGACGCTGTCGGTGACGTCAGACAGCATGGAGACGTTTGCGGGTCTCGCCGCCACCTTCACCGATCCAGGCCGGCCGCTACAGGTGCTGGTGGAGTGCGATACCGGCATGGGCCGCTGCGGCGTCCAGTCGGCCAGCGAGGCTGTCGCGCTGGCCAGGGAGATCGACAAGGCCAGGGGGCTCGCCTTCGGCGGGCTGATGACCTATCCGGCGGCAGGCCGCGCCGCCGAGGCCGAGACTTGGCTCGCCGATGCGCGCCAGGCGCTCGCCGCATCCGGCCTCGCCTGCGAACGCATCTCCAGCGGCGGCACGCCGGATTTGTGGCGCGCAAGCGAGGCTTCCGTCGTCACCGAGTACCGCCCTGGCACCTACATCTATCTCGACCGCTACCAGGTCGCCAAGGGCGTCGGCAGCCTCGACGATTGCGCGCTGACGGTGCTGTCGACGGTGGTCAGCCATCCGACGCCGACACGGGCCATCCTCGATGCCGGCAGCAAGGCCTTGTCCAGCGATACGCTGGGGCTGCCCGATTTCGGCGAATTGCTGGGTACTCCCGGCGCCACCGTCACCAGCCTCAGTGAGGAGCACGGCAACGTCACGCTTTCCGGCGACGCCAGGCTGCGTATCGGCGAGCGCGTGCGCATCGTGCCCGACCATTGCTGCGTCGTCACCAATCTGTTCGACGAAGTTCACTTGATCGCCGGAGAACAGGTGCTGGAGACGCTGCCGGTGGCGGCGCGCGGCCGCATGGGATGAGAAGCGGTCCGCGGAGCGGACGGAAAGCCAATTGCTTGGCTTTCGAGCTTTGACCCCCTGAGCCTGCGAGGGGCAAAGCTGAAGTGAGTCAGGCTGATTGCCGTTCGGCCTGCCGTGCCGCGACGCGGCGCATGGCAATGACCCGGCGACGCAGGATTTCCGTGCGCATCGCCATCAGATGCAGCGCGAAGAACAGCACGGTAAAGCCCAAAGCCATCACCAGCAACGGCCGCAACAGGCTGGGATCGATGGTCGGCCCCCCGAGCCGGATCACCGAAGCCGGCTGATGCAGCGTGTTCCACCAGTCGACGGAGAATTTGATGATCGGGATGTTGATGAATCCAACCAGGGTGATGACTGCAGCGGCCCAGGCGGCGCGCGCGGCATCATCGAGGGCCCGCGTCAGCGCAATGATGCCGAGATACATCAGGAACAGCACGAACACCGAGGTCAGCCGCGCATCCCACACCCACCAGGTGCCCCACATCGGCTTGCCCCAGATCGAACCGGTGATCAGCGCGAGCGCTGTAAAGACGGCGCCGATGGGTGCCGCCGATTTGAGCGCGACGTCGGCCAGCGGATGGCGCCACACCAGCGTGCCCAACGCGGAAACCGCCATCAGCGTGAAACACATCATGGCCAGCCAGGCGAAGGGCACATGGATGTACATGATACGTACGGTGATGCCTTGCTGGAAATCCTCCGGCGCCGTGAAGCTCATGTAGAGCCCGGCGGCCAGGAGGAGTGTGGCGATGGTTGCCAGCCACGGCACCACCTTGTCGGCCAACCCGACAAACCGCGTCGGGTTGGCGAAATCCATCCAGCCGCTGAGGCGCGAAGTCATGTCACTCATGCAGCTTTACATAAACCGGTGACAGGCTTGGGGCAACTACAGCACCGTGTCGCAGGCGGGGTCTTGCCTTCTCCCCCCGTGGGAGAAGGTGGCCGAGCGAAGCTCGGTCCGATCAGGGGTGCTGGCCTGAGGGAGGCCGGCGCCAAGCTGGAGCACCCCTCATCCGTCGCCTTCGGCGACACGTTCTCCCACAAGGGGAGAAGGGAAGAACTCAGGCGGCCGCGTCCGTGATGGTTCGGCTGAGGCGGCGGACTTCCTCGTCGTTGAGCAGGCCGCCGGCGCGCAGCAGGCTGGCGAAGCGGCCATTGCGCATCGACAATTCTGCAAAGCCACCCATTTCGACCACCTTGCCCTTGTCCATGAAGACGACCAGATCGGCATCGCGAACAGTGGTCAGGCGGTGCGCGATGATGAAGGTGGTGCGGCCGCGCCGCAATTCGTCGATCGCTTCCTTGACGCGGTCTTCCGTCTCGACGTCAAGCGCGCTGGTCGCTTCGTCGAGCACCAGGATGGGTGAATCCTTCAGCACGGCGCGCGCGATTGCGATACGCTGGCGCTCGCCGCCCGAAAGCTGTCCACCGCGTTCGCCGACGACCGTATCGTAGCCGTTGCTCTTCGACAGGATGAAATCCTGCGCGGCAGCGGCGTTCGCGGCGGCGTGGACCTCATCATAGGTCGCCTCGGCGCGCCCGACGCGGATATTGTCCTCGATCGAGCGGTTGAGCAGGCCCGCATCCTGGAACACGGTGGCGATCGAGTGGCGCAGCGACTTGCGGGTCACCGTGCGGGTATCGATGCCATCGATCAGGATCCGGCCGCTGGACGGCGAAAAGACCCGCTGCAGGAGATTGATCAGCGTGGTCTTGCCTGCGCCGGTCGGGCCGACGATGGCCACGGTCTGGCCGGCATGGACCTCGAACGACACGTCGTTCACGCCCTGCCCCGAATTGGCGAATTCGAAGTTGACGTTTTCGAAACGCACATGACCAGTGACGTTGACCAGGTCACGCAACCCGTCCGGCTCGGCGGCCTCGGCCGCGGAGTCCTCAAGGCGATAAAATTCCTCGAGCTTGGCCCTGGCTTCCGAAATCTGGTTGGCGAAGGCCGACATCTGGTCGAGCCGGGCGATCAGCAGCGTGGCAAAGCCGGTAAACGCGATGACGTCACCGATCCGCAATTGGCCATGCATGACCAGATAGGAGCCGATCAACAGCACGACCATCATCGAAATGGTCGACGACAGACGGTGCAGGGCGTTGGCCAACGCCCACCAGTCGAGCACCGGATACTGGGCATCAAGCAGGTTCTTGACATAGCGCTTCAAGGCGTCGGTCTCGTGGCCGATGCGATTGTAGCTCTGCAGCACGGCGACATTGCTGACCGAGTCGCTCACATGCGCGAACACCTGGTGAAAATGCCGCTCCACGGACGCCTGGCCTTCCCTGGTGCGACGCATCACCAGCCGGCCAATTCCGACGTAGAGCGCGCCCAGCGCCAGCAGGACCATCGACATGCGAATGTCCATGCTGAGCGCCGTCGGCACCAGCAGAACCAGCGCGACAACCGTGGACAAATGCTGCCTCATGAACTCGAGCCAGAGGCTGAACAAGGTCTCGACCGCGCGCAGCAGCGTATGCAGGGAATTGGAGGTGCCGCGCTGATGATGCCAGGCAAGCGGCATGGTGATTACGCGCTCGAATGATTGGCAAAGAACCTCGCTGCGCCGCGCATGGGCAAAACGGTCCGCGCCGCGCGCCACCAGAACGAAGGCGATGACGTTGAAGACGCCGATACCGGCCCATAGTCCGAGCGTCGAAAAGACCGAGCCGCTATCGGAAATGGCATCGATCACCCGTCCGAACATGATCGGCTCAAGGATGGCGATAATCGCAAGCGCGACATTCGCCCCACAGATAAACGCGACGCGTTTTCTGTCGGCAGCGAGATAACCGAGCGCTCTCCAGTAGATTTGCAGAAGGGACACTTCAGCTACTCCGGCAAATTGTTATTGTGCACTGCATCATTTTCTGACTCGTACTCGTTGACGTGTCGCGAAACAATGCCCTCGTACCCCTTCAGTTCCCAATTCGCGAACAAAAGATGGCGACGCTGCGAAATCTGTCGTGATCACCTAACGGTTTGAGAAAAAAGGTAAAATGTCAGCCTTGCGGCAAAATCGTGGCAGGCCGGAAGCACTGCCGAAATTTTAATCAGCAACTTGGCATGTACGAATCCCAAAAGCCTGCATCGGCTTTTGGGACATCTCATGCGCAATAGAATTGCTCGAGCAACTTTAAATAACGCACATCCTCAAGATGTACAAAGACGCTCCAAATCCTTGAAGCTACGCCGGTATCCTGACGACCAGATCGGCCTTGTCGCCGGCTTTCGGTTCGAAAGACGAAGCCTTCGTCTTTTTACCATTTACCTCGAGCGAGACGGCTTTGGCCTTCTTGTCACGGACAACCTGAACCCTGAGCTCGGCCCCCAGCACCTTGAGCGTTGCCGCATAGCCATCCCAATGGCTGGGCAGTTTCGGCCTGAACTGGATGCGCTCGCCCCTGCGCTCGATGCCGAGGATGCCTTCGACCGCCGCGCGATAAAGCCACCCGGCCGAGCCGGTATACCAGGTCCAGCCGCCGCGGCCGCCCTTGCCTTGCCCGGCGTAGACGTCCGCCGCGACGACGTAAGGCTCGACGCGGTAGTGCTCGGCAGCGGCCTCGTCGAGCGCATGGTTGGCCGGGTTGAGCATCGAGAAGCAGCGGTAGGCGTCGTCGACGCGCCCCATTTCGGCGAGCGCAATGACGAACCATGTCGCTGCGTGGGTGTACTGGCCGCCGTTTTCACGGACACCCGGCGGGTAGCTCTTGATGTAGCCTGGGTTCTGTTCCGTCCTGGAAAAGGGAGGGGTGAAAAGCTTTACGATGTTGAGCTCGTCGTCGACGAGCATTTTCATCGCCTGCTGCATCGCCATCGTCGATCGCGCCGGATCGCCCTCGCCCGACAGCACGCTCCACGACTGGGCAATCGAGTCGATCTTGCATTCCTGCGAGCTGCGCGACCCCAGCGGCGTGCCGTCGTCGAAGCTGCCGCGACGGTACCATTCACCGTCCCAGGCCGTGCTTTCCAGCGCCCGCTTCAGCACGCCGGCGTGTTTTGTCCAGGCTTGCGCATGCTTGGCGTCGCCTTCCGCCTTGGCGACAGCTGCAAAGTCGCCCAGCGTTTTCAGCAGGAACCAACCCAGCCAGACGCTCTCGCCCTTACCGTGCTCGCCGACACGGTTCATGCCGTCGTTCCAGTCACCGCCGAGGATCAGCGGCAGTCCGGCGGGGCTGCTGCGCTTGATGGCAAGGTCAAGTGCGCGCGCACAATGATCATAGAGTGAAGCGGTCTTCTTCGATATCTCCGGCGTGAAAAAGGCGTCGTGCTCACCTTCTTCCAGCGACGGCCCTTCGATGAAGGGCAATTGTTCCCTGAGGATCGCGGTATCGCCGGTCACCAGCAAGTAGTGTGCCGTGGCGTGGGCGAGCCAGACCACGTCGTCGGAAATCATGGTGCGGACGCCTGCCTCGGTTCGCGGCAGCCACCAATGCTGCACGTCGCCTTCGGGGAATTGCCGCCGCGCCGCGTTGAGGATCTGGTCGCGCGCCAGTTTCGGATCATGGAGAAGCAGGGCCAGCGTGTCCTGCAACTGGTCGCGGAAGCCAAAGGCGCCGCTCGCCTGGTAAAACGCCGAGCGGGCGCGGATGCGGCAGGCAAGGCTCTGATAGGGCAGCCAGTGGTTGACCATCGCGTTGAGCGCCCTGTCCGGCGTCTCGACCTGGATGGTGTCGAGAAACCCTCGCCAGGTGTGTTCATTGTCAGTCAGCCGCTGATCGAAATCCTTGCTGCAGTGATGCTGGACCAGCGCGCTGACTTCCTCGGCAGAGGCTGCATCGCCGAGCAGCCAGAGCAGCGTCACGTCGCCGCCGGCAGGGATGTCGACGTCGCGTGCAATTGCCGCACAAGGATCGTCGCCCGCCTCGACGCGGCCCGACAGGCTTGCGCCGCTGAGCACGGCTTGCGGGAGTTCGCTGGTGCCGTGGCGGCCAATGAACTCGCCGCGGTCGGCCGTCACCGAGTGTGCTGCGCCGTCGGCGGCCAGGAAGGCGACCCGATCGCTGAAATCGAGCCCGTAGGGATTTTGCGCCAGCAGCGCGCCCGTCGCGGCATCCCTGGACGGAACGATGGTCGCCGCCGTGCGCGAACGATGGCTGCCAAGAACCCATTCCGCATAGGCATAGACGCGCAGTCGCGCCGGCGCCGAACCGGAATTCTGGATGCGCAACCTGGAGATTTTCACCGGATCGACGGAATCCACCACATGGGTAAGGTCCATCGACAGAGGCCCGCGCTTCGAACGGAAGGTCGAAAACCCCTGCCCGTGCCATGTTTCGTAGGTCATGGCGGGATCGCGGACGACGGCGGCCAGCGGCGAGAACGCCCGGCCGCTGGCATGATCGTAGATATAGATGCCCTCGCCTGGCCGGTTGGTGACCGGGTCGTTCGCCCACGGCGTCAGTTGATAGTCGCGGCTGTTTCGGCTCCAGCTGAAGGCAGCGCCTTCAGCCGAAACGTGGAAACCGAACGAGGCGTTGGAGACGACGTTGATCCAGGGCTGCGGCGTCGTGCGCCGGCCAGCAAGGCGCACGACATAGTGGCGTCCGTCGCCCTCGAAACCGCCAAAACCGTTCCACTGGTTGAGCCCGCTGCCGTCGGCACTGCCGTCGAACGAGGCTTGGGCCCACGTCTGTGGCGCCGGCGGAGACGGTTCACGAAGCGCTGCTGCACCCGCCGGCTGCAAGGCGTCCCGCGCTTGCAGCGCAGCGGCCTCGGCGCGCTCGATCTGATCGAAGATGGTGCCGTTGCGCGTGTGCAGAACGACGCGAGCAGTGGCCAGCAGCGTCTTGTAGGTCGCCTCGTCCATGAGGTCGCGGCGCACCGCGAAGATGTGCTGGCGGGGTCCTAGCTCCTTGCCGCGCAGGCGGCTGTTTTCGCACAGCGTCTCGACCGCCCGTTGCAGGTCCTGCACGTAGGACGAAGCCTGCTCGTTGATGACGACAAAGTCGATCATCATGCCTCGGGCGCGCATGTATTCCTGGAAGCGGAGCGCCTGGGCAACGATTTCGAGATCGGCGACATCGCCGATCCTGACCAGGAAAATCGGAAAGTCGCCGGATATGCTGGTCGGCCATAGGCCCGATTGCCTACCGAGCCCGGAAGCGATCGATTCGGCCGGAAGCCGCAGGAACGGATCCGGATAGATCAGGTAGCGCGCCAGATTCTGCACATTGGCGGCATCGGCAAGGCTGAGACCGAGATGCCGGGTCTGCACCTGTGAGCGGGTCCAGGCGAGCATCGCCTGGCGCGCGAAGGCTTCCGGATGATCAAGCCGCGCAATGGCTTCTTCGAGTTCGGCACGGTTGGCGCCGACGGCAGTCCAGAAGGTCAGCGCTATCTTCTTGTTGGCCGGCACGCGCACCTGTCGGCGAAGTGCCGCGACCGGATCCAGCGTGAAGCCGGAATGGCCGCCAAGCTTGGCGCCGGGATCGAAGGCGGCGGCCTCGGTAATGGTGCGGCCGCGGCCTATGAAGGCGCGCCGGTCGGTTTCGGCCTCGGCGTCGCGCGTCGACCCAGACGGGTCGGTGACGAAATGCACCATGGCGACATCAGGCTCGTCCGTTTCCCGCTTACGTCTGGTGGCGAAGATCGCTGCGTTATTCGCAGCGATTTCGGTTTCCACGAACATTTTCGAGAACGCCGGATGCGCGTTGTCGGATGCTTCGGAGCCCAGCACCAGTTCAGCGAACGAGGTCACTTCGATATGCCGGTCGACCGGGCCGTCATTGTAGAGCGTCACCCGCCGGCCTTCGCCATTTCCTTCCGAAATGACGATGCATTCGACCTCCGAACGCAGTGATCCCACTGACTTGACGAAGCTCGCCTTGTCGTCGGAGAACAGCGTCCGCACCTCTTCGTGGGTGGCACGCTTCGGCTCGGCGGTGGCCGACCACCAGTCGCCGGTGCCGGAGTCGCGCAGGAAGATGTAGGAGCCAAGCCGATCTTCGGTCGGGTCCGGCTGCCAGCGCGTGACGGCAAGCTCGCCCCAGCGACTATAGCCGGAGCCGGTCGCGGTAACCATGACCGAGTAGCGGCCATTGGACATGACGCTGGTCGAACGCAGCGCCTTGAGCGGGTTGAGCACGATGCGCGTATCGGGGCTTTCGGCTTCCGTTTCGTCCTTCGACCGTTCGTCGGCCTCTGTCCTGACGGTGGCGGTCGGGATGTCGCGCGGCGCTCTTTCCTGCAGCAGCAACTCGGCCGACTCGATCACCGGATCGCTGTGGAAGCGGTCGCGCAGGCGTCCTTCGAAGATGGCGTCGGCGACGGCGGCGATCGACATGCCGGAATGGTGGGCCATGTAGTTCAGCACGACGACATGGTCGGTGCCCTCCGGCACGCGTTGCGGCGTGAAATCGACCGCATCGTAGAAGCCGTGCCGGCCAAGGGCGCCGAGTCGCCGCAGCCTGGCCAGGTTCTGCACCGATTCACGCGGGGTGAACTGCGCCGCCAGCACGGTCGCATAAGGGGCAATCACCGTGTTCTGGCCGAGACCTCGCTTCAGGCCCAGCCCGGGCACGCCGAAATTGGTGTACTGGTAGGTCAGTTCGCGATCGCGGGCGTTGTAGGCCGCTTCCGAAATCCCCCAGGGCACGTCCTTCGAGCGGCCGTACTGGATCTGGCGCTTGATGATGAGCTTGCTGGTCTGGTTGAGGATGCTGCCTTGCGGCTCCTTCATCACCAGCGGCGGCATCAAATACTCGAACATCGAGCCGGACCAGGACATTAGCGCGCCCTTGAACCCGATCTCGACGATCGGCCGGCCGAGGTGGAACCAGTGCTCTGTCGGCAGATCGCCCTTGGCTATGGCGAACAGGCTGGTCAGCCGCGCCTCGGAAGCCAGCAGGTCGTAGCAGCTTTCGTCGAGCTGATGCTCCTCGACCCGGTAGCCGATCGACAGAAGCTTGCGTTCCTTGCGCATGAGGAAGGAGAAATCCATCTCGAAGGCAAAGCGGCGCGTACGCTCGCGCAACGACAGAAGCTTGGCCCGCAGCGCCTCGACGGCAGTGTCGTCGCTATGCGCGTCATGGACATGCGCTTCGCAGGTGGCTTCCAGTCTCGCCGCCCAGTCGGCGATGGTGTCGCTCTGCGTCGATGCGGCCTCAGTATGGATGGCGATGGCGAGCTTGCGGATCTCGCCGGCCAGAACGGCCAGGTTGATGGTGCGGATCGACGCCATCTCGGGCTGTGCCTTGATCGATTCGACCGCGCGTCGCATGCCATCGAGGCGATCGGCAAGTCGCTGGCGCAACGGCCGCAACTGACGGCGGTCGTCAGGCAACTCCGCCAGGCTTTCGTCGAGGATCGTCACCGTATCGAGGATACCCTCGAAGTCGCCCTGAAGGTGGACTGCAGGCGCTTCCGCCCATTCGGCACAGGCTGCCGCCACCGCCACCAGATGGCCGGCGAGATTGCCGCTATCGACGGCGGAAATGTACAGCGGATAGAGCGGCTTCAGCGTCGTCGTGTCATACCAGTTGAAGAGATGGCCGCGCTCACGCGGCATGCTCTCGATAGTCGACATCGTCGCGTCGATGCGGGTGGTGGCGTCGGACAGGCTGATCCAGCCGAAATCGCGCGCCGAAACAACTGACAGGAGATAGACGCCGATATTGGTCGGCGAGGTGCGGGGGGCCACGACAGGCGCCGGGCTTTCCTGGAAATTATCGGGCGGCAGATTGTGATGCTCGGCCGTCACGAAGGTCTCGAAATAATGCCATGTGCGCCGCGCAATCGTGCGCAGCACATGGATGTCCGCCGCCGATATGCGCAAACGGTCCTCGGTTTCGGCCGAGCGGCTGATAAAGAAGGCGAAGGCCGGCGAGCCGATCCAGAACAGCGCGAAGAAGAAGGCGACGAAAGCTCCGGTGGAATCGGCCACAACAGGGATGGCGAGGCCGACGACGCCGACGATCACAGCGCCGTACATCATGCCGTAATAGGAGCCGAGATCGTTGTCGCCGATCTTGTGAGCCTGCGAGGCAGTGCGCCATTCGAGCATGTTCTTCCGGCTAACGAACAGGCGGTAGAGCGTGCGAATGATGGCATCGCCCATCATCCAGGCCAGATGCGCCATCAGCACGATCTTCAGAGCCACCAAGGCGGTGCCGAAGACGACGTCGCGCGCCAGCGCCGAGAAATGACCGCGCGGCGTCTGGTCGCCGCTTTTCGGCAGGATGGCGTGGACGATGTCGAATGTGGGCGCCATGAAAAGTGTGAGGATCAGCAGCGCCTGCCATTGCGCGGCCTGGGTGAAGGGCAGCAGCGTCCAGCCGGCGATCGCAGCCATCACCCAGAAGATCGGCGTGAGCGACCGGCGCAGATTGTCGACCATCTTCCAGCGCGACAGCGCCGGCACGCCGGAACGCGGATTGAGAATGAAGCCCAGAAGCTGCCAGTCGCCGCGCGCCCAGCGATGGTGGCGCGACGCGTCGACCGAATAGCGGGTCGGATAGTCCTCGACCAGTTCGACGTCGGTGACCAGTGCCGCGCGCGCCAACGCGCCTTCGAGCAGATCGTGGCTGAGGACGGTGTTTTCTTCGATGCGGCCCTTCAGCGCCGCCTCGAAGGAGTCGACGTGATAGAGCCCCTTGCCGGTGAAGGAGCCGTCGCCGAAGACGTCCTGGTAGATGTCCGAGACGGCAAATACGTAGGGATCGAGGCCGCGATTGGCAGAAAAGACCCGCTGGAAGAAGGATGCGTCGTCGCCGCTGGTCAGCGACGCGGTGATGCGCGGCTGCAGGATGGTATAGCCGGCGGTGACGACGCGCTTTGCCGCATCGTAATGCGGGCGGTTGAGCGGATGGCAAAGCTTTCCAGCCAAACTGGCGACGGCATCGCGGGTGGTGCGCGTATCGGCATCCAGCGTCATCACATGGATGACGTTTTCCGGCAACGGCACGTCCAGCGGCAGAAAGGTGGTGTCGCTGTCGCCACGCAGCAGAAGATTCAGTTCGTGGAGCTTGCCGCGCTTGCGTTCCCAGCCCATCCAGGCGCCCTGGGATTCATTGTAGAGCCGCCGGCGGTGCAGGACGTAGAAACGCGGCGCGCCTTCGCTGGGATAGCGGGCGTTCAGCCGCGCGATCTCGTCGCGAGCATATTGGAGGATCTCGATATCCGCCGCATCGATTTCGGTTTTGCTGTCCGGCCAGTCCGAAAGCAGAGCGAAATGGATTTCGTCCGCCGTGTTGGCCAGGTGGTGCACTTCGATGTTGCGGATGTTCTCCTCGACGTCGTCGCGCGAGCCGATCAGCGACGGCACCACCACCAGCGTGCGCGCCTCGGGCGGCATGCCGCGTTTATAGTCGTAGCCGACGAGGCGCGTCGGCTTCAGGAACAACGTTACAACGGTGTTGAAGAAGGCAAGCGCGCCTTCGCTGGCCGGCACGGCAAACAGCGCCAGCATCAGGACGATCGACGGTATGGACAGGCCGAGACTGGCAAGGGCGTTGCCGGAGAGGACAAGAAGCAGGACCGTCAGCGCGAACACCGGCACGACAATGCCCAGCCATCCGGTCTTGCAGAACGCCCGTTTGATCGTGACGCTGACCGTTGGCCGATAGCCGATCGCCTTTTCCAGTTCCAGCCGGCGCGGGCCGACCAGAAAGAACCCGACGTCGGTGTGAGCGTTCGGACCGGTGACGGTGGTATCGGCAACCGCGGCATGGCCGGCGAGTTCGATCGCCTTTTCAGCAACACGGAATTCGGAACGATCGGAGCGGCGCGCCATTTCCTCGATCGCGGTCCGGTACTGGTCGCGCGAGAAGAAATCGAGTGCGGCGAAATCGGTGCGCTCGCGCAGCAAGGTGTCGATGCGGCTGACATCTTCGAACCAAACCGTCCAGTCGATATCGTTGATGAGCCTGAGGCCGCGGATGATGTTGCCGGTGGTTACGTTGCCGCTGGACAACGTGCGATGCTCGCTGATGATGATTTCCTCGGCGTCGGAGCCGGACCTTTCAAGCTCGCCCTCCAGCCATTCCAGCGCCCTGCCGGCATTTTGCGACCCGTCGCGCAGACGGTAGAGCAATTGAGTGGCAAAGGTGGTGTCTTGTGCATGGGCGACGTAGTTCGACAGGATCGCCTGACGGTCGGCGGTTTCATCGAGTGCCAGCACGCGGTCTGCGACCTCGTTGGCAATCTGGCGCATCTGCCGGGTACGACTGACCCGAACCGCGATCCGGCGAAGATTTTCGATCAGAACGAAGCGCAGCAGCGATGGCAGCGCCCAGAGCTCGCCGATCTTCAGCGGCTCGACAGCCTGAAAGCCTTCGACGATCGCCTTGAACATGGTCGCCGAGACCGAACTGTCCGAATGGGCGACATAGGTCCAGGCCAGCGCAAGGGCGCGCGGCACGCTGGCGCCGTCGGACAGTTTCAGGGTCGGCAACTGACGATAGAAGCGGCGTGGCAGGTCGCGCTTGACCTGGAAGATGGTTTCCTCGACCAGATAATTGTTGTCGAGCAGCCATTGCGCCGCCGGTGTGATCGTCTCGCCTCTCGCCTGTGCGGCATTGGTCGAACGGTAGACTTCGAGGATCTTGCTGGCGCTGTCGCGGACGCGTGGCTGGAAATCGAACGGCTCCAGGCCGAACAGATCCTTGACGTCGCCCTTGGCGAGGCTTGCACCCAGCGTGCGCAGGCGTTCTTCCGGCAGGAAATTGGAGCGTATCGGCTCTTCCGTGATGGCCGGAAAGCTCGCGCTCGTCTTTTCCATTTGGGTGGGGTCTGTCTGGATATTCATTGAAAATTCCGCGTGGGGGACGCGTTAGCGGCGTCACCGCCACGGCAATGTCCCTAGAACCGATTGAAATGGAATTGGTTGCATCGAAACAAGGGCCGAAAGTTTATTTTCGCACCAAGGCCCTGCAGACGAACCACCTCCCTCCCGCCGGGAGTTGATCGACGGAAGGATTCAGGCTTTTTCGTGATCTGGGCTTGAGCTTACGGCATATTTCGCTGGTGTTGTGATCATGTTTCGAAACAGGCGTTAATCGTTTGCCGCAACGCGATCGATGCGGATCACGAACAGCGTCGGTGGTCGCGCAGGCTCCAGGCGCTGTGACAGAGCGTCGTCCGGCCCGAGCAACAGCGCGTCGCGCGATCCGATGCGGACAAGCGCCGCGCCGGCCACCGAGATCTCGCCGTCAACACACAGGATGAGGGTCGCATCGGCGGCTGACTGGATGTCCGTCGGGGCTGAAATCACCAGGCGTTCGACGGCATGGGTCATCCGTCCACGCCGTGTCATGACGTTGAGATCGGTGATCGGACCGGCGATCAGCGCCGCTTGCGTCGGCACATCGGCCGGAAACGAAAGCGGGGCGGAAGTTTTGGTCAGCGTAGCTGCCGGGCGGCCGGCCAAATCAAGGATAATCCCCTCGCCTTCCAGCACGGCCAAGCTCCGGTCCACTCCGGCAAATTCGGAGAATGATCCACCGCTTTCGACGCGCGCCATGGAGACGCGCCAGTCGAAATCGTCGAGCGCAGCACCTGCGGGCGAGACGGCGATTTCCGTCGTCACCCCGCCGCCGTTCTTCCACGGCATGGATCGGTATTCGGCTGCCCGGAGGATACGCAAGGCGCGGTTCAGCCGAGGATGCCTGGCAGGTTGAGCTGGTGCTCCCTGGCGCAGTCGATGGCGAGGTCATAGCCGGCATCGGCGTGGCGCATGACGCCGGTTGCGGGGTCATTCCATAGCACCCGCTCCAGGCGTTTGGCCGCTTCGCGTGTGCCGTCGGCAACGATGACCATGCCGGCATGTTGCGAAAAGCCCATGCCGACGCCACCGCCATGATGCAGCGATACCCAGGTTGCGCCGGAGGCGGTGTTGAGCAGCGCATTGAGCAGCGGCCAGTCGGACACGGCGTCCGAGCCGTCCTTCATCGATTCCGTCTCGCGGTTCGGCGAGGCAACCGAGCCTGAATCGAGATGATCGCGGCCGATGACCACCGGCGCCTTGAGCTCGCCTTTCGCCACCATCTCGTTGAAGGCGAGGCCGAGCCGGTGGCGGTCGCCGAGACCAACCCAGCAGATGCGCGCCGGCAGACCCTGGAAGGCGATGCGCTCACGCGCCATGTCGAGCCAGTTGTGCAGGTGGGTGTTGCCGGGCGTCAGCTCGCGCACCTTGGAGTCGGTCTTGTAGATGTCCTCGGCATCGCCGGAGAGGGCTGCCCAGCGAAACGGACCGATCCCGCGACAAAACAGTGGCCGGATATAGGCCGGCACGAAACCCGGGAAGGCAAAGGCATTGTCGAGCCCTTCCTCCTTCGCCACCTGGCGGATGTTGTTGCCATAGTCGAGCGTCGGCACGCCGGCATTCCAGAACGCCACCATCGCCTCGACATGTTCGCGCATCGACGCGCGCGCCGCCTTTTCGACCGCCTTCGGGTCGCTGGTGCGCTTCTCGCGCCATTCGGCGAGCGACCAGCCCTTGGGGAGATAGCCGTTGAGCGGATCATGCGCCGACGTCTGGTCGGTGACCAGGTCGGGGCGCACGCCACGCCGCACCAGTTCCGGCACGATGTCTGCGGTGTTGCCGACCAGGCCGACCGATTTCGCCTCGCCGGCCCTGGTCCAGCGCTCGATCCTTTCCAGCGCCTCGTCGAGCGTGTCGGCGCGTTCGTCGACATAGCGAGTGCGCAGCCGGAAATCGATGCGGTCGGGATCGCATTCGACCGCCAGGCAGCAGGCGCCGGCCATGACCGCGGCCAGCGGCTGGGCGCCGCCCATGCCGCCGAGGCCGCCGGTCAATATCCATTTGCCCCTGAGGTTGCCGTCGTAATGCTGGCGGCCGGCCTCGACGAAGGTCTCGTAGGTGCCCTGCACGATGCCTTGGGTGCCGATGTAGATCCACGAGCCGGCCGTCATCTGGCCGTACATCATCAGGCCCTTCTTATCGAGCTCGTTGAATTTCTCCCATGTGGCCCAGTGCGGCACGAGGTTGGAATTGGCGATCAGCACGCGCGGCGCATCGGTGTGGGTACGAAACACGCCGACCGGCTTGCCCGACTGCACCAGCAGCGTCTCGTCGTCTCCAAGCGTCTTCAGAGAGGCGACGATGCGATCAAAGTCGTTCCAGGTGCGCGCCGCGCGGCCGATGCCGCCATAGACGACCAGTTCGTTGGGGTTTTCGGCGACGTCGGGATCGAGATTGTTCATCAGCATGCGCAACGGCGCTTCAGTCAGCCATGTGCGGGCATTGAGCTCGCTGCCGCGCGGGCTGCGGACTTCGCGGATGTTGTGGCGAGGATCGGTCATGGCGTCACTTTTCCTTTCGAATGAGCTGCGCGGCGATGCGTCAGCGCCCGGCCCAGGCAATCGCGCTTTCCAGGATCCGCTTCAGCGTGGCGCGGATCGGCGCGGCGAATGCCGGGTCGTAAGGCACCGGCCAATTGTCGGGCGTACCTTTGCCCTCGGGCTCGCGCATATAGCCGCGGTTGGACAGTTCCATCTGCAGCGCATGAACGCCGTTTTGCGGCTGGCCGAAATGGCGCGTGATCCAGCCGCCTTTGAAGCGGCCGTTGACGACAAAACTCTCGCCGGTCTCGGCGAGGATCTGGCCGACCATTGCCTGCAAGCCCGGATCGGCGCTTTTGCCGTCATTGGTGCCGAGGTTGAACACCGGCAGAGTGCCTTCGAACAGCCGCGGCAGCATCGAGCGGATCGAATGGCAGTCATAGAGGACGATCTTCCGGTGCACGGCGCGCAGCCTGTCGATCTCGGCCTGCATGGCGGCATGGTAAGGCACAAAGTACTTTTCGCGGCGCTCGTCGACCTCCGAGGCATCAGGCTCTTCCCCGACACGATAGAGCGGATCGCCGTCGAAGGTCTCGGTCGGGCACAGGCCGGTGGTTGCCTGGCCGGGATAGAGTGAGACGCCGGAGGGATCGCGATTGACGTCGATGACGGTGCGCGAGATCGCGGTATGCACCACCGTCGCGCCGAGGTCTTCGGCAAACTCATACAGCTTGTCGATCCACCAGTCGGCGTCGCGGCGGCCGAGCCAAGGCGACACCAGCCGGTTCTCGAGGCCGGCGAGATCGATGCCGGTGTGCGGGATCGAGACCAGCAGGGGGGCGGTGCCGCGCTTTACAGTGAGCCAGGAGGGCACGTTCATGAATGGTCTCCCTGCGCTGGCGCTTTGCGGCGACCTATAGAGGCGCACATCCTCACGACGCGATTCCCGGCAGCGCCACCGCGCCCGCTGCCTTCACGGCAGCGCCGCTGCGCACCATGGCGATGGCCTTTTCCATGTCGGGGTGGAAATGCCGGTCATTGTCGAGATGCGGCACTTCGGCCCTGACCAGCCTGCGTACCGCTTCGAGCGGCGCACTCGATGCCAGCGGCGCATGGAAATCGCAGCCCTGCGTGGCGGCCAGCAATTCGATACCGATGACGGCCGTCGCATTCTCGATCATGCCGATCAGCCGGCGCGCGCCATGTGCCGCCATCGAGACGTGGTCTTCCTGATTGGCCGAGGTCGGGATCGAATCGACACTGGCCGGATAGGCCTTTTGCTTGTTTTCCGAGACGAGTGCCGCCGCCGTCACTTGCGGGATCATGAAGCCGGAATTCAAGCCTGGCTTCGGGGTCAGGAAGGCCGGCATGCCCGACAGCGCCGGATCGACCAGCATGGCGATGCGCCGTTCCGACAGCGAGCCGATCTCGCAGACGGCGAGCGCGATCATGTCGGCGGCGAAGGCGACCGGCTCGGCGTGGAAATTGCCGCCGGAAAGTGCTGTGTCGTCCTCGGCGAAGATCAGCGGATTGTCGGTGACGCCGTTGGCCTCGGTGCCCAGCGTGCCGGCGGCCTGGCGCAGCACGCTGAGCGCTGCACCCATCACCTGCGGCTGGCAGCGCAAGCAGTACGGGTCCTGCACGCGTTCGTCTCCGACCCGGTGCGATTCACGGATGGCACTGCCGGCCATCAGGTTGCGCAGCGCCTCTGCCGTCTCGATCTGGCCAGGATGCCTCCTGAGCAGGTGGATGCGCGGATCGAAGGGGGCGTCGGAACCCTTGGCGGCATCGGTCGAGAGCGCACCGGCGACCAGCGCCGACTGGTAGAGCACTTCGGCGTCGAACAAGGCGGCCAACGCATAGGCGGTCGAGAACTGCGTGCCGTTGAGCAGCGCCAACCCTTCCTTGGCGCCAAGCGTGACCGGCTCCAGCCCGTGCGAGACAAAGGCGACCTTGGCCGGGAACCGGCCATGCGGGGTAAAACATTCGCCGACGCCGATCATCACCGCTGTCATGTGCGACAGTGGCGCAAGGTCGCCGGATGCGCCGACCGAGCCTTGCGCCGGCACCACCGGAATGACGTCGTTGGCGAGCATCGCTTCGAGCAGCTCAATGGTCTGCGGCCGCACGCCGGAGGCGCCCTGCGCCAAGCTGGCCAGCTTCAGTGCCATCATCAGCCGGCAAACAGCGACCGGCATCGGTTCGCCGACGCCGGCGGCATGCGACAGCACGATGTTGCGTTGCAGCGTTTCGAGATCGGCGGCGGGGATACGGACGCTGGCCAATTTGCCGAAACCGGTGTTGATGCCATAGACCGGCTCACCCTTGGCGACGATGCGTGCAACGGCCTCGGCGCTGGCCTTGATCTTTGGCCAGCAGGCCGCGTCCAGCTTCGGCATCGCGCCACGATAGATTTCGCGCCAGTCGGCCAGCGTCGTGTTGCCCGGCTTGAGTTTGAGTTCACTCATTGTCCCCTCCAGATGCGGGCATGCAGCGGGTTGAAGCCCATGCGGTAGACGAGCTCGGCCGGGCGTTCGATGTCCCAGATCGCCAGGTCGGCCGATTTCCCAGCCTCCAGCGTGCCGGTTCGTCCGAGCAGTCCGAGCGCGCGGGCGGCCTCGCGGGTGACACCGGCAAGGCATTCGTCAACAGTCAGACCAAACAAAGTCGCCGCCATGTTCATGGTCAGCAGCAGCGAGGTCAGCGGCGAGGTGCCGGGATTGCAGTCGGTGGCGACCGCCATTCTGACGCCGTGCTGGCGAAATAGGCCGATCGGCGGCTTCTTGATCTCACGGATGAAATAGTATGCGCCGGGCAGGATCGTCGCCACGGTCCCGGCCCTCGCCATCGCCGCCGCACCCGCCTCGTCAGTGTATTCGAGATGGTCGGCCGACAGGGCGCCATAGCGCGCCGCAAGTTCTGCGCCGTGCAGGTTGGACAATTGGTCGGCGTGGAGTTTTACCGGCAGGCCTGCTGCTTTCGCCGCGTCGAACACGCGAGAAATCTGCTCTGGCGAAAAGGCGAGGCCCTCGCAAAAACCATCGACCGCGTCGGCCAGGCCCTCGGCGGTGACGGCCGGCAAAATCTCGTTTGCGACCAGATCGATAAACGCGTCCTTGTCGCCTTTCGCTTCAGGCGGCAGGGCATGCGCGCCGAGGAAGCTCGTTGTTACCGTTACTGGACGGTTTTCGCCCAAGAGCCGCGCGGCGCGCAGCGATTTCTTCTCGTTTTCGAGATCGAGTCCGTAGCCCGACTTGACCTCGATGGTGGTGAGGCCTTCAGCGATCAGCGCCTCGAGGCGCGGCAGCGACTGCGCAACCAATTCCTGCTGGCTGGCAGCGCGCAGCGCCTTGACCGACGAGACGATGCCGCCGCCGGCCCTGGTGACCTCTTCATAGGTGGCGCCGGCCAGCCGCATCTCGAATTCATTGGCGCGATTGCCGGCGTGGATCAGATGAGTATGGCAGTCGATCAGGCCGGGTGTGATCCAGCGGCCTTCGCAATCGACAATCTCGGCGTTCTGGCTGAAGGCTGCCGGCATGTCGGCTTCCTGGCCGGCATAGACGATCAGACCATCGCGCGCGACGATCGCGCCGTCTTCGACGATACCCAGTCCGGCGGCGCTGTCGGCCATGGTCGCCAGTCGCGCATTGCGCCAGAGGCGGATCTCCCCTGCCCGGCTTTTGCTCTCTCCAGCCATCATCTTTTCCGTTTCAATCGGCGGTGGTTATGTATATACATATTGAAACGCACTGCAAGTGGTATCATTGCACGGGACAAAGGGAATCGGAGAGAAAACGTGACTGCGATCTTTGCGGAACAGGCGCTTCTGCCCGACGGCTGGCATTCCAATGCCCGGATCGTCGTCAGTGATGGCCACATCGCCACGGTCGAGCCGAACAACGCATCCCAGCCCGGCGACGAACGCCATGCCATTCTGCTGCCAGGCATGCCGAACCTGCACAGCCACGCCTTCCAGCGCGGCATGGCCGGTCTAGCCGAGCTGCGCGGCCCTTCAGCCGACAGCTTCTGGAGCTGGCGCGAGGTGATGTATCGCTTCGCGCTGTCGATGACGCCGGATCAGGTCGAGGCGGTCGCCGCGCAGCTCTATGTCGAGATGCTGGAGGCTGGGTTTTCACGCGTCGGCGAGTTTCACTATCTGCATCACGACCGCGACGGCCAGCCCTACGCCAACGTCGCCGAAATGGCCGACCGCATCACCGCCGCGGCTGCCGACACCGGCATCGGGCTGACGCTGCTGCCGGTCTTCTATGCACATTCCTCTTTCGGCGGCGCAGCACCGAACGAAGGCCAGCGGCGATTCATCAACGATATGAATCGGTTCTCGCGGCTTGTTGAGAAATGTCACGAAACCGTTCGCACCTTGAATCACGCGGTCGTCGGCATCGCCCCGCACAGTCTGCGCGCCGTGACACCGGAGCAGTTGGAAAACATTGCGACAATGGCACCCGGCGGACCGATCCACATCCACATCGCCGAGCAAGTGAAGGAGGTCGAGGACTGCCTTGCCTGGTCCGGGGCGCGGCCGGTCGAATGGCTGCTCGCCAATGCCAGGGTCGATAGTCGCTGGTGCCTGATCCACGCCACCCACATGACCGAGACCGAGACGGCGGCCTTGGCGAAAAGCGGAGCAATCGCCGGCCTCTGCCCGATCACCGAGGCCAATCTCGGCGACGGCACCTTTGCAGCACCTTTGTTCAAACAGCATGGCGGCCGCTTCGGCGTCGGCTCCGACTCCAACGTACTGATCGGCCTGCCGGACGAATTGCGGCAGCTCGAATATTCGCAGCGCCTCGCCCACCGCGCCCGCAACCTGCTGGCGGTCGCCGGCGGTTCGACCGGGCGTGCACTGTTCGATGCCGCGCTCGACGGCGGCAGCGCAGCGCTCGGCGCAAGTCCCTCGCGGATCGCCGCTGGCGCCCCAGCCGATTTCATCTCGCTCGATGAAAAGCACCCGTCGCTTGCCGGCAAGACGGGCGATGCAGTGCTCGACACCTGGATCTTCGCCAACGGTTCCAAGGTCGATTGTGTCTGGGTGCATGGCAAGAAACTGGTCAGCAGTGGCAGGCACGCAAGGCGCGATTTTATTGCCGAGCGTTTTCGCAAGGTGATGACGGCGCTTTCGGCATGAGCATGATCCAGACAATGGATGCGGACGGCGGCGAGCCCCTCTCGCTGCATCAACGCATCCTGTCCGACATCAGCGAACGAATCCTGTCCGGCGCTTGGGCGCCCGGCTACCGCATCCCGTTCGAGCACGAGCTGACGGCCGAGTACAAATGTTCGCGCATGACGGTGAACAAGGCGCTGTCGCAGCTTGCCAAGGCGGGGCTGATAGAGCGCCGCCGCCGCTCTGGCAGCTTTGTCCGGCGGCCGCAGTCGCAAGCCGCGGTGTTGGAAATCCATGACATCAGGATCGAGGTCGAGGCGCTCGGCCTGCCCTATCGCTACGAGCGTGTGGCACGACATAAAAGACGCAGCAGCGCCGAGGATCGCGCCTTGCTGGAACTCGACTGCAACGGGCCGGTGCTGGCGCTGGAATGCCGGCATTTCGCCGGCAAGCGGCCGTTCGCCCACGAACAGCGGCTGATCAACCTGGCCGCTGTGGCCGAGGCCGCCAACGAGGAATTTTTTGCCGTCGCGCCTGGGCCGTGGCTGATCGCCCGCGTGCCATGGAGTGCCGCCGAGCACCGCATCCGCGCCGTCGCCGCCGACAGACACATTGCGACCGCACTCGAAATCGAGTCCGGCGCCCCCTGCCTGGTGGTCGAGCGACGGACATGGAGCGCCGAGCACCCGGTCACCCATGTCCGTTTCACCTATGCGGCCGACAGCCACACGCTGGTCGCGCGGTTCACACCGTCGCAGGGGTAACCCTCCCCTCGAGGGCCCTCGAGGGGGAGGGTAAAGAGCCGCATCTCAAATGGCGGCGGTAACGATGATCTCGACCAGGTATTCCGGCCCGGCAAGCTTGGCCTCGCCGGTGGCGCGGGCCGGGGTATGGCCCTGTGGCACCCACTTGTCCCATGCCGCGTTCATCTCGGCAAAGGTGCTCATATCGGCCAGCCAGATGATCGCCTGCAGGATCTTGGTCTTGTCGGTGCCGGCCTTGGCCAGCAATTCGTCGATGGCCGCCAGGATGTCCCTGGTCTGGGTGCCGACGTTTCCGCCTGGTTCGCCGACCTGACCAGCCAGATAGACGGTGTTGCCATGGATGACGATCTGGCTCATGCGTGGGCCAACATCGATGCGACGAATGCTCATTGGATGTTTCCTTCCTTTGTGGGTCGCGCCTCTTTAGAGTCGCGGCTCGCTGGCGGCAAGGTTGCATGAGCGAATCCTCTTGAGCCAGCAGGCGTGGGGCGAAAATAGGCACACGCAAATTGCTCCGGTCGCCGCAATTCCGCCGGATTGACTTGTTGACTAATGTAATAACATCACATATCCACCCCGCTGCCGTACTAGTGGTGTCCCACGGATCGTCACATGACCAAAACCTGCCTGACATTCCGCGACCTGACGCTGGGCTACAACAGCCATCCGGCGATCCATCATCTCGATGGCACAATCCGCCGCGGGTCGCTGACAGCAGTCGTCGGCGCCAATGGATCGGGCAAGTCGACCCTGATGAAGGGTATCGTCGGCGTGTTGAAGCCGATGGCCGGCACGGTTGTCCGGGCGCCCGGCGTGCGCGCCGCCTATCTGCCGCAACAGTCGGAACTCGACCGCTCCTTTCCCGCCCGGGTCGTTGATCTGGTTTCGCTCGGCCTGTGGCCACGGCGCGGGCTGCTCGGCCGCTACACTAGGGAAGATCGCGAATCGGTCAGCCAGGCGCTGATGGCCGTCGGCCTCGGCGGCTTCGAGAAGCGCCCGATCGACACGCTGTCGGGCGGCCAGCTGCAGCGCACGCTGTTCGCTCGCGTGCTGCTGCAGGACGCCGATCTCATTCTGCTCGACGAACCGTTCAACGCCGTCGATACCAAGACCGTCGGCGACCTGATCGCACTAATCAAGCGCTGGCATGGCGAGGAACGCACGATCCTGGTTGTCGTCCACGATCTGGAACTGGTGCGCCAGAACTTCCCCGAGACGCTGCTGCTGGCGCGCCAGCCAATCGCCTGGGGCGAAACCAGGGAAACACTGCGGCCGGAAAACCTGTTGCGCGCGCGCCGCTTCCACGAAGCCTGGGAGGAGAACGCGCCCTGGTGCGAGCCGGACAAACACGGTGATCACGGTCACGGCCCCGGGCACGACCCTGGGCACAACCATGCGCACGACCATCATCACGGCTCCGGGCCGCGGGCAGCATGATGGACACGCTCTACGGTCTTCTCGTTGCTCCGTTCGCCGAATTCGCCTTCATGCAGCGGGCGCTTGCCGGCTCGCTGATGCTGTCGCTCGGCGCCTGCCCGGTCGGCGTGTTCCTGATGTTGCGGCGCATGAGCCTTTCCGGCGACGCCATGGCCCACGCCATCCTGCCGGGTGCTGCCGCCGGTTTCCTGTTTTATGGGCTGGAAATCCTGCCGATGACCATCGGCGGGCTGATTGCCGGCATCATCGTCGCGCTCGGCGCCGGCGCCGTCTCGCGCTTCACCATCCAGCGCGAGGACGCTTCGATGGCGGCCTTCTACCTGATTTCGCTGGCGATCGGCGTGCTGATGGTGTCGATCCGCGGCTCCAGCGTCGATCTCATGCATGTGCTGTTCGGCACCGTGCTTGCGCTCAACAATGAAGCGCTGACACTGATCGGCGGCATCGTGCTGGTCACGCTGGTCAGCCTCGCCATCTTCTGGCGGGCGCTCGTCGCCGAATGTCTCGACCCGCTGTTCCTGCGTTCGGTCAGCCGGCTGGGCAGCCCGGTGCATTTCATCTTCCTCGGCCTCGTTGTGCTCAACCTGGTCGGCGGCTTCCAGGCGCTCGGCACGCTGCTATCGGTCGGGCTGATGATGCTGCCTGCGGCTGCCGCCCGCTTCTGGACCATGCGCGTCGAGCCGATGTGCGTGCTGGCGGTGCTGATCGGCTTTGCCTCTTGCGTCGCCGGGCTGCTTTTGTCCTACCACGTGTCGCTGCCTTCCGGCCCGGCCATCATCCTGTCGGCCGGCGTTGTCTATTTTGCCTCGATCCTGTTCGGCACGCGCGGCATCCTGCGCGCCCGCATTATCCATCACCGCCACAGAACCGCCTGATCCCAAAGGAGTGCTGTCCATGCTGAAATCGATCCGCGCCGCCCTGGCAGTGGGCGTTATGACATTGTCAGCCTTTGGCGCGTCGTCGGCCCTCGCGGAGCCGTTGAAAGTGGTCGCCAGCTTCACGATCATTGCCGATTTCGCCAAAAATGTCGGCGGCGACCGGATCAATCTGACCACCATCGTCGGGCCGGATGGCGATGCCCATGTCTACGAGCCGAGCCCGGCTGACGCGGTGGCGATGGCGGGTGCGGATGTGGTGCTGGTCAACGGCCTGCATTTCGAAGGCTTTTTGCAGCGCCTGGTCGACGCCAGTGCCTCCAAGGCGAGGATCGCCGTTTTGACCAGGGGCGTCACGCCGATCAACTTCAAACCCGAATTCGCCGATGCCGACGCCGCTGAAGGCGCCCATACTAATGGCGAGACCGATCCGCATGCCTTCCAGTCGATCGGCAACGCCAAGATCTATGTGAAGAACATCGCCGATGCCTTCTGCACCGCCGACGCTGGGGGTTGCGACAGCTACAAGGCCAATGCCGCCGCCTATACCGAGAAACTCGACGTGCTTGAGGGCGAAGTGCAGGCGGCGATCCAGTCGATCCCGGAAGAGAAGCGCGTCGTCATCACCTCGCATGACGCCTTCGGCTATTTCGAGAAGGCCTATGGCCTCACCTTCCTGGCGCCCGAAGGGGTGTCGACCGAGTCGGAGCCGTCCGCTGCCGACGTCGCCAAGCTGGTCAGCCAGGTGAAGCAGGACAAGGCGGCGGCGGTCTTCATCGAGAACATCACCAACGCGCGGCTGATCGAGCAGATCGCCAGCGAGACCGGCACCAAGGTTGGCGGCACGCTTTATTCGGATGCGCTGTCGCAACCCGACGGCCCGGCATCGACCTATATCGACCTGATGCACAACAACATCGCCCAGATCAAAGGCGCGATCCTCGGAAGCTGATGCCTTCCTGGCCAGCCGGGCCGCGCCGGCTCTGTTGGATTCTCCGTCGAAAATAACTATCTGCGCAGTGGGATTTCATTCTGCGCGGATTGCCGATCTCGTCGGGGAGTCTTAAAGACTGCGGCCAAACCAGTTTTGCGAGGAAATATGGAATATCGTCAGATCACCGAGGACTATTCGGTCTCCGGCCAGATCCAGCCCGAAGAAGTCGCCGCCATCAAGGCCGCCGGCTTCAAGAGCGTCATCTGCAACCGGCCTGATGACGAGCAGCCCGGCCAGCCTTCGGCGGACACCGTCAAAGCGGCAGTCGAAGCCGCCGGGCTTACCTTTCGCTACATCCCGGTCGTCAGCGGCCAGATCACCGCCCAAAATGTCGAGGACCAGGCTGAGGCGCTCGATGAGCTCGAAGGCCCGGTGTTCGCCTATTGCCGTTCCGGCGCACGCTGCACCAACCTTTTTGGGCTGATCCAGCAGTCGAAGGGCTAAATCGGCAGCGCGCCGGTTTCCTTCAGCGTTTCCAGCACGATCGCCGTCTTCACATGCTGCACGGATTCGTGCGGCAGGAGCACGCCGTTGACGAATTCCGACAGCGATTTCAGGTCGGGCGTCACCACTTTCAGGATGTAATCCATCTCGCCGGTCAGCGCGTGCGCCTCCTGCACCTGCGGCAACCGCGCCACCAACTCGCCGAAGCGCCGCGCATTGTCACGGTTGTGGGTGGCGAGCGTCACCGAGATGACGTTGACCAGTGAGAAGCCGAGCTTGTCGCGGTCGAGCACCGCGCGATAGCCCCTGATATAGCCGTCCTCCTCCAGCCTCTGGCGGCGGCGCGAACATTGCGACGCCGACAGGTTCACCCGTTCCGACAAATCGTTGTTGGTCAGCCGTGCGTCGCCCTGCAAGAGAGCCATTATCTTGCGGTCAAACTGGTCTATGCGCGCCTCATCCATGATTTTTTCATCCACCATGCACAATTCCCGCATGATTTATTCGTTTAAAGCGTTTGAATGCAAGCACCATGCGCCTGCTCCGCGCTATAGTAGCGTCAAAATGGCCCTTTGCGGCCAAGCAGCTTAGGAGGACAACACCATGGGTCCCTTCCCGCACGATGCACCGCCCGCAACGATCAGCAAGGCCAATCCCGCCGGCACCGACGGCTTCGAATTCGTCGAGTTCGCGCATCCCGAACCGGAAAAGCTCGCCGAGCTTTTTACCCGCATGGGCTATGTACCGGTAGCCAAGCACCGCACCAAGAACATCACCGTCTGGCGGCAGGGCGACATCAACTATGTCGTCAATGCCGAACCCGGCTCGCATGCGATGAAATTCGTCGACAAGCACGGCCCCTGCGCTTCCTCGATGGCCTGGCGGGTGGTCGATGCCAAGCACGCGTTCGACCATGCTGTCGCCAAAGGCGCCACACCCTATGAAGGCGCCGACAAGGCGCTCGATGTGCCGGCGATATCAGGCATTGGCGGCTCGCTGCTTTATTTCATCGAGGTCTACGGCGACAAAGGCTCGGCCTACGAAGCCGAATTCGACTGGCTGGGCGAGCCCGACCCGAAGCCGGAAGGCGTCGGCTTCTATTATCTCGACCACCTCACCCACAATGTCTATCGCGGCAATATGGACAAATGGTGGGATTTCTATCGTGACCTGTTCGGCTTCAAGCAGATCCATTTCTTCGACATCGACGGCAAGATCACCGGCCTGGTCAGCCGCGCGATCACCTCGCCCTGCGGCAAGATCCGCATCCCGCTCAACGAGTCCAAGGACGACACCAGCCAGATAGCCGAATATCTGAAGAAGTATAATGGCGAAGGCATCCAGCACATCGCTGTCGGCACGGACGAGATCTACGGCGCCACCGACAGGCTGGCAGCCAACGGGCTGAAGTTCATGCCCGGTCCGCCGGAAACCTATTACGAGATGTCTCATGCCCGCGTGCACGGCCATGATGAGCCGATCGAGCGGATGAAAAAGCACGGCATCCTGATCGACGGCGAAGGCGTGGTTGACGGCGGCACGACCAAGATCCTGCTGCAGATCTTCTCGAAAACCGTAATCGGGCCGATCTTCTTCGAATTCATCCAGAGGAAGGGCGACGAGGGTTTTGGCGAGGGCAATTTCCGCGCGCTGTTCGAATCGATCGAGCAGGACCAGATCAAGCGCGGCGTGCTGAAGGTGCAGGCGGCGGAGTGAGGCGACGCTTATTTGGGCAAGCCGGCGGCCTTGCGCAGAATGTCGTTAATCCGGCTCTGCCAGCCGGGACCGCCGGCGCGAAAGCGAGCGACCACATCGCTGTCGAGGCGCAGCGTCACCTGTTTCTTGGGATTGTCGAGCGCCGGCCGCCCGCGCGAACGGCGAATGCTTTCGGCGAGGTCCGGAAATACTTCAGCGAAGGGACGAGCGTTTCGAAAATCCTCCTCTGTCCATTCCGGATTGTCCGAAACGGCATCCCAATCTTCCTTGCTGTAGCCGCGCCCCGGTTCGAATTTTGTCTGCAGCTTAGGTTTTGTCATTGTACAATCTTCTTTCAGCCGGGTTGGCCGGGCGCATCGAAATGATCGAGATGCCCTCGGAGCCGAGCCGGGCAAAGATCACGGCAACGATCCCGTCAATCATCCGACCAATTGCCATGAGACGATCAGCTTTGGCCGCACGGATCGTTGACGTAAGGAAAAATTCCTCATCCAGTGTGGCAAAATCCAACCCGTGCTTTTCGATGTTGGCCAACCGTTTCGGTTCGTCCCAGACGATCTTCATCCGAAATTTATGTACCTACAATAATTAAGTCAAGAATTTTCGTAACTACAATTAATTGCCGCCATCAATCGCCAACCGCTCGACCTCCGCTCTCCTCAGCTTCAGATCATAGTCGAGGAAGAATTCGTCGAGCTGCGGCGGCTTTACCGAGGTGCCGGACAGCATGGCGTGCACCTGGCCGCGATGATGGATGTCGTGGATGAAGAGGTGGGCGAGCAGATCGCTGATGCGCTCCGGTATTTTTCCGTCCTCGCGCCGGTCGGTGATGACACGGCGGTCGAGATCGGCCGCCGACAAATGATCGCAAAAGGCGATCAGTCGCCGGTCGGATGCGCCCTGGGCGTCAAACAGCGCTTGTGGTTCATCGAACGGCACGAAATCGTCATGGGCCGCGGCGCCAATGTCGCCCTCTTCGAGAAAATCGAGATAGAGATGATCGACCGCCAGGATGTGGTTGAGCGTTGCCATGATCGACGGGAAGAAGCTGGTTCGCTCGGCTTCGAATTCGCCGGGCTCAAGCTGCAGCACGGCGCGATAGAGCCGGTCGTTCGACCAGAGATTGTTGCGCGCCATGCGGCTGAAATGGTCCAGCAGGTTCATCGTTTCAGACGTCCTCCCAGTGCAATCTTACCTGATGTATTTCTCGACCTTCTGCTCGATCGCACCAAAAATCGAATGTCCGATCCTGTCCTTCATCTCGATGCGCACAATGTCGCCAAGGCCCAGGAACGGGGTTGTCGGTTCGCCGGCCTCGATGGTCTCGATCATGCGCAACTCGGCTATGCAGGAATAGCCGGCGCCGCCCGCCGAGACAGGCTTGCCAGGCCCGCCGTCGAGCTTGTTGGAGACCGTGCCCGAACCGATGATGGTGCCGGCGGCCAGCGGCCGGGTTTTCGCGGCATGCACAATCAGCGCCGGAAAATCGAATGTCATGTCCACGCCGGCGTTGGCGCGGCCGAACGGCTTGCCGTTGAGATCGACCAGCAGCGGCAGGTTGACCTTGCCGCCATCCCAGGCCTCGCCAAGTTCGTCCGGCGTCACCGCGACGGGCGAAAACGCCGAGGACGGCTTTGATTGGAAGAAGCCGAAGCCCTTGGCAAGCTCTGGCGCGGTGAGGGAGCGCAGCGTGACGTCATTGACCAGCATGACCAGCCGGATCGCGGCTCTTGCCGCATCGAGGCTTGCGCCTATCGGCACATCGTCGACGACGACAGCGACTTCCCCTTCCATGTCGACGCCAAGAGCCTCGTCGACCGTGCGGATCGGATCACGCGGCGCGATGAAACTGTCCGAACCACCCTGGTAGATCAGCGGATCGGTCCAGAAGCTTGCCGGCATCTCGGCGCCGCGCTCCTTCCGCACCAGTTCGACATGATTCACATAGGCAGAGCCATCGGCCCACTGGTAGGCGCGCGGCAACGGCGAATGGGCATCATGCTCGTGAAAGCGCGCTGACGGCACCGCATTGTTCTCCAGCGATTCCGCTATTGTCGCCAGATGCGGCGCGATCCGGTTCCAGTCGTCGAGCGCCGACTGCAACGTCGGCACCAGAAACGAGGCATCGGTGAACCGCGTCAGGTCGCGCGAGACGACGACCAGCTTTCCGTCGCGCGTCCCGTCCTTCAATGTGGCAAGCTTCATGCGGTTTCCTCTCCTGATGCGGCTTTGGTGCCGCTTTGAATTTTGTTCTTATGATCTCTTCCGAAAACCGGTTCTCACTTTTCGCTAACGCGGTCCTTCAGTTCGGGATCATGCTCCAGTCCCACAACAAGGCCGTCGTGGGCAATCGTCAAGTCTCCGGCCCATGTTTTCCTGACGGCGGCGATCCAGTCGGCCTCGCCGATCTCGGGATCATCGGCCGGGATGAGGTGGTTGAGCACCAGTCTTTTGGCTCCTGCGTCACTGGCGATGCGCCCCGCTTCCTCAGCAAAACTATGGCTGGCGAGCAGATGCTCCCTCAGCCGCGCGCCATTGCCGGTTTTCGCGACGAGCCGCTCGATGCCGTCTTCCAGCATGGCTTCATGGACGAGAATGTCGGCGCCTTTGGCGAAATCCGCCAATGGCGGAAAGAACGCCGTATCGGCGGAAAACACCACGCTCTGTCCGGCATGCTCGAAGCGCAGCGCAAAGCAGTCGTTCACCGGCGGATGGTCGACGCGTAGCGCCAAAACCTTCAGGCCGCGCTCCTCCATCACCCGGCCTTCGCCGAACTCGATGATCGAAACCAAATCTGCGATATCAGGCCGGCCTTCGTCGACTATGCGTATCTCGATGTCGAATTCCATCGCCTGGCAAAAGCGCTGCCAGTAATGGCCGGTGCCGGGCGGGCCGAACACGGTGACCGGTGTCGCCAGACCCGCCGTCCAGGCGGTGTGGATCAGCGGACCGAGTTCCAGCACATGGTCGGAATGCAGATGCGTGATGAAGACCAGGTCGAGCGACTTCAGGCTGATGCCGGTCTCGGCCAGCCCGTGCGTCACGCCAAGCCCGCAATCCACGACAATGGTACGTCCGCCGAATATCAGCAGCGACGAACTCGGCCACCGACCGCCCGGCCGGAGCGCCGGGCCGCCCTTCGAGCCCAGCAGCACCAGCCGATCCCGCATTGGATCAGCGCTCAAGACCAGTCGCCCTCGGGCGTGCCGTTGAAGCGCTTCTTCAGATCGGCCCAGCAGTCGATGTAATTGTCCTGCCGGGTTTCAACCTCGGCGGCGTAGCGGGTCAGCATCTGTGGGAATCGCGTCTCGAACATGAAGGCCATGGTGTTGTCGAGCTTGACCGGTTTCAGATCCGCGTGGAAGGCTTTTTCAAAACCTGTTGCGTCAGGCCCGTGGGCCAGCATCAGATTGTGCAGGCTGATGCCACCGGGAACGAAACCCTCTTCCTTGGCGTCGTACTGGCCGTGGATCAGGCCCATGAACTCGCTCATGATGTTGCGGTGATACCAGGGCGGGCGAAACGTGTTTTCGGCCACCAGCCAGCGCGGCGGGAAGATGACGAAGTCGATGTTGGCGGTGCCCTCTTCGCCGCTCGGCGCGGTCAGCACCGTGAAGATCGACGGATCGGGATGGTCGAACAGGATGGCGCCGACCGGCGAAAACGTTGCGAGATCATATTTGTAGGGCGAGTAGTTGCCGTGCCACGCCACCACATCCAGCGGCGAATGATCGAGTTCGGTGACATGAAACTGGCCGCACCATTTCACGATCAGCCGGCACGGCGTCTCCTTGTCCTCGAACCAGGCGCAAGGTGTCTTGAAATCGCGCGGATTGGCCAGGCAATTGGCGCCGATCGGGCCACGATCCGGCAGCGTCAGCTTGGCGCCGTAGTTCTCGCAGACATAGCCGCGCACTGTTTCATCGACCAGTTCGACCTTGAACACGAGGCCGCGCGGCAGCACGGCGATCTCGCCCGGTCGCAATTCGATGACGCCCATCTCGGTGACGAAGCGCAGCGCGCCCACTTGCGGCACGATAAGCAACTCGCCGTCGGCGTTGAAGAAATGGTCGTCGGCCATCGATCGGTTGGCGACATAGACATGGGCGGCCATGCCGGTCTGGCCGAGCACGTCGCCGGCGGTGGTGATCGAGCGCATGCCGGCAATGAAGTCGGTGGGTTCCTTCGGCATCGGCACCGGGTTCCAGCGGTACTGGCCAAGCGCCAGTTCGTGATCGCCGACATTCGGCGCGCTTTTCCACAGCGGATAATCCGCCACCTTGAAGCGGCCGGTGTGCCTGACGCTCGGCCTGATGCGATAAAGCCAGGAGCGCTCATTGGTGCCGCGTGGCGCGGTGAAGGGCGAGCCCGAAAGCTGCTCGGCATAAAGGCCGTAGGCCGGCCGCTGCGGCGAATTCCGCCCTTGCGGCAGCGAACCGGGCAAAGTCTCGGTTTCGAAGTCGTTGCCGAACCCCGGCATGTAGGAAAAGGCCATGGCATCCTCCCTGGATTGACCAAATTGGTTTCATTTGTAACCATCGAAAATGTAACTATCAATCGTGATGGAGCAGACCATGGAGGCTGACACCCTCGAACTTGAAAGCTTCCTGCCCTACCGGCTCTATCGCCTTGCCGATGCTGTCAGCCGCGAATTTTCCAGGGTTTACAAGGACCGCCACGGCCTGACGCGGCCCGAATGGCGCACGCTGGCCGGTCTCGGCCAGCACGGCACGATGACGGCAACAGCGCTCGGCGAACAGTCGGCCATGCACAAGACCAAGGTTTCGCGCGCCGTCGCCGAGCTCGAACGGCGCCGCTGGCTGACGCGAAAACCTGATGAAAAAGACCGCCGTGTCGAGCACCTGACGCTGACCAACGCGGGCCTTGCCGCCTATCGCGAGATGGTGCCGTTGGCAAAAGCGTTCGAGCGGGACTTGCTGGGAAGGCTGAACGCGAGCGAGCGAGCGGCGGTCACGGAAGGGATGGCGGCACTTAAGGGGGCATTGGATAGATCAACGACGCAGCTATGAAACTGCTACGCAGCGATCCTGCCCACCCCTCTAACGTTTCCGGAACGGCACCCGGCCAACACTCACCAGTCCATCACCACCTTGCCGGAATTGCCGCTCTTCATCGCATCGAACCCGGTCTGGAAGTCGTCCACTCCGATGCGGTGGGTGATCAGCCCACTGACATCGAGCGGACCCTGCACCAGCGCGATCATCTTGTACCAGGTCTCGAACATTTCGCGGCCATAGATGCCCTTGAGATGCAGCATCTTGAAGATGACCTTGTTCCAGTCGATCTCGAAGCCGGTCGGCGCGATGCCCAGAATGGCGATCTTGCCGCCATTGTTCATGGCGTCGATCATGTCGCGGAAGGCGGGTGCCGCACCCGACATTTCGAGGCCGACGTCAAAACCTTCGGTCATGCCGAGCGCCGGCATGATATCGCGCAGCTTTTCCTTCGACGCGTCGACCACATGCTGGACGCCGAGTTTTTTCGCCAGCGCCAGCCGCACCGGGTTGATGTCGGTGATGACCACTTTTCGCGCGCCGACGCACTGCGCCACCAGCGCAGCCATGATGCCGATCGGCCCGGCGCCGGTGACCAGCACGTCCTCGCCGACCAGATCAAAGGACAGTGCGGTGTGAACCGCATTGCCCAAGGGATCGAAGATAGCGGCGATCTCGTCGGGCACGTCGTCGGGGATCGGCACGACGTTGTGCTGCGGGATCGCCAGATATTCACCGAAGGCGCCGGGCCGGTTGACGCCGACGCCGAGCGTGTTGCGGCACAGATGCCCCCTGCCCGCCCGGCAATTGCGGCAATGGCCGCAGACGATGTGGCCCTCGCCCGAAACACGCTGGCCGATCTTGTATTCGGTGACCGCCGCGCCGAAGTCGGCGACCGTGCCGACGAATTCGTGGCCGGTCACCATCGGCACCGGCACGGTCTTCTGCGCCCACTGGTCCCAATTGTAGATGTGGACGTCGGTACCGCAGATCGCGGTCTTCTTGATCTTGATCAGAACGTCGTTCGGGCCGATTTCCGGCACCGGCACTTCTTCCATCCAGATGCCCGGCTCGGCCTTGGCCTTGACCAGCGCCTTCATCATGTTCGACATTCTTTTGTCCCTTGAAACTCTTGATCCGGAATCTCTTTTCGGTTCCGGTCGTTCAGGAAATCACACCAAGTTCGCGCCCGACTGCGCCGAACACCTCGACCGCACGGTCGATGTCGGCGCTGGAATGGGCGGCCGACATTTGCGTGCGGATGCGCGCCTGGCCCTTCGGTACCACCGGAAACGAGAAGCCGATGACATAGATGCCGCGCTGCAGCATGCGCGCCGCCATCTCCTGCGCCAGCGTCGCATCGCCGAGCATGACCGGAACGATCGGATGATCGGCGCCGGCCAGCGTAAAGCCGAGCTTACCCATTTCAGACCGGAACCGCGCCGCATTGGCATAGAGGCGCTGGCGCAGCGCATCGCCATTTTGGATCAGTTCGAAAACCCGGATCGAGGCGCCGGCGATCGCCGGCATCAGCGTGTTGGAAAACAGATAGGGACGCGAGCGCTGGCGCAGCCAGTCGACCACCTGGCTCTTGCCCGATGTGTAGCCGCCCGACGCGCCGCCCAATGCCTTGCCGAGCGTGCCGGTGATGATGTCCACCCTGCCCTCGACGCCGCAATGCTCGGACGAGCCGCGCCCGTTCTTGCCGACGAAGCCGACTGCATGGCTGTCGTCGACCATCACCATTGCATCGTACTTGTCGGCGAGATCGCAGACGCCCTTCAGATTGGCGATGATGCCGTCCATGGAAAATACACCATCGGTGGCGATCAGCCGAAAACGGCAATCCATTGCCTCCTTCAGCCGCGCTTCCAGATCGGCCATGTCGTTGTTGGCGTAACGGAAACGCTTCGCCTTCGACAGCCGCACGCCGTCGATGATCGAGGCATGGTTCAGCGCGTCGGAAATGACCGCATCCTCCTCGGAAAGCAGCGTCTCGAACAGGCCGCCATTAGCATCGAAGCAGGAGCCATAGAGGATCGTGTCCTCCATGCCGAGAAAGCCAGAAATCGTCGCCTCGAGCTGCTTGTGCTCTTCCTGCGTGCCGCAGATGAAACGCACCGACGCCATGCCATAACCATAGCGGTCGAGTGCCTGCTTGGCCGCATCGCGCAAGTTGGCGCTATCGGCGAGGCCAAGATAATTGTTGGCGCAGAAATTCAGCACCCTCTCGCCGCCCACCTCGATCTTAGCCGATTGCGTCGAGGTGATCACCCGCTCGGATTTGTAGAGGCCGGCCGATTTCAGCCCTTGAAGCTCGCTGTCGATATGGGAGAGGAATGCCGCGCTCATGATCTGGCCCTGTTGAGATTCAATGGACTGTCGCCCCGCGCGGGCGAAAAATCCACCGCAAAAGCGACGGCTTCGGTGATCCGACGGTCAGTGGCCAGAATGCCGCCCCAGAATGCCGCCAAATGGCAGATGTTCAAATGCAGCCGCGGCGCGAAAGAAGGCGATAACCATTTTGCGAGCTTTCCACCGCTGCTGCTCTGTCGGCTTCCGGAGCTGTTAACCTTTCAAGCCAATGGTTCTCATACCCAACAATCTGTCGGCGAGAGGGACCGCCCCAGAAAATGTCGCAGCAACCGATGCAAACCATTTCGGGCAAGCTCATACTGCTGATCAAGGCAGGCTATTGGCTGGCGCTGCTGATCATTGCAGCCATGGTGATGGCCTCCTTCATCCTTCTCCAGCAGATGATGGCTGGCCATCGGCACGACGACACGCTGCTCGATATTGTCGGCATGCAAAAGGTGCTGTCGCAACGCATTGTCTTCCTTGCCAACGCGGCAGGAGCAGCTACGCGCAACCAACAACCGGCTCTGGTCACCGCATTCAAACAGGCCACGGCCGACTTCGAGAGGAACTACGACCTTCTGCTCGAGCGTGTGGTCGCCGACCCGGCGTCACCGGCCAGGCTCGATCCAAAATCAGTCGAGAACGTCCTTTTTGCCAAACCGTTTCATCTCGATTACTTCTCGGTCGGGCTCATCGCCAACGGCGAACGCCTGGTTTCGGCGTTTGAATCGCAACTCGGCATGGCCGACAATGGCGGCTACAAGGGTGGCGGCGAACGCGTCAACCTCGACGCTTCCGTCGCCAATGCGGCCCTGTCGGGCTATGCGGCACTCGGCCAGCGCATCAGCGCCCAAGCCGACGCGCGATCGGAGAGCCTTCTCGATCTCCATCGAACGCTGTTCTACTCCACCCTCGGCGTCATCGTGCTGGTGGCACTTTTCATCTTCAGGCCGATGTCGAACGCCATCCTGCGCAAGACGCGTGAACTGATCGATACCCGCAATTCCATGGCCTTCATCGCCGTGCATGACGGCCTTACCGGCCTGCACAACCGCACCTTCCTGACCGACCATTTCGATACGCTGATCAAGGGCGCGCAGCGCCGGCGAGAGCGGCTTGCGGCGGTCCACCTCGACCTCGACCGGTTCAAGCAGATCAACGACACGCTTGGCCACGCCGCCGGCGACTATGTGCTGGTGGTGACGGCGCAGCGCATGCGTGATTCTTGCCGGGCGTCGGACCTCTGCGTGCGTCTCGGCAGCGACGAGTTCGTGATGATCCTCAACGGTGCCGGCGGCACCGAGGACATCAACACGGTCGCCGGGCGCGTCCTGTCGCAGATCAACGAACCGATCGTCTATCGGGGCGCGACCATCCTTCCGGGCGCCAGCGCCGGCGTCGCCGTCTATCCGGTCGACGCCGACAATGCGCAAGATCTGCTCGTCCATGCCGACCTCGCGCTCCACGCCGCCACGAAGCAGGGTGGCGGCAGTCTCTCATTCTTCTCCGAGGCGTTGCGGCATGAACTCGACTACCGCAAGCGGCTCGAGCATGACATCAGGATCGCTATCGCGGAGAAGACGTTCCAGGTCTATTTCCAGCCACAGGTTTCGTTGTCGAACGGCACCATCGGCGGGATCGAGGCGCTGGTTCGCTGGAGACATGCCGAGCGCGGCATGATCGCACCGGGCGAGTTCATTCCCATCGCCGAGAAATGCGGACTCATGCCTGCGATCGGCCGCATCGTCATCGCCAAGGCAATCGGCGAGGCGGCGGAGTGGAACCGTGCCGGCATTGCCTTCGGACGGCTCGCCGTCAACGTCTCCGGCTCCGAATTGCGTGAGGCCGATTTCGACGCCTTCCTCTTCGGTGCGCTGGAAAAGGCTGGGCTGCCGCCACAAAAACTGTCGCTCGAGATCGTCGAATCCGTCATTCTCGACGACGAGAAGACCGGCATCGCGGCAAAGCTGCGGCACATCCGCGCCACCGGCGTCCATCTTGAACTCGATGATTTCGGCACCGGCTACGCGTCGCTCAGCCACGTCAACCCGAACGAGATCGACAGGCTGAAGATCGATCGCCGCTTCGTCCAGAACATCAATGAGAACGGCGACAACACCAAGATCGTGCGTGCCATCACCGAACTCGCCCGCGGCCTCGGCATCTCGATCGTCGCCGAGGGCGCCGAAACCGAGGCTGAACTCGATTCGCTGATGGCGATCGGCTGCGACCAGGTGCAGGGCTACTCGATCGCCTTCCCGATGCCGCAGGACCAGGTACGCGAATGGCTGGTCGCGCGGGCGCCGAAGAGAGCCAGGCTGACGGTGCTGCAGGGAAGGCTGGCGTAAGGCGCCAACCTGACACGCCGCTTCGGAAATGGCGGCCTGATGGGGTTACGGCCGGTCTGTAGCTGGCTGCCGCTACATCTTGGGCTCGCTGAACAATGCGTTCGGCAGTTGGGATCAATCGACATTCGCCCGTAGCGTCGCCAAGACTTCCGCGAACTCCGCCAGCCTTTCGTCCGACAACCCGGTCCGCAGCCGCTTGTCGAAGGCAATGGCTGCCGTGCGCAATTTCAGGAACAGGGCCTCTCCCGCTTCGGTCAGTTCGACCTGATGGACGCGGCGGTTTTCCGGATCGCGGCGCCGGGTCAGCAAACCTTGCGTCTCCATCGCGTTCAGATGGTGGGTCAGCGTCGCGCCTTGGATTCCGATCATGCCGGCGAGCTCACGCTGGTTGGCCAGTTCGCGCGACTTGATCGACAACAGCGTGACCCAGACCGGCAGCGTGCCGCCCGCCTCGACCAACGTGGCGTCAAAGGCCTGAGCGACAAGCTTTGCGGTGCGGGCGAGATTCATCCCGACTGGCGGGCGGTCAAAAAGCGTCATGATCCGACACTAGAGTAAGGGAAAGGCCGATGGAACTGGCCCTTTGACTTTACATTGACATCTAATCATTTGATATCTAACTTTATGGTTGGCGGTAGGAAAGGAGGAACGCGGTCATGCAGTATGTCTACATCATCGTCCTCGGCCTTCACGTATTGGCCGGTGTGTTCTGGGCTGGAACGACCATCGCTGTCGCCCGCGATCCGGAGATTCGGATCGAACGGTTTTTCCTGCCGCAAATGAACGCGGCTGGCATGGTTTTCCTGACCGGCGCCCTGCTCTGGTATTTCTTCCACAGCGGCTCTTTCGGTTCGATGGAAATGGTTCTGGCCCTGGGTATCGCGACGGCCTTGATTGCCGCCGGCGTCCAGGGCGCGCTCGTCGGCTCTGCCAGCAGGCAGCTTGCCGGCACTGACTCGGCGACGGAAACGCAGTTGCGCGCGAAAATGACAAGGGGCGAACGCATCGCCGGCGGCCTGCTGGTCATCACCGTGCTCTGCATGGCCACCGCCAGAATGTTTTGAGCGGCCAGCCGCTATCGCGGTTTAAGAGATCGTACGGTGTCTGGCTGCAAGCCGGCGGCGTGCGCAGCGCGCAGATCGGACCGACGTGCCTGGTGGCTCTCCGTGCGGAGGTTCGGCTGCGCGCCACCAAATCAAATCCGAAGTGATCTTTAGATCCATACCGTCCTCGGAAATAGGCCGGCTCGTGGCTGGTCGACATGACCCGTTCTTCAGCGTCAAATGTTTGAGCTGATAGGGCTGGAGAAGCGGATCGCTGGTGGTCCTCGTCTTCCTGTTTCAAATTGTGCTAATGAGCGGCAAATTTTTGTTTTTGCGCATGTCGTACCCAAGTCCGCGCACCCTCGGGTCGGACCCGTGGGCAGGCTTTTGGGCGACATGCAGTAAGGAACCCGCCGATGACCGATACGACAAACCTTACCCAGCTCGGCACCAACGTCGAGGCGCCACAGAACCCTGACGCAGCAGTCCTGGAGACCGTGCCGTTTTCGCGCGGCGACGGGCCGCCAGCCATCGTTCGCTTCACCTGCCCGGAATTCACTTCGCTCTGCCCGGTCACCGGCCAGCCGGACTTCGCCCACATCGTCATCGACTATGCACCCGACACGCTACTGGTGGAATCGAAGTCGCTGAAGCTGTTCATGACCTCGTTTCGCAACCATGGCGCCTTCCATGAAGAGTGCACCATCATGATCGGCCGCCGCATCATCGCTGCGACCAAACCACTGTGGTTGCGGATTGGCGGCTATTGGTATCCGCGCGGCGGCATTCCGATCGACGTATTCTGGCAGACCGGCGCGCCGCCGGAAGGCGCATGGCTGCCCGACACCGGTGTTGCGCCGTATCGCGGACGCGGCTGAATTCTGCTGCGAGATGTCCGGCGGGACAGCAGGATCGCCAACTCTGGTTTTCAATCGTCATCAGGCGATCAACTCATCGGTCCGTTCTCACTCACACTGATATTGGCTGAGCGCCCATTCGCCGGTCACCCTCAGAAGGTCCGATATCTTCCAGATCGCCGTCGACCTTTTTGAACTTCCATTCCAGCCGGTGCGGATTGCCGGCAACGATAAAGGCGACGACGACCTTGGCCTCATCGCCTTTGACCGCTTCAACAGCCTTCAGGCTGTTGTCGATCTTGGCCCTGTCGTACGCCGCATTGTCGAGCGCCATGTTGGGATCGAGGCATTCGCCCTGCCCCGATTTCCGCAGCGCATCGCTCTTGTCGAGCACCGACCTCGCGGGATCGACGAAATGGCTGCGCTGAGCCGGATCGAGCTCGAGCCCGACATGCTCGTAAAACGGTTTCACCATCGCCGTCGGCGAACCCGGCCGCAGCGGAGCTGCCCGTGCATTTTCTGCTGAGAGCGGCGCGCTGAACAGGCCCTGGCCAGCGGTGCTGCTCAAACCCGCGGCCAGCAGGCACGCAAGTCGCCAGGGCCAGGGCGCGGGCCATGGCGTCACTCCGGAGTTTGGCCAGCCAGGCATTCGAGCGCACTCAGCGTCCAGCCGCTGGTCTTCGAGGTGATGTCGGCAACCTTCCACTGGCCGTCGACCTTCTTCAGCGACCAGACCATTTCGCGTTTGGATTCATCGCCTTCCGGGAAAAGGTTGAACGTCACTGTCACGTTGGCGCTGTCGCCATCCACTGCTTCAGACAGCTTCAACGTCTTGGCGACTGTCTTCTCGTCAAAATCCTGCGCGTCGAGACCGGGGGCGAAGTCGATGCAAGGCACCTCGTCCGGCTTGTTCTTCTGCGCCTGGTCGTTCAGGTCGAACAGCTTTGTCACCGGCTCGGTGAAACGGTCGCGGTATTTCGCGTCGGCCTCGAACTTGACCTCGGGCATGTAGAAGAACTTCACCGCATTGGAGGCCGGCCCGGCCAGGGCGGTCGCAGGCGCTGCGATCGAGAGAGCGGCGGCAAGCACAATCAGTCTCATCCGATAATCTCCAGGTTTCGTGGTGGGAACCCGTTCAATACCACGAATCCATAGCGAGCGCGGTGATGTGAAGCCGCCCGAAAAGTCAGCGAGCAAGAGAGCAGCTGCTCAAGAGCTTTTGGCGAGCCAGCTCGCAAAAAGCCGCGCTTTCGAACCTGCCCTGGGATGGATTTTCAGATAAAATGCCCTGGGTGAGGGAATGTTGTCGGGTACAAGTGTGACCAGCCGGCCCTGTTCCATCAGGCTTTTGACCAATCCATCCCACCCCAAGACCGCCCCGATGTCATCCTGAGCGGCCTGGAGGGCAATCATGTAGTTGTTCACAGAAAACCTGCGGCCTTTTGGGATGGTGTGTCCAAGCGCTTGAAACCACTCCGGCCAGTTCGTCCAGTCGGTTTCCTCGTTGTTCATATGAATCAAAGGCGCCTTGAGCAGATCCTCAACTCGG
This sequence comes from Mesorhizobium sp. WSM4847, assembly GCF_055811335.1. NCBI lineage: Bacteria > Pseudomonadati > Pseudomonadota > Alphaproteobacteria > Hyphomicrobiales > Phyllobacteriaceae > Mesorhizobium > Mesorhizobium sp. WSM4847. Next base: position 100,547 of record NZ_JBVVPY010000017.1, on the reverse strand, counting down.
CCAATGCCGTGCTCGGCGGCGAATTTTGGAGTTCCAAGCGCGACAATGCGATCTTGAAAAAGTTTGTGACACTCCTCGGGACTTTCCTGCGCATCTCCGTAATGAATACTTAGATCACAGCGGATCGCTGTTGCGGGCACGTCGCTGACGATCTGCGAGACGGTGATGGTGGGACAGCTCTTCCAGAAGGCTGAAATCTTCGGTGTAAGCCATAGCGAGCTGACGGCAGTCGTTGTCCGGATGGTCACGTCGGCGGTTTCCGGGCGATCGCGCATGTGAGTGACGGCGTCGGAAATCGTCTCAAGCCCGCGCTGCACGGCAACGAACAGGAACGCTCCTTTCTCAGTCAATTCGACGCCGCGGCTCAAGCGCAGGAACAGGTTGCATCCCAAGTCACCCTCAAGCGCCTTGATCTGGTGGCTGATCGCGGCGGGCGTCACATTCAATTCCTGGGCGGCGTTTTTGAAACTCGCATTTCGGGCGGCTGCCTCGAAGCAGATGAGAGCCGTCACCGAGGAGAGATCGTACGGTCTTGGCATCAACGCTTCTTCGGACCCGCTTTTTGGATGGCTCGCTGAGTGCAACAGATTAGCTGAACTAAATCGTTCTGAAAATTAGTGCTATTGCGCAAAAGGCGTTCAGGCAAGAAAATTTCATCTGAAATGTGCACGCCATCTATGGAATTCCGCATGAACGCCCCCTCGCCCTCGATCCAAGAGTTGCTAGCGCGCCGGGTCTCGGGCTATGCCCTTGAGCAGCCCTTTTACACGTCGCCGACGATTTACCAGCTCGATCTCGAGCACATCTTCTACCAGCAATGGCTCTACGCGGCCCCGGCATGCCAGCTTGCGAAAGCTGGTAGCTACGTGACGATGCGCGTGGGCGCCTATGAGGTGGTCATCGTGCGCGCCCGCGATGGTGAAATCCGCGCCTTCCACAATTCCTGCCGCCATCGCGGCTCGATGATTTGCAAGGCGCGCGAAGGCCAAGTGGCCAAACTCGTCTGCCCCTATCACCAGTGGACCTATGAGCTTGACGGCAAGCTCATCTGGGCAAATGACATGGGGCCCGACTTCGACATGTCCAAACACGGGCTGAAGCCGGTCCATCTGCGCAATCTGGCCGGCCTGATCTACGTCTGTCTGTCCGCTACGCCCCCAGACTTCGAACCGTTTGCCGACCTGGCCCTTCCCTACCTAGAGGTCCATGACCTCAACAATGCGAAGGTCGCGCATACGTCGACCATCGTCGAAAAGGCCAACTGGAAGCTTGTGTGGGAAAACAACCGCGAATGCTACCACTGCAGCAGCAACCACCCGTCGCTCTGCCGCTCCTTCTCGCTCGACCCGGACGTTGCCGGGGTGGCTACCGACGGGTCGGTCTCGGCGACCCTCCAGGCGCATTTTGACCGTTGCGAAGCCTCAGGCGCGCCGGCACAGTTCCGCCTTGGCGGCAGCGGCCAATTTCGCCTGGCGCGGATGCCGCTGCAGCAAAAGGCGGTGAGTTACACGCTCGACGGCAAGACTGCCGTTCGCAAGAATCTTGGCCGGGTGGCTCTGCCCGACGCAGGCTCGCTGTTGATGTTCCATTATCCAACGACCTGGAGCCACTTCCTGCCGGATCACTCCTTGACCTTCCGAGTCACGCCAATCAGCGCCACGGAGACCGAGGTCACCACCACCTGGCTGGTGAACAAAGATTCCGTCGAAGGGCTCGACTACGACCTCAAGCGCCTGACCGAGGTCTGGATTTCTACCAATGATGAAGACCGTGAGATCGTCGAAACCAACCAGCAAGGGATCTTCTCTCCTGCCTATGTTCCCGGACCATATTCGCCGGTTCAGGAAAGCGGTGTGACCCAATTCGTCGATTGGTATGCGAACTGGCTTGTGCGCTCTCAGGCCTCGATGCGATTGGCCGCGGAGTGAACCAATGAACGTGGTGGCAAAACCCAGGCTGGTCTTCTGGACCGACGCGGAACAACTCGAATGTGCCTCCTTTCTTCCGGAGGCGCCGAACGTCCTGACCTTTTGTTTCCGGTCGCCGTCCGGATCGCTGTTCAATTTTGATCCAGGGCAGTTCCTCACTTTGGAACTGCCCACTCCCGGCGGTCCAATCTACCGGACCTACACGATATCCTCATCTCCGTCGCGGCCGACCTCGCTGACCATTACCGTAAAGGCGCAGGCCGACTCCGTCGGAACGCAGTGGATGTTTGACAGCCTCCGTCCGGGAATGCGCCTGCGGGCAATAGGTCCGGGGGGCACCTTCTCGATGGCGCATCAGCCAGCCGAAAAGTATTTTTTCATCTCAGCCGGCTCGGGCATCACACCGATGATGTCCATGACTACACATCTGTATGATTCCGGAGTTGATCCGGACATCGTCTTTGTCCACTGCGCACGCCGCCCTTCCGAGATCATCTTTCGCGAACGGCTGGAGCATATGGCGTCGCGCGTAACTGGCATCGACCTGAAATGGGTGGTTGAACAGACCGATCCATACAGGCCGTGGACCGGTTACAGAGGCATGTTCAACCAGTTGATGCTCGGACTGATGGCGCAGGATTATCTTGATCGCGAGGTGTTCTGCTGCGGGCCCGAGCCCTTCATGCAAGCCGTGCGCGAGGCGCTGGCCGGCCTCGGTTTCGACATGGCGCATTACCATCAGGAAAGCTTCCGCGCGCCGCTTCCTGAGGCCGAGAAGGTCCCGGATGACTTCGTTCCCGCCGAGAACAACGAGGCCCAGATCGAATTTGTCCTATCCGGCGTCTCCGCGAAATGCGTCGAGACCGATACGGTCCTGACTGCGGCACGGGCTGCGGGTCTGGTGATCCGATCGGGTTGCAGTATGGGGATATGCGGGACCTGCAAGGTTCGCAAAACCGAAGGCGATGTTCATATGGTCCACAATGGCGGCATCACCGACGAAGAGATTGCCGACGGCTATTTCCTTGCTTGCTGTTCTAATCCGGTTGGCCGTGTGAAAGTCGAGATATAGCAACCATTTCGCGATCTTTGATCAAGGCGCTTCTTCGAAATCGGCAGCGCCTTGACGGTCCGCGGCCAACCGACGTCGATGATGAAGCTATTGATGAGTAACGCGCTTCACCCGCAAGGCGGTCTTGGCTCTTCCCTCGACCGGTAGCCGGGTTTCGGGCAAGTTCAGTGATGCGTCTGATTCACCAACAGCGCCCAGAAAGCGAACAGCGGCCGATCCAGCGATCTCATTGCGTGTTTGATGCCTGGCGGATTGTAGAATGATCCACCGATGCCGGGCGAAAACCAATCCTTGTCACCATGCTTGAATTCGCCATGCGAAAGCACGAGGTAGGTTTCTTCCGGCGGATGATCGTGGTCGGGATACCGGACGTGAGGAGCCATCAAGGTGACGCCGAGCCACAGATCGTTTCTGTCCTCGAGGCCGCCCGGGCCAAGGATCATCGCGTTGGCGTGACCGTCGCGGAAATTGCTGCTGGCAGGCGGGGCGGGATTTGATTTCAGCCGCCATTCGAGCAGCGGCTCGATCGCCTTGAAGCGCTCAATCAAGTCGCGGAGCGTAGGCGGGATCGCCTCTTCCGCCAACGCCGGGCCGAGATAGGAACAGACCGGCAAACGGCTCCCGGCCCTGGTCTTTTCAGGCCCGGGAACCTCCGATTGGGCGAAGAGCTGGATGATCGATCTGCGCGATCGCAGGTCGTGTGAGAACTGGTCAAAGGCCACGAACGCTGTGTCTACAAAATATTGCAGGGCCTCACTTCTGTTCATCTTTCAGCCCTTGTTGTGAGCGGACGCTATGGTCCGTTGCCGGATGTTAGATATCTTTCGCCAGTCGCAGTGCATCGTAGATCGCGGCGTGCGTGTTGCGAGCTGAAACGGCGTCGCCGATACGAAAGAGTTGGAATTGGCCCTGCGCATTCCGCACCACCGACTGCGGCTGCCCGGCGATGAGCTCATCTTGCGAAATCTCTCCGTGATTGGTCGATTTCGGTTTCAGTTCGAAATAGATGTCGTCCAGCGGAATGGTGCCGTGGTTAATGACAACCTGATCCACGACGCGCTGTTTGGATATGCCGCCGTAGTCACTGCCGACATTTGCAATGAGCTGATTGCCATTCTTTTCAACTGACTCGAGCCGATAGGTAACGGTGAAGGTCACATCGAGTTTTTGAAGAGACCTCATGTAGGGCACGAGGTTCATAGCCATGACCTCGGGTGAGAATGACCGGTCCGGTGTCATGATTTCAACCTTCGCTCCGGCGCCGGCGAGGAATTCCGCGGCCTGGAGTGCCGCGTGGTCACCCGCGTCGTCGAAGATGAGGACATTGGTTCCCGGCTTTGCGTCTCCGGAGATGATGTCCCAAGACGACACCACGAACTCGTTGCCCTTGGAAAGGACGTCGGTGTGCGCCACCCCGCCCGTTGCGACGATGACAACGTCCGGATTTTCCGCCTCGATGGTTTCGGCTTCCGCCCAGGCATTGAACCTGATGGTCACTCCATGTTTTTCGCACTGGGCCATGCGCCAATCGATGATGCTCATCATCTCCTTGCGGCGCGGGCTCAGCGCTGTCAGCCGGATCTGCCCGCCAGGGTCGCTGGCGGCCTCGAAGACCACGACCTCGTGTCCCCGCTCACCCGCCACGCGGGCGGCCTCGAGGCCAGCCGGACCTGCACCGACGATAACAACTTTCTTGCGGCTGTCGGCCTTGGCGACAATGTGCGGCATGGTCAGTTCGCGGCCGGTCGCGGCGTTATGAATGCAGTATGCCGCCCCGCCCTGATAGATACGGTCAAGGCAATAGTTCGCGCCCACGCACGGCCTGATTTCGTCTTCGCGCTTTTCTATGATCTTGCGCACGATGTGAGGGTCGGTCATGTGCGCGCGCGTCATGCCGATCATATCCACCTTACCCGACGCAATCGCGTGGCGGGCAGTCGCCACATCCGGTATTTTCGCTGCGTGGAAAGTTGGGAAGTTGGTTGCCGCACGAATCTCGCCGGCAAAATCAAGATGCGGCGCATTCGCCATTCCCTGAATTGGAATGACGTCCGTCAGGCCCGCATCGGTATCGATGTGCCCGCGGATCACGTTGAGGTAGTCGATGAGTCCGCTTTGCTTGAGGCGTTTGGAGATCTCAATGCCCTCCGACATGCCAGTGCCACCGGGGAGACGCTCATCCGCAGTATATCGTACGCCCAGGATAAAGTCGTCGCCCACCCGTGACCGGATCGCCTTGAAGACGTCCATGCAAAAGCGCATGCGGTTATCGAGCGAACCACCATAGGGGCCGTCAAGTTCGTTCGTGAGAGGAGACACGAACTGGTCGATCAAGTGGCCATAGGCCTCCAGCTCGACGCCATCCATCCCGCCCGCCTTCATCCGCTCAGCGGCGTCCGCAAAGTCCTTGATGATGCGCTCGATCTCCCAGTCTTCAATTTTCTTGGGAAACGCGCGGTGGGAGGCTTCACGATGATGGGACGGCGCCAGGACGGGAAGCCAGTCACCTTTGTCCCAGCGTGTACGCCGTCCAAGATGGGTTAGCTGGATCATGATGGCGGCGCCCTCTTCGTGCACCGCATCTGTCATCTGCCTGATCCACGGCACGATCTCATCCTTGTAGGCGAGCAGGTTGTTGAAAACCGGGGGGCTGTCCTTCGAGACCGCAGCGGACCCGGCTGTCATCGTCATCGCCACACCGCCCTTCGCCCTTTCAACCGTATAGGCGAGATAACGCTCCTTCGGCATCCCGTCCTCCGGATAAGCCGGCTCGTGGGAGGTCACGATGATGCGATTGCGCAGGGTCAAATGCTTGAGTTTGTACGGCTGCAGAAGGGGATCGCTCGACATCAGACGGACTCCGGGCTGAGATGGCAAGTGCGAACGCTATCGAAAATGTACATGCATGTCAAGTTTCACTTCGGAGGAGTCGATATAGTCGACATAGGTGTACATTTTGCTGGTTTTCACTTTGATATTTTGTTAGGCTGATCACTCATGGAGCAAATTTCGAACGATAGCGGATGGCGCGGATCGCCGGAGGGGTGGCTTGAAGCCGCCTACGACCTGCTTCTTGAATCCGGCGTCGACACGGTGAGAATATCGCCACTGGCCAAGAAATTGGGCCTGTCGCGCACCAGCTTCTATTGGTTCTTCAAGGATAGAGAAGAACTGATGGCTGCCCTCGTGACCCGTTGGCGGGACAAGAACACCGGCAACCTCGTCAAGCAGGCTGAGGCATACGCCGAGACGGTCGCCGAAGCGATGCTGAACGTTTTCGACTGCTGGCTCGACAAATCCTTGTTCGATTCCCAGTTCGAGTTCGCAGTCAGAAGCTGGGCGCTTCAATCCCCTGAGATTCTGGCGGAGGTGCAGAAAGCCGACCAGACGCGTCTCGATGCATTGAGCCAGATGTTTGTCCGCTTTGGTTACGGCGAAGGCTCAGCCGATGTTCGAGCGCGCACCATCTACCTCGTGCAGATCGGCTACATCTCAATGCAGACCAGCGAAGATCTCGCGGACCGCATGAAGCGCATTCCCGGGTACGTGGAGATTTTTACAGGTAAGGCCCCGCGGAAGCGCGAACTCGACCGGTTCTTCGCCAGACACGGCCATTCGGCGGGCTGAGGAAGCGTTTCGACAATGGGTGAACCCCTGAGCATCGGAATAATCGGCGGAGGTGGCTGGCTTGGACGCGCTATCGCCGAGGCCATTATTGATGCGCAAATAGTCGCCGCAGAGCACCTCACGCTCTCTCATAGAACTGGGCAACCCGACTTTCTGCCAAACGCTACATGGACCAGGGACAACCAGGAACTGGTGGATCGATCCGATGTCATCATCGTCTCGGTCCGGCCCCAGGATTGGCCTGCCATCGACATTACTGCGTCCGGCAAGCTCGCCATGTCGGTTATGGCCGGGATCACTCTCGACCAACTGGCGGGACGTCTTAAAACCGACCGCGTCATCCGCACGCTTCCGAATGCAGCGGCAGAGGTGCGGAATTCCTATACTCCCTGGATAAGCTCTCAGAGCGTCACTGCGGATGACCGCAATGTCGTTCGCCGGATTCTGGAGGCCTGTGGCGCGGCCGATGAAGTCAAAAGCGAAGCAGATATCGATTATCTGACGGGCCTGACTGGATCCGGCCCGGCGTTTCCGGCGCTCTTGGCGGCAGCGATGATGGACGATGCCGTCAGCCGAGGAATGGATCCAGATATTGCCCGGCGGAGCGTCAGCGCGGTGCTTGTTGGAACCGGAAAACTCCTCGAGGCTCGTCCAGACAATCCCCAAGATATCGTCCAGACCTTCCTCGACTACCGCGGCACCACCGCGGCAGCGATCGAGGCCATGCGCGCAGCCGGGTTTGAATCTGCCGTGGCAGACGGCCTTGCCGCGGCGCTCCAGAAATCCGTGACTATGGGACAAGCCACCTGACTGCCGCCCGAGGCCTTCCTCCGACCGCTGGTGTGATATTATGTCAAAACTCTTTCCGCATCTGTTTTCACCTGCAAAGCTAGGCAGTCGCACGCTCCGAAACCGGATCGTGTTCGGGGCTCATACCGCCAACATGGCCGAAAATGGCGTGCCGACCGAACGACACGTTGCCTACTATGCCGAGCGAGCGCTCGGTGGGGCCGGCATGATTGTTGTTGAACCCATGCCCGTCCATCAGGCCGCCGTCCTGACACGCGGCAATTTTCGACCTGACGACGATAGCGTCATTCCTCATTTCCAGCACGTCACGCGCGCGATCAAGGACCACGGGGCGATCGCCATCCAGCAGCTCTATCACGTCGGAGCGCACGGCGATTCGGACAACTCATTTCACGCGCATTGGTCGCCCTCGGGCCTGCCAAGCTATCATGACAGCGACGGTTCCCACGCCATGTCCGAGCGTGAGATTTGGGAAACCATCGACAGCTTCGTTCAGGCGGCGCGCCGCTGCCAGGAAGCCGGTTTCGACGGCGTCGAAGTCTGGGCTGCCTATCTCGGACTGGTCGATCAGTTCTGGACGCCCTGGACAAACCGACGCGAGGACCAATGGGGCGGGTCGCTCGACAACCGCACGCGGATCTCGCGCGAAATCCTAACCCGCATCCGCGAAACATGCGGCCTCGATTTCATCATTGGACTCTCGGTCAGCGACGAACCTGATTACACAGTCGCGCTCAGTCGCCAGGAACTGGCGGAGATCATTCGGCTGCACGATGAGCAGGGGCTGATCGATTACGTGACCTGCGGCACCGGTAGCTACCTCGACTTCTACAAGATAATGCCGACGTTTCTCTATCCGGAGAAGCTTGGCGCCGATCTTGCGACGACCCTCAAGGCCGTGGTCAAGACGGCCCTCGTGGTCGCCGAAAGCCATATCAGGACGCCTGAAAACGCCGAAACCGTGCTCGGCGAGAAAGCTGCAGACCTGGTCTCGATCGTCCGCGGCCAGATCGCCGACCCGCATCTGGCACGCAAAGCCGCGGCGGACCGGCCCGAGGATGTGCGCGGATGCATATCCTGCAACCAGATGTGCTGGGGCCGTCGTTCGCGCGACTACTGGATCAGCTGCCTTATCAATCCCTCTGCAGGGCGCGAGTTTGAATGGGGTGGTGACCGGTTCACGTCCGCTGCCATCAAGAAACGGGTGCTTGTCGTCGGCGGCGGTCCCGCCGGGCTCGAGACGGCTCGGGTTGCCGCCGAGCGAGGGCACGACGTGGTGCTGGCCGAAGCCTCCAGTAGGCTGGGCGGGAACTTTCTGCTCGCAGGACTGCAGCCGCGCCGCGGGCAAATCCTCGACCTTCTCGGGTGGTATGAACGCCAGCTCAGCAAACTGAATGTCGACGTACGACTGAACACCTACGTCGAGGCCTCGGAAATCGCCTCTTTCCAAGCTGACACCGTTATCCTGGCCACGGGGTCGGTGTCTCCCGAAACCGGCTTTCAGAAGGCTTTGCCGGCAGTGCCGAGCCTGCCCGGCATCGAAAGGGGCAATGTCTTCTCGATCGAATCCGTCATGGCCCGCGTTGTGCGGCCGGGTAAGCACGTGCTTTTGCTCGACGAGGGCGGAGGCTGGCGCGGTTGTGGCACGGCCTGGAAACTTGCCGAGGATGGCCATGATGTGACCATTCTCACGCCCGATCCGTTGGTCGGCAAGGAGCTGCAGCGGACAGTTGCCGATTTCCCGCTTCGACGGACATTGCGCCAGCTTGGCGTCACATGGGTGTTGGATGTCAGCGTGCTGGAATGGCACGGGGACGGCGTGACCATCGTTGACCACAACACCCGTGGAGAGAGCTTTGTGCCGGGCGATTGCCTTGTTCTCGCAACCACCAATGTAGCAGCGAATTGGCTGGCGAAAGAGTTGGAAAGCACGTCCCAGCCTTTCATGGAGGTCGGCGACGCCGTCGCTCCGCGCCAGGCGCCCTACGCCTTCCACGAAGGACGGAAACTTGCCTTACGGCTATGATACGCGGACGTTGTGCTTGCGCTTCATAAAATCCTTGGCGGTCTCGACTGCCACGGCTGCGTCGCGGCAATAGGCGTCGGCGCCGACGGCCTTGCCGAATTCCTCGTTGAGCGGGGCACCGCCGACCAGCACGACGTAGTCGTCGCGGATGCCCTTTTCCTTCATCGTGTCGATCACGACCTTCATGTAGGGCATGGTCGTCGTCAGCAGCGCCGACATGCCGATGATGTCGGGCTGGTGCTGTTCGATGGCGTCGAGATATTTTTCCACCGCATTGTTGATGCCGAGGTCGATGACGTCGAAGCCGGCGCCCTCCATCATCATGCCGACAAGGTTCTTGCCGATGTCGTGGATGTCGCCCTTGACGGTGCCGATCACCATCTTGCCCTGCTTCGGCGCGCCGGTGGCGACAAGCAGCGGACGCAGGATGAACATGCCCGCCTTCATCGCGTTGGCCGACAACAGCACTTCCGGCACGAACAGGATGCCGTCGCGGAAATCCTCGCCGACGATGCGCATGCCCTCGACCAGCGCCTCGGTCAGCACCTTGTAAGGCGCCCAGCCGCGCTCGAGAAGGATGTTGGTGCCTTCCTCGATCTCTTCCTTCAGCCCGTCATAAAGGTCGTCGTGCATCTGCTGCACGAGTTCGTCGTCGGAAAGCTCGGAAAGGATGATCTCGTCGTCGGACATGTTTGACGCACTCACTGATTTCAATGGTTTGCGGTCCGCCGGCACCTGTTTTCTGCAACGGGTGCCGGCGGGTCATTGCCAGCCTTGGGAGCTAACTCAGGCGTCCAGCCAGACGTTCTGAAGATCCATCTCGAAAGTCTGGTGGACCGCGTAGTTCTTCACCTTCTTGTTCATGTGGCTGTACAGCTTCTGCCAGAACGGCTGAATGATGACGCCCGAATCCTGCAGGATCTGCTCGACGTCCTTCATGACCTCGCGGCGCTTCTCCACGTCGATGAGTGAGAGGGCCTGCTTGAGCTTGGCGTCGAAATCAGGATTCGAATACGCCGTTTCATTCCAGGCCTCGCCGGTGCGATAGCCGAGCGCCAACACCTGAACGCCGAGTGGGCGCATATACCAGATGGTCATGGAATAGGGGTATTTCGTCCAGTCGTTCCAGAAGGTCGACCCCGGCAGCACCGTGCGCTTCACCTTGATGCCGGCATCGCGCAGCTGGCCGGCAATCGCGTCGCCGGTGTTCTTTTGCCAATCGTCCTCGACGGTGATCAGTTCATGCTCGAAATCGGCCTGTCCGGCCTCGGCCATCAGCTTCTTGGCGCCGGCCGCATCGCGTGTCTTCTTGGGCAGCGCAAAATATTCCGGATGGATCGGGCTGACGTGGTGGTTTTCACCTGGGGTGCCGCGCCCGGCGTAGCCAAGTTCGAGCACCGCATTGTTGTCGACGGCCATTTGCAGGGCGTTGCGTACCCGCTGGTCATCATAAGGCTTGTGCGTGATGTTGGTGCGGGCAACGAGCGTGGTTGCTGTCGCGACCTCCGATTTCACCAGATCCATCTGGTCGAGGATGTCGATGAAGTCGGCGGGCGTCTCGAAATTGACGTCGATTTCCTCGGATTCGAATGCATTCACCGAGGCGTTGAAGTCGGTGCCGTAGTCGATGAATTCGACGCTGTCGAGCGGCGCTTCACCGCCCCACCATTTGCCATTCTCGCGACGCTTGACGACGGCGTTCTGGCCGACCGAATAAGACACAAGCTCGAAAGGCCCGGTGCCGATCGGCTTGGCGAGCGGATCGGCACCATCGGTATCGAATTTGCGGTGGACGACGAGCGCTGGATAGTCGGTGAAGTTCGGGATCAGCGAGATATCAGGTTCGTTCAGCGTCAGCTTGACCGTGTTGTCGTCGACCTTGGTGATCGCCCCGTCCCTGGCCTTGCCGGTTTTGACGTCGATCAGCGCACCGACGCGCGCGGCCATCGAATTGCCGGCGGCATCCTTCTCGCACCAGCGCGTCAGATTGTAGACCACGTCGTCGGCGTTGAAGGCGTCGCCATTGTTCCAGGTGATGCCCTTGCGCAGATGCAGCACGTATTCGGTGGCGTCGTCGTTGACGTCCCAGCTCTCGAGCAGGACCGGCTCGAAAGTGAATTCGCGGGTGTAGCGGACAAGCGGCTCGAGCCAGCAGCGCGAAATGTTTGCAAGTTCGACCCAGTCGTAAGTACGCGGATCCTTCTGCGCTTTTACCGACATCGATACGCGCAGCGTTCCGCCTTTCTTGGGCTCTTCGGCCAAAGCCCGTCCCGGCACCGCAAGACCGATCATAGCGTAGGCAAGGGCAGTCGATGCCCCGAACGCGCTTGCCAGCGCCAGAAACTCGCGCCGGTCCATCCGGCCCGAGCGGGCTTCTTCAGCCATCGCTTCGATAACGCTGGGGACACGATCACCGTTGTTTCTGAAGAGTGCCATTATTTCCTCCCTTATGGTTGCCTTTGGGTCTTCGCCCGTGGATTAACTAACGCTGTCCGGCAGCTTCTCCTCGCGCAGCGCGATCAAATCTTTGAGACCATCGGCGATGCCGTCATCGAGCTTCGGCTCCTCATAATCGGCGAGCATATTGCGCGCTTTCTCGCGGCCGCGCGTGTCGTGGTCCTTTGCCCCTTCAGCCTTCCACTGTTCGTAGGAATTGAAGTCCATGATGCTGGGCATGAAGAAGGCGGACTGGAAATGCTCGAGCGTGTGCTGGGTGCCGAGGAAATGGCCCTGCGGCCCGACCTCGCGGATCGCCGCCATCGCTTCCTTGAAATCGTCGAACGGCAGGCCGCCGGCATATTTGTACCAGCCGACAAGCTGTTCGCAGTCCGTCGCGAATTTTGAATAGCCGCAGGTCAGGCCGGCCTCGAGCCATCCGGCGGAGTGCCAGATGTAGTTGGCGCCGGCAAGGATGGCGGCATGCATCAGCATGTTCGCCTCGTAGCCCGCCTGGGCGTCGTTGAGTTTCGACCCGACATGGAAGCCCGACGTGCGCCATGGCAGCCGGTATTTCCGCGCCAGTGCTCCCATCAAATACATCATCTGGGCGGCCTCGGGCGTGCCACCCATCGGCGCGCCGGTCTTCATGTCGACCGTGACCATGAATTGTCCGTAGATCTGCGGTGAACCCGGACGCAGCAGCTGCGTGAAGGCGACGCCCGCCAGCGCTTCGGCATTGACCTGCGCCACCGCTCCCACCGCCGAGGCCGAAGTCGAGGCGCCGCACAGCGCGAACGGCGCCAGGATCAACGGCTGGTTGTGACGCGCATAGACCTTCATCGCGTCCAGCATGGTGGCGTCCCATACCAGTGGCGAGTTGCAATTGGTGATCGCGACCAACACCGGGTTGTCGCGGACAAAATCCTCGCCGAACACGATGCCCGCCATCGCCATCGTGTCTTCGGCGCGATCTTTTGATGTCACGATGCCCATGAACGGCTTGTCCGAATGCTTCAGCGCCGAATGAATGATGTGGAGGTGCCGCTTCGGCACCGCAATTTCCATCGGCTCGCAGATGATCGAGCTCGACGAATGCAGCGCCGGCGCCATATAGGCGAGCTTGTGGAAATTGTTGAGGTCGGCGAGCGTGCCATAGCGCCTGACATTGTCGAGGTCGCGCACGTAAGGCGCGCCATACATCGGCACGAAGATGGAATTCTTGCCGCCGACGCGGACCGAGCGCTCAGGGTTGCGCGCATTGAGCGTGAACTCCGGCGGGACTTTCGAGACCAGCTCCATCAAGAGCGCGCGGTCAATGCGGACTCGCGTCTCAGAGACATCGGCTCCGGCGGCCTGCCACAGGGCTATGGCCTCGTCGTCGCGGAACTCGCAACCAACCTCTTCGAGGATCGACAGCGACTCCTGGTGGATCAGTTCGACAGCCTCGTCCGGGACCATTTGGTATGTGGGTATGTTGCGAACCAGCGTCGGAAACGACGCCATCGGAGTTCCCCGCAGCGCCTTGCGGCCCAGGCGGCCGCCACCTCGGCGGCCGGCGTGTTCGGTGACTTCGGCGGCCGGTGCATTCATGGCAACTCTATCCTCCCAATGACGACCAGCCTAGCGAGAGGAAATACGGCTGTGACGCTGGAAAATCCTGATCACTTGTATAAGCTCAGCTTATGCGAAGCTTGCGCCATCTGCTGCCCTCGGCCGGCAGCCTGATCGTTTTCGAGGCCGCCGGCCGGCTGTCGAGCTTTACCGCCGCCGGGCGGGAGCTCGGCATGACGCAGGCTGCCGTGTCTTATGCGATCCGCGGGCTTGAAGAGCAGCTCGGCGCGAAACTCTTCCAGCGCCGCCATCGTCAGGTCAGCCTTACCGAAGCCGGCGAGCGTTTCCACGCCGACGTCTCGCTCGGCCTGTCGCACATCCGCAAGTCGGCGGAGGATCTGCGCCTACAGGCGACCGGCGGCCATGTGACGCTCGCTGCCTCGACCGCCTTCGCCTCGTTCTGGATGATGCCGCGCCTGCAGCAGTTTCGCGACGAACTGCCGGGCATCGACCTGCGCATCCAGACCGCCGACCGCGATCTCGACATCATCGCCGAAGACATCCCGCTCGGCGTTCGTGGCGGCGAACCCCAGGGATGGCCGGACTATCATTCGCTGCCGCTCGCCGATGAGGAAATATTCCCGGTTGCCGGCGCGAGCTATGTGGCACGGTTCGGGCTGCCGGAGAGCGTCGAGGATCTGCCATCGCACCGGCTCATCCATCTCGAAGAGCCGTTTCGCGAAGCCGCGAGCTGGGACGAGTGGTTCCAATCGGCCGGGGTCACCATCACCGATGCCGGGCGCGGCTTGCGCATCAACGATTATGCGCTGGTGATCCAGGCGGTCATGGAAGGGCAAGGCATTGCGCTCGGCTGGGGCCACCTCGCCGAGCGCCTGCTGGCGTCAGGACTGCTCGTGCGTGCGACCGGCCACACGATGACGACCGGCAAGGGCTTTCATGTCATCTGGTCGAGAACCCGCGACCTCAGCGACAATGCTCGCAAGGTGCGGGACTGGCTGGCCGCGCAGGCGTGAGGCTCCCATTAATGCTCAATCAACCGTCACGACGATCTTGCCGAATTGCTCGTTCGACTCGAGAAAGCGATGCGCTTCGACGATCTGCTCGAATGAAAAGGTTTTGGCGATTACCGGCTTTAGCGAACCCGACATCAATCCGTCGAGGATGAACGCCTTGGCAGCTTCCAACTTCACCGGATCGCCAGTGATCTCGTGGACGAGATAGCCGCGCAGCGTCAGCGTCTTGGCCAGCACATCGAACAGCGGGAACGGCGTCGGCTCGGGGCTCAAGCCGCCATATTCGATGAGAATGCCACCCCGTGCCATCGCCGCCGTCAGAGGTTCGAAAATCGGGCCGCCGACTGCGTCGAAAACCACTCGGATGTTGTCCGGACTGGCGATTTCCTTCAGCCGGGCTTCCAGATCTTCGTCCGCTGAAGCGACGACATGGGCCGCCCCGAACTTGAGCAGGGCCTCTCTCTTGACAGATGTCCGCGTCACCGCGATCGCGGTCGCACCAACGATGTTGGCAATCTGGATCGCGGCAAGTCCGACACTGCTCGATGCCGCGGTAATGACGACGAAGTCGTCTCTGCTGAGCTTGGCAATGTCGATCAGTGCGCCATAGGCGGTGAGATATTGCATCCAGACGGCTGCCGCCTCTTCCCAGGTAAGCGATGGCGGGTGCTTGGCCACGAGATGGGCGGGATATGTGGCGATCTCACCATAGGCGGGCCAGCGGGCCATCGATAATGGCGGCACGACGCTGACGGCGTCACCTGGCGCAAAACCGTGCACGGCTTCGCCGACCGCTTCGACGACACCCGCTGCCTCAAGGCCAAGACCGGAAGGCAACGGCGGCGTCTGGATATAAGTGCCCGAACGCAGCAGCGCCTCGGCCCGGTTGAGACCCAATGCCTTGACCCGGATCTGAATCTCGCCGCGACCGAGCGCGGGAATATCGAGATTCTCGATGCGCAGAACCTCGGGACCACCATGCTCATGAAAGCGAACAACACGTGCCATGCGGCCATAACTCCAAAATATTTGAACCGAATACGCTATGCCATCGGCATTCCGGCAGATAAATGCTTGCTTTGGCAAGACAGTAGAAACTGGGAGTTTTGAATATGGATCGCCTTACGAGCATGGCCGTGTTCGTCAAAACCGTCGATCTTGGCTCGTTCGCGGCGACTGCTGCCGCTCTCGATCTGTCCGGACCGATGGTCGGCAAGCATGTCCGGTTTCTCGAGGAGCGTCTGGGTGTGCGCCTCATCAACCGGACCACACGCCGCCAGAGCCTGACCGACTTCGGGCGCGCTTACTATGAGCGCTGCCGGATGGTACTCGCTGAAGCCGAAGCTGCGGATGCACTGGCGACCGATCAACTTTCCGAACCACGCGGAAAGCTGCGCGTCATCATGCCCGTACACTTCGGCCGGCGCTGCGTTGCCCCGATGCTGCTGGAGCTTGCGCAGCGATATCCCGCTCTGGAACTCGACCTGTCTTTCAGCGATCCCATCGCCGATCTTGCAGAGGATGGCTGCGATCTTGCCATCCGGACCGGCAATCTGGAGGATCAGGCCGGCGTGATTGCGCGTCGCGTCGCGCGCCAGCGCATGGTCGTCTGCGCGTCGCCATCCTATCTCGAGATGCACGGGCAGCCACGGCGGGTAGAGGATCTCGGCAGCCACCAGACCATTATCTACCGCCGTTCGGGCCGTGTCGTTCAACCGTGGCTGTTTCCGCGTGATGGCCAGCGTGCGCTGGAGGTCATGCCGGTCAGCCGGCTACGGCTCGACGACCTCGCTGCGATCGCCGATGCTGCGGCAGCCGGCATGGGGCTCGCCTGGCTGCCATACTGGCTGGTCCGTGAGCGCATTCAGGCCGGCGCACTTGTCGTGCTGTTGCCGGAACAGCCGGGATTTCTTTACGACGCCTATGCGCTCTGGCTGCAGACGCCTCACTTGCCGCTGAAGGTCCGCCTTGCCGTCGACGCGCTGGCAGCGGCACTGCCCAGGCTGATGACGTGAAATGCAGGAGCACGGTGAGCGGCGCGGATTCCTGAATTCGCCCCTCCCGCTTGGGCGACGAATCCGCGTATAGTACCCCCATGCCCATTCGCCAGCTTTCCGAAACGATGATCAACCAGATCGCCGCCGGCGAAGTCATCGAGCGTCCGGCAAGCGTGGTCAAGGAACTGGTCGAGAACGCACTCGATGCCGGCGCTGGGAGAATAGAGATCGTCACCGCCGGCGGTGGGCTGAACCTGATCCGCGTCACCGACGACGGCTCGGGCATCCCGGAAAAGGAACTGCCGCTGGCGATCGCACGCCATTGCACCTCGAAGCTCGCCGATGACATTCACGACATCCGCTCGCTCGGCTTTCGCGGCGAAGCGCTGCCGTCGATCGGCTCGGTGGCGCGGCTGTCGATCCGCTCGCGCACCGCCAACGGCGACAGCGCCGCCGAGATCGGTATCGAGGGCGGGCGCGTGTCCGCCGTCAAGCCGGCGGCCGCCAATCGCGGCACCACGGTCGAGGTGCGCGACCTGTTCTTCGCCACGCCGGCGCGGCTCAAATTCATGAAGGGCGAGCGCGCCGAAAGCTCGGCGACCAGCGACGTGATCAAGCGTATCGCGATCGCTTTCCCGGCCGTGCGCTTCACGCTGGCCGGTTCCGACCGCTCGACGCTGGAACTGCCGGCGACCGACGACAGCGCGGAAGGCCGGCTGCGCCGCGTCGCGCAAGTGATGGGCGCCGACTTTCCGGCCAACGCGATCGCCATCGACGCCATGCGCGACGGTGTGCATCTTGCCGGCCACGTGTCGATACCATCCTTCAGCCGCGCCAACGCGCTGCAGCAATATGCCTATGTCAACGGCCGGCCGGTGCGCGACAAGCTGATCGCTGGCGCCATCCGCGGCGCCTTCGCCGACGTGCTGCCGCGCGACCGCCATGCGGTGACGGTGCTGTTCCTGACGCTCGATCCGGCCATCGTCGACGTCAATGTCCACCCGGCCAAGGCCGACGTCCGCTTCCGCGATCCGGGGCTGGTGCGCGGGCTGATCGTCGGCGCCATTCGCGAGGCGCTGGCCAATGCCGGCATCCGTGCCGCCACATCAGGAGCGGCCGGCATGATGGCGGCATTCCGGCCGGGCGCGGCGTCCTATGCGCATGCCGGGCCGGCCAACGGCCATCGCAGCTACGAAGCCGCCTACCGGGCCTCCGGCTTCGCCGGTTTCGATCCTTCCCGCTCGCCGCAACGGCCGCTGGATGCAGGATTTGCCAATGGCGGCTTCGGCGAAAACGATCAGGCGGCGTTCGATGCCGGTTCGCTGCACAGCGCCGACGCGCGCGCCGGACAGGACGAAGCGGCGGAGACCCTGCTCGGCATGGCGCTGGGCGCCGCACGGGCGCAAGTGCACGAGAATTATATCGTCGCGCAGACCAGGGATTCGCTTGTCATCGTCGACCAGCATGCGGCGCATGAGCGGCTGGTCTACGAGGCACTGAAGGACGCATTGCATTCACGCGCCGTGCCGTCGCAGATGCTGCTTTTGCCCGAGATCGTCGATCTGCCGGAAGAGGATGCAGAGCGGCTCGCCTTGCATTCCGAAACACTGGCCCGCTTCGGCCTCGCCGTCGAACGCTTCGGCCCGGGTGCGGTCGCGGTGCGCGAGACGCCGTCGATGCTCGGCGAAACCAATGTCCAGCAGCTGGTGCGCGACCTTGCCGACGAGATCGCCGACAACGACACCGTCGACACGCTGAAAGAGCGGCTGGACAGGATAGCCGCGACCATGGCCTGCCACGGCTCGGTGCGTTCCGGCCGCCTGCTCAAGCCGGAAGAGATGAACGCACTGCTGCGCCAGATGGAGGCGACGCCCGGGTCCGGCACCTGCAACCACGGCCGCCCGACCTATATCGAGCTCAGGCTCGCCGACATTGAGAGACTGTTCGGGCGGCGGTGAAGGGACTGAGCTGTTCAGTTGTGACGGCGTAGCCCCCTCTCCGGCCCTTCGCGGCCACCTCCCCCATTAAAATGGGGGCGAGGAAACACCAATCACCAAGGCCGCGACCCCAGAAAACTTCCTCGCCCCACGAAGTGGGGAGAGGTGGTTTGCGAAGCAAACTGGAGAGGGGAAATCATAAAGAGCCGTTCGAAACAGCTGTCTATGATTCAAGCAAACCTCCAACCCTCTGATTCACCGCTTCAAATTCACCACGACCACGCCGCCGAGCGCCAGCGCGCCACCGAGAATGCCGAGCAGCGTCGGCACCTCGCCCAGCCAGAAGAAGCCGATCAGCGTCGCCACCGGGGAAACCAGATAAAGGAAGTTCGAGGCGCGCGCCGCCGGCAGCCGGGAAAGTGCTGTCGCCCAGGCGGCGTAGGCGATGAGGCTTGGCACGATGCCGAGAAAGACGACGGCGCCGAGACCGGCGGTATCGGCAGCTGCCGCCTGCGCCAGGCCGTTCGGCAGGAAGGGCAGCAGACAGAGCGCGCCGAGCAGCATGTTCGAGGCCGAAATGGTCAGCGGATGATGGCGGGCAAACAGCGGCTTTTGCACGATGGTGTTGACCGCCGAGCACAGCGCCGAGCCGAGGACCAGCAGCGCGCCATTGTTGAAATGCAACCCTTGCCCCTCGCCCATGGCGATGATGCCGATGCCGGCGAAGGACAGCAATGTGCCGGCCCAGGCCAGGCCCGAGAAGCGTTCGCCAAGCAGCGCCATCGCCATGATCGCGGTGAAGATCGGGCTGACATTGATGATGAAGCCGGCGGCACCCGCCGAAACGGTCAGCTCGCCGAAATTGAGCATCGCCGTATACAGCGCAACGAAGACGGCGCCGCCGAAGGCAAAGCGCCAGAATTCATCGAGCCGGGGCAGCGCCGGCCGCTTGACGGCGAGGAAGATCGCCGCCGGCACCGCCGCGATGGCGAAGCGCAGCGCGCCGAGCTCCAGCGGCCCGAAAGCGACGAGGCCGGCGCGGATCGCCGGAAAGGCGGAGGCCCAGCCGACCACTGTCAGAGCCACCGCAACGGCCGCCGTGGTGTCTATCCGCTGTGTCGTATTCAACGTGCCCGTACAGGCGTTCATTTCATTATTCCCGCGTTTCATGTCCTCAAACATACAAAGCGCCTTTCCTGATCGGTTGACAAACGACCAAATCGAGGGTCAGCTGTGATTATGGATCACAGCTCAGACGCGATGCTGCCGCTCGAAACCCTGCGCGCCTTCGACGCCGCGGCACGGACGGGCAGCTTTTCGGCCGCTGCCGAAAAACTCAATCTCACCCATGGCGCCGTCAGCCGGCAGATCGCCAAGCTCGAGGACTGGCTCGGGCTGAAAGTGTTCGATCGCGGCGCGCGTGGAGTCTCGCTGACGATCGAAGGCAACCGCCTGCATCTGCGCACCACCGAGGCCTTCGCGCTGATATCGAGCAATTCGGACCGCTGGATTGAGCCGCGCGGCACCGCCGTGGTGCGGCTGACCTCGATCCCCTCGGTCAGCGGGCTGTGGCTGATGCCGCGCATGGCGGCGCTGGAAAACAATCCGTCCAGGCTGCGCATCGTGCTCGACGTCGATATCCGCCAGGCAGACCTTGCCGACGAGGGCATCGATCTGTCGATCCGCTGCGGACGCGGCCGCATCCCCGGCCGCGTCTCGGTGCAGCTGTTCGAGGAACATGTGTTTCCGGTCGCCTCGCCGGACCTCGCCCGCGAGATCGGCCGAGGCGACCCTGCCCGGCTGCTCAAATTCCCGCTGATCAACGATTCCGACGCCTCGGCCTGGCGTGCCTGGTTTGCCGCACAGGACATCGATTACCGCCCGCGTCCGCAGGACCGCCGTTTCGAGGACTACAATCTGGTGCTCGGCGCCGCAGCCCATGGTCTCGGCATCGCGCTGGCGCGGCCGCCGATGACCGAGGATCAACTGAAGTCTGGCCGTATCATCGCCGTCGACGAGCGCGTCGTCCTCAGCCCGATATCCTACTGGCTCGACCGGCCTATCGGGCGCCCGCGCGCCGCCGCAGCCGAGCTTGCCCGGCGCATCGCGGCCCAAGCCGGACTGGCGGCGGAAAAGATCGAGGATTTCATCGCAGCCGAGTAGTAGGATGCGGGGCATCCACTTTGCCGGCCTGCCCGGCTGGTTGCCGTTCGAAACGAAGCCGACTGAAGCCAATCTTGCCTCGCTCGGAGCTTGACCTTGCCGGCATTTTGTGGCGATGACATCGTCATGAACCTTGGCTCCATGTCATGATGAATCGCTTTGAAGGCCCCGGCGGCAAGGAAGCCCGTATCCGCTACCTGGACGGCGACTTCCAGGTGACCAGCCCCGGCGCCTTCGTGCGCTGTGCGGTCACCGGCGAAAGCATCCCGCTCGATGAGCTCAAATACTGGAGCGTCGCCAGGCAGGAGCCCTATGTGAGTGCCGCGGCCTCGCTGCGCCGCGAGATCGAGGCACATCCCGAACTGCGCAGCCGGCGCTAAACCGGTTACGCAGAATGAGACCCGATCTGTAACGGTCCTTCGCGCCCCCTCTGCCTGCCGGCATTCCGCAAAAGGTTCTGCCGTCGCGACTCTCGAAAGCCCCTGGATCAGCCCTGCAGCTTGCGCTGCCGCCAGGCATCCAGCGTCTCGACGATGATGCGTTCGGGCACGTGGTCGGGATCGAACACGGTGTCGATCTCCAGCACATCGAGCTGTCCGAGGAAATCGGCCGACGTGGCATCGTGGCGCAGCCGGGCGGCGTCCTTGGCGGTGGTGATGAGGCCAAGTCCGGCACCTCGCGCTGTCGTTGCCAGTTCGGCCAGTTCGTCCTTGCCATAGAAATGATGGTCAGGAAACGACCGGGCCAGCGCAACCTCGCCGCCGGCCTGACGGACCGTGTCGAAGAATTTCTCGGGATGGCCGATGCCGGCAAAGGCCAGATATCGCTTGCCGGCCAGCCCCGCCTTGCTGGTTGGCCGCGTATGCGCCTCGAAGATCGGCCGGCCGGCGCGCGCCGCCTGGCGAACGACGGCATCGGCAGCAAGGCCCTCGCCCATCTTCAGCAACGCGCTGGTGAAAACCAGTTGGTCGACGATACCAGCCCTGAGCGGACCGCCAGGAATGACGCGGCCGTTGCCGACGCCGTAGCGTGCGTCGACGACGACCAGCGCGTAGTCGATGTGGATGCGCGCACTCTGGAAACCGTCATCCATGATCAGGAAATCACAGCCATGCTTTTCCAGCAGGAGGCGGGCGCCGGCGGCACGGTTCGGCGTCACTGCGACCGGTGCGTGCGCAGCCAACAGCAGCGGCTCATCGCCGACATGCTTGGCGGCGTCATGGTGCGGATCGACGACATGCGGCCGCGCAAAGGAACCGCCATGGCCGCGCGACAGGAAACCTGGATTGAGCTGCATGCGCCTCGCTTGCCGGGCCAGTGCGATCGCCACCGGCGTCTTGCCGGTGCCGCCGACGGTGAAGTTGCCGACGCAAAGCACCGGCGCCTCGATCTTCTCGCGCGCCGCTGAGCGCATGCGGCGGCCGGCAACCAGCGCATAGACAGCCGACAGCGGCGCCAGCGCCAGCGCCCGCCAGTCCGGTTCTTCCCACCAGAAGGGGGGTGCTTCGCTGGCCATCTTAACGGCCGTTGGCGCCCTTGAGGCGCGATTTGACGACCAAAGGCTGAATGTAGGGTTCGAGCGATTTCAAGGTGAGCGCCAGCGCGCCGCGCATCTCTTCGACAGTCGCCGCACCGGCGGCCATCATCTCGTGGCGAGCCACCTCGTTGGTCAACAGGAAATTGACGGCGCCGGCCAGCATGTCGCGGTCGCGCACCAGCTTGGCGCCGCCGCTGTCGAGCAGGCGCTGATAGGTCTCGCGAAAATTCTGGACATTGCGGCCGGCCAGCACCGCGGTGTCGAGCATGGCCGGCTCCAGCGGGTTCTGGCCGCCCTCCGAGGTGAGCGAACGGCCAACGAAGGCGATCTCTGTCAGCCGGAGATAAAGCCCCATCTCGCCCATCGTGTCGCCGAGCAGAATGTCCGTATCGGCGATGATCCGGTCGTCCTTGCTGCGCCGAGCGAGTTTCAGGCCCATGCCGGAAATCTGCGCGGCAAGCGCTTCGGCGCGATCGGGATGGCGCGGCACGACGATGGTCAAAAGACCGTGGTGCCGCTTGTGCAGCATCGCGTGAACCTCGGCGGCGACCGCCTCCTCGCCGTCATGGGTCGAGATCGCCGCCCAGGTCGGGCGGGCGCCGATCTGGCGCTTCAGCGTGTACAGCGCCCTTTCATCGGCCGGCGGCGGCGTGGTGTCGACCTTGAGATTGCCGGATACGGTGACCGGCCGGGCGCCGAGCGAGAGGAAGCGCTCGCCGTCGACATCCGACTGGGCGACAACATGGGCGAGATTCTCGAACAGCGCCTCGGCGATATTGGCGCGCTTCTTCCAGGATTTGTACGAACGGTCCGACAGCCTGCCATTGACCAGCACCTGCGGCACACGCCGTGCGCCGAGCTCGAGGATGGTCATCGGCCAGATCTCCGATTCGGCGATGATCGCCAGATCCGGCCGCCAATGGTCGAGGAAGCGGCTGACCGCCGGCTTGAGGTCGAGCGGCACGTATTGGTGGATGATGCGGTCGCCGAGCCGTTCCTCGGCAACCTGAGCGGAGGTGACGGTCCCCGTCGTCAGCACGATGTTGACACCGTAATCGAGGATGCTCTCGACCAGCGGCACGACGGCGATCGTCTCGCCGACGCTCGCCGCATGGATCCAGATCAGCGGCCCTTCGGGGCGCTCGCGCCCGGCGATGCCATAGCGCTCGCGCCGGCGAATTCGATCTTCCTTGCCTCTGGAGGTGCGCCAGGCGACATAGGGCCCGACCAGGGGATAGGCGGCTGCGCCTGCGAAACGATACGCCGTCAGGAAAGTGCGCGCCCAGCGCTCGCTCATTTTGGGCCATCCACGAGGCGGTAGGCCTCGGCGGTCGCGGCGTTGAGCGCGGCCGTGACCTCCTGGCGCTTGCGTTCCATTTCAGCCTCGTCGGCATTGGCCGGAACGAACACCGGCGCTCCAAGCACGATCGAGGAGCGGCCGAACGGCAGATTGATCGTGGTCTTGTCCCAGCTGCGCTCCAGCACCTTGCGGCGGCTGGTGGCGATGGCGGCGGGCAGGATCGGCCGGCCCGAAAGCCGCGCCAGGAGAACGATGCCAAGCCCGGCGTCGCGCGGCGTGCCATGCGGAATGTCAGCGATCATGGCGACGTTCTTGCCGGTGGCGAGTGACTTTTTCAGGGCGATCAGCGCTTTGGCGCCGCCCTTGTCGCGACGCTTCGAGCCTTCGCGTCCACCCGAGCCGCGCACCGCCTCGATCCCGAATTTCTCGATCATCAGTGCGTTGAGCTCGGCATCGGCGCTACGCGACACCATGGCGACCACTGGCCGTCCCCCGGGATAGTAGGCCGGTGTCAGAAGATGCTGGCCGTGCCACAGCGCGATGATGGCGGGTTCGAACTGCGAGTAGGCGCCGCCCGACATCTGCGCCGATCCGTCGACAGCCCGGTTGGTCAGGCGGACAAGGCGAACGAACTGCGCAAACAGGCTGGCGATGGCGTTCTTGACGAATCGCGACTGCGCCAGCGGTTCGCGTATCTTGCGCCAGAATGTCTTCGGGGTGCCACCGCGGCGCCGCCTTGCCGCGGACCTCGTGGCCGGCCCTTTCACGCCTTCATGATCCATCCATGTCAACCGGCAGGCTTGTTTTCGGGGTCGAGCAACCGGTGCAGGTGAACGACGAAATAACGCATGTGGGCATTGTCCACGCTGGCTTGGGCCTTGGCTTTCCACGCCGTTTGCGCGGATTGATAATCTGGATAGATGCCGACGATATCGAGCGTCTCGAGATCACGGAATTCTGTTCCGCCAAGCGTCTTCAGTTCGCCGCCGAACACCAGGTGCAAAAGCTGCTTCTTTCCGTCTTCCGCGGTCATGTCGGTCCTTCACATATCGTGAGTTTGTGACAGGTCTAGACCAAAGCCGCCGACTTTGGAACCATTGATGACATGTTCAATCGTCCAGCCCTGCGACGACGGCGGAGAGGACGGCGAGCAGTTCGCCGCTGCCGGCGACCAGCGCGCCGTGCTGGATCACTTCGCCGGCATAGCGCGGTGCGCGGCCCTTCTGGTCGAGCAATGCGCCGCCGGCCTCGCGCAGAATGAGATCCGCCGCGGCGATGTCCCAGTCATGTGCGCTGGGTTTGACGAAGGTCGCGTCGAGCCTGCCATTGGCGACCATCGCCAGCCGATAGGCGAGCGAGGGAATATAGGGCACGCGGCTCAGCCGGCCCTGCCATTCCGCCGGCATCAGGGCGATCAATGGCTTCGGCCCGCCAATTTCGACCATCGCTGCCGGGCGGCGCACGGCAATGCGACGGCCATTCAGGAACGCCCCCTCACCTGGCAGCGCCCAATAGGTCTCCTCCGTGGCAGGACATTCGAGCACGCCGGCAAGCGTGCGGCCGTCCTCGACCACCGCGACGCTGACGCACCAGGAGCGCAGGCCTTCGAGGAAGCCGCGCGTGCCGTCGATCGGATCGACGACGAAGGTGCGGCGGGCGGCAAGCCTTGCCGGATCGTCGGCCGTCTCCTCCGACAGCCAGCCATAGTCCGGCCGCGCTGCAAGCAAGGTTTGGCGCAGATAGGCGTCGGCGGCGTGATCGGCCTCGCTCACCGGTGAGGTGCCGCCCTTCATCCACACTTGCGGATTGTTGCCGAAATAGCGCATGGCGATGGCGCCCGCCTCGCGGGCAGCGTCGCGCAGCAGCGGCAGATCCTCACGAGCCCCGGCGGCGGAGGCGACCTGGTCAAGCTCCGGCAAGGGTCATACCTTCGATCAGCAACGTTGGTGCGGCGGTGCCGAAATTGCGATCGAGATCGCTCGCCGGAACCATGTTGAGGAACATCGTCTTCAGGTTCGAGGCGATGGTCACTTCCGCAACCGGATAGGCGAGCTCGCCATTCTCGATCCAGAAGCCGGAAGCGCCGCGGCTGTACTCGCCAGTCACCATGTCGACGCCCTGGCCGAACACCTCGGTGACGTAAAAACCTGATTTGAGCGACTTGATGAGGTCCTCGGGCGTCCGCTCGCCCGGCTCGATGGCAAGATTGGTCGATGACGGCGAGACCGAGGAGCCGTTGCGCGAGCCGCGCCCGTTGGTGGTCAGCCCCAATTCCCGCGCGACTGAGGTCGACAGGAACCAGTGGTTCAAAACGCCCTTCTCGACCATAAGCAGCTTTTCACCCTCGATGCCTTCGCCGTCGAACGGACGCGACGCCTGGCCACGGAGCCGGAGCGGCTCGTCGGTGACGGTGATCGCGGCCGCCGCCACCTGTTTGCCCATCATGTCGCGCAGAAAGCTGGTCTTGCGCGCGACGGAGGCGCCATTGATGGCGCCGGCGAGATGGCCGGCAATGCCGCGGGCGACGCGCGGGTCGAACACCACATCGACCGGCCCCGTCGCCGCCTTGCGCGCGCCGATGCGCCGCGCCGCGCGTTCGCCGGCCTTGCGGCCGATGTCCTCGGGCGCGTCGAGATCGGAGAAATGCTGGCGCGAGGAGTATTCATAGTCGCGCTCCATGCCGGTGCCCTCGCCGGCGATGACGCTGGTCGAGCGCGAAAAGCGCGAGGCGACATAGTGGCCGACGAAGCCATGCGAGGTGGCGAGCACCAGCCCGCCAAGCCCGGCGCTGGCGCCGCTGCCGGCCGAATTGGTAACGCCCTTGACGGCAAGGGCTGCCGCTTCCGCGGCCAGCGCCGCTTCCTTCAATTGGTCGGCCGAGACTTCCGTCGGATCGAACAGATCGAGGTCGCGCGGCTTCTTGACCAGCAAGGCCGGATCGGCGAGGCCCTGGTAGGAATCTTCCGGCGAGACTTTCGCCATCGCCACGGCGCGCTCGGCCAGCGCTTTCGGGTCGGAGGCAGCGGTTGCCGAGACGCTCGCCACCCGCTTGCCGACGAAGACGCGCAGCGAGACATCCTCGCTCTCGGACGCCTCGGTGCCCTCGACCTTGCCAAGCCGCACCGACACGCCGGTCGAACGGCCGCGCACCGCAACCGCGTCGGCGGCGTCGGCGCCGGCCCGTTTGGCAGCCTCGACCAGGGCCGCGACCCGGTCGGTCAATTTCGCTGAGTCCAGCGTATCGGTCATGCGCATAGTCCTGTTTTCCGCCTGACATAAGGGGCGGCCGCTCCGCACCATCTATTGTTCTGATGTGGCTTGTGCAATGGCAGAAGTGGCAAGCGGGGCAGATCGGCCAGCAGACACCCGGTTTTGGGCGGCATGATCGAAGCGGGCCTCAAAGGTTGCTTCGCGGCAGTTTCGGACTGGCCGATAGCCCATTGGCGCCGTGCTCCGACCACAAATGGACGCTCGATTGCGGTAACGCCTGTGTTCCTTTCCACGCATGATCAGCACCTGGCCGAAACCGCTAAATTTAGCGATTTCTTGTATGTCCTTGGAACTTTGTAGCTTGCGTTCCATTTTCAACGGCATGCGAGACCCTGTGATCCAAAGCATCAGGACTGCGGTGAACGTGTCGCCGCCGCGGTACTCGCTGGTCCTTCCCATATACAATGAAGAACAGGTGCTGCCGCGACTGATCGAGCGGATCAGTTCGCTGATCGGCCGGCTGGACGGCGAGACTGAGGCGATCTTCGTCGATGACGGAAGCCTCGATGGGAGCGTCGAATACCTTCGCAACGTCGTCGCCGTCGAGCCGCGCTTCCGGCTGATCGAGCTTTCCCGCAATTTCGGCCATCAGGTCGCCATCACGGCCGGCATGGATGCGGCTGCGGGTGATGCCGTCATCGTCATGGATGCCGACCTGCAAGACCCGCCGGAGGTGGTCCTCGATTTGGTGGCGAAGTGGAAGGAAGGCTTCGAGATCGTCTATGCCCGCCGTGTCAAGCGTGAGGGCGAATCCTGGTTCAAGCGCCTGACGGCGAGTCTCTTCTACCGCCTGCTGGAGAAGATGACGTCGGTCGACATCCCCCGCGACGTCGGCGATTTTCGCCTGGTCGGGCGCAAGGCTCTGGAAACCTTCAAGCAAATGCCCGAACACGACCGTTTCGTCAGGGGCATGTTCGCCTGGATGGGGTTCAAGCAGACAGCGGTGCCTTTCGAACGCCCGGCGCGGACCCTTGGCCAGACCAAATACCCATTCTGGAAGATGATGCACCTTGCCGTTCACGGCATCGTAAGCTTCTCCGAGAAGCCGCTGCGCATGGCGCTGTGGGGCGGATTGGCGATCTCCGCGCTTGCGGTGTTGTTCGGCATTTACGCCATCTTCGCCTGGATTTTTGAAACCGGCATCATTGCCGGCTGGACATCCACCGTGGTGATCGTGTCGCTGCTTTGCGGCATCAATCTTTTCATGACCGGCGTGATCGGGCTCTATGTCGGCGGCATCCACGCCGAGGTGAAACGCCGTCCGCTTTACGTGATCGATCGGGTCGCCGGCTTCGACAAGGCGATGCGTGCCGCCAGTGAGAGCCGTCGACCGTTTCGAAAACCCAGGAACGGAGCCTCGGCTGATGGCCGAACTCTTCGACAGCTATAAATCGAACTATGGCGAGGCGGTCGCAGGATCCATCCGGTTTTCCGGACTCGGGCACGACTTTTTTCTGATCGCCAAGGCCGACCTGCTGCGGCGTCTCGTTGTCGAGCGTGGGGTTCGACAGGGCGGGGTGCGGGCGCTGGATATCGGCTGCGGCGTGGGGTCGCTCCACCCTTATCTCGAAGGCGCGTTCGAGAGCCTGGATGGCTGCGACGTCTCGGAACAATCGATCCTGCGCGCCGGCCAGGACAATCCGTGTGTGAGCTACCGGGCCTGCACGACGCCGCGCCTGCCTTATGGCGACGGCGCGTTCGATCTGGCTTTCGCCAGTTGCGTCGTCCATCACGTTCCGCCCGCCTCCTGGCTCGATTTCTTCCGGGAAATGCGGCGCGTCGTGCGGCCGGGCGGCGTCGCCTGCATCATCGAGCACAACCCTTATAATCCGCTGACGCGTCTCGCGGTGTTGCGGTGTCCGTTCGACCAGGACGCTGTCCTGCTCAACGCCGCCAAAGCAAGATCGCTTTTTCAGGAGACGGGTTTTCAGGATATCCGATCCGAGCACTTCCTGCTGCTGCCGTCGGCCAGGTCCTTCGCCAGACGACTCGAGCGCCTGCTCGCGCCTCTGCCGCTCGGGGCCCAGTATGCGTGCAGCGCGCATGTCTGAGGACCGTTCGACTGCCGGTGCCGGGCTGAAGCTGCTGGCGCGCTTCGGGTTGGTCGGCATCGCCGCGACAATCCTGTATGCTGCCCTGGCTATCGGTTTGGTCGAATCGAAATGGATCGGCCTTTCGCCGGTCCAGGCGTCGCTCGCGGCTTATGCGGCGGCTGCCGTGTTTTCATATTTCGCCCATAAATCGGTAACCTTCATGTCGAATGGATCGCATCGATCGGAAGCTGCGCGTTTTCTCCTGCTGACGGCGACAGGCTTTGCCGTGGCTTACGCGGCGCCGGCGCTTTTGACGGCGAAACTCGGCCTGCCGCCGATCATTGCCATTCTGGTTACATGCCTGCTTGTTCCGGCGGTCAATCTTCTCATGCTCGACCGATGGGTTTTTGCGCAGCGAGGACCCGGCGAGCACAGCGACCGCTCCACCTGATCCATGGCCTTCTGAGTTGGCCTCAGCCGAGGGCCTGGCTGGCCAGGGCAAAGATGCGTGCGTTCGTGGAACCCGGGATATTGCTTGCGCCCCGAAGCATGGCAACCGGCCCGCCCACATGGGCGAGCCCCAGTCCTTCGAGCCAGGGTGAAAGGCCGGCGTCTTCAGGGATGTCGATGCGCACGAAGCAGCCCTGCATTCCCGAGAGGATGAAGGCGATCAGGGCTCTCGCCTGATCGCGATCCTGCGCCACGACCGGTCCGACGACCTCGCCCCTGCCAAATGCCCTCACGGCCGCGAAGGCCGCGATGCCGTCCTCGTTGGTGATGGCCGCAAACCGCCCCTCGCCCGCCAACGCGTTCATGAGCGCGGCGCGATCCGCACCGAAGGTGGCGCGATCGAGCGCGGTGAGTGTCGGAAGGTGCTCGGACCCGATCCACTCCACGGCCGGTGCGCACTGACCTGCCCGACGGTGCCCTGGTGCTGCCGAACATCGTGCGTCGCGACAAAGCCAAGCTTTTCA
This sequence comes from Mesorhizobium sp. WSM4847, assembly GCF_055811335.1. Taxonomy (NCBI): domain Bacteria; kingdom Pseudomonadati; phylum Pseudomonadota; class Alphaproteobacteria; order Hyphomicrobiales; family Phyllobacteriaceae; genus Mesorhizobium; species Mesorhizobium sp. WSM4847. The sequence continues at coordinate 70,849 of NZ_JBVVPY010000017.1, read as the reverse complement.
TCAAGAGGCAGTCCGTCGGCCGTGGCGGTAAGGCGGCACTCGCGGTCGCCGGCCTGCTCGAGCGCGGTGGTGGTCAGCCGCCGTCCCAGCCCGCGACCACGCATTGCCTCATCGACGATGATGGTGTTGAGAGTTGCGCAGGTTCTTCCGAAAGGGGTCATGAAGGCGGTTCCCACCACCCTGCCGCCTTCCAACGCGACCTGACCTTCGCTCAGGGACCAGATCATGGCCCAGTCTTCCTTCCGGCGGCCAGCCGGCCGCTCGCGACAGGGCCGTCGCTTCCTCAAGATGGTGCGCTTCAAAAGGTTCGAATGTGATGGACTGGATGTTCATAAGCACCAGGACTGTTGGAGTGGGAAGACTGACACGACGATAGAATCGCCGCTTCCGCGTCACTCGCCGAATGCCGGCGATATTCGGGGCAAAAATACCAAAATGCCGCTGCAGTCAGTGCATTCTGCGGCACCGGTCGCCGATACTGCGAGCTATCATTGATTGCCGAGGCCGCCATGTCCCCTTTAATCCACCACATCAGCAGCGATGAAACGCTGCCCAAGTCAGCGGACGTCGTGGTGATCGGCGGCGGGATTGTCGGCGCCAGCGCGGCCTATTCCCTGGCGCGGCGCGGCCTATCGGTGGCGCTGATCGAAAAGGGCTATGTCGGCTGCGAACAGTCGAGCCGGAACTGGGGCTGGTGCCGCCGGCAGAACCGCGATGCACGTGAATTGCCGCTTGCCAATCTGGCGCTGCGGCTGTGGCAAGAGCTGACCGAAGAGATCGGGCACGACCTTGGCTTCCGCCGTTGCGGGCTCAACTATGCGACGGACGATCCAAAGCAGCTCGCCGAATGGGACAAGTGGCGCGCGGTTGCGCGGCGGTTCGACGTCAAGACGCGGATGCTTACGGCCGACGAGGCCACTGCCGCCGTTCCTGCGGCTGGCGGCCGCAAATGGCTGGGTGGCGTCCACGCGGCAGACGATGGCAAGGCCGAGCCCTGGCTGGCCGCCCCGCGGATCGCCGAGGGCGCCCGCAAGCGTGGCGCGACCATTCATCAGAACTGCGCGGCACGCGGCCTGGATATCACCAATGGGCAAGTGAGCGGCGTCGTCACCGAGAAAGGCCTGATCCGCACCAGCGCGGTGCTATGCGCCGCCGGCGCCTGGGCTTCTGCTTTCCTGCGCATGCATGCGGTTTCGCTGCCGCAGGCCAGCGTCCGTCAGACCGCCTTGCGGACCGGTCCTGCACCGGATCTTGGCGGGGCAATCTTTACCTCTGACGGTGCCCTGACGCGCCGGATCGATGGCAGCTACACGATAGCCGCCAGCGGCAGGGCGACGCTCGAGATCACGCCGCAGGGGATCCGCTATGCCCGCCCGTTTCTGCCGATGTTCATCAAACGGCTGAAGGCCGTCGAGATCGGCATAGGCCGCTCGTTCTTCGCAGGCCCGGAAACACTCGGTCGCTGGCGTCTCGACAGGCCGACCCCGTTTGAGCGCATCCGCGTCCTCGATCCCGCTCCGGACAAGCGGATGGCGGCAACCATCATGACGCAGATAAAGGCCCTCTTCCCCGCCATTGCCGATGCCGGCACCGTGTCCTCCTGGGGCGGGTATATCGACTTCACACCGGACGCAGTGCCGGTGATTTCGGTGGACAGCATCGGCGGAGCGTTCGTCGCCGCAGGCTGCTCCGGACACGGCTTCGGCGCCGGCCCCGGCATTGGCCATCTGGCGGCGGATCTGGTCGCCGGTGACGCGGCAAGCGTCGATCCGACGCCATTCCGCCTGTCACGCATCACGGACAGATCCAAAATGGAAGTCGGCGCCTTCTGACGCGATTGACCGCAATGGCAACAGCAAAGGGCGCTGAGCGATCGTTACCTACGGGCTCAGGCGCGATCTGGACCGTTTGATGACCGCTCTCGCCGATGCGGTCGCACAGGTTCCATACACTCTTGGGCTGAACGTCCACATTCGCAGGTCGCACCTGCCTCAAGGTGCGCCGCCCCGACGGCCCCAAACCGTCCCCGCGCCATGGCGCTCAGCCGCCCTCACAGGTCGATGAGAACGCTCTTGGTCTTGCGGTTGGCCAGATATGCTCAGCGTCCCAGGTCCTTGCCGATGCCGGATTGCTTGTATCCTCCGGTCGGCAGGATGTGATCGCGCGAGCGGCCGTAGCGGTAGACCCAGATTGTGCCTGCTTGCAACGCGCGGATTGCGCGCAGGGCACGCGACGGGTCGCTGGTGTAGAGCCCGGCCGCAAGCCCATAGGTCGGGTGGCCTGCCAGGGCGCGATGGGGCGGGTCGGGCGCAGCTTACATTGAAAACCCGCAGAAATGGCTCGCAGGGATCCTTCCGGACTGCATGTCCATTGCCTTATTCGCCTAGAAGGAAAAAGAGCGGTGGCGATGACTTTCATGCGCGGTACTTGCTGACCGATGTTGGCGGGCTGAACGTTGAAGCGGGTTTCTTTGCCGAGGGCGCTCACCAGCGCGTCCCACTGGCTCTGTTGGCAAGCGACTTTGCCGCCACCAAAATCATAGAGTTCGGACGCAGATCTACGCTGTACGACCTGGTTAAGCCGATACTCGAAATATTGGCCGATGGTACGGGCCGCCGCCTCTGAGCGACGAACCGCAGAGCCCTGATCAGATGCTACAGGCGTAGACCACCGCCTCCTTGGACGAATCCATCAGGTTATCCACGCCCGAGCTAATGTCCCAGCGGAGGGTCTTTCGTGAGTTACCATCGTTGAATTCCGCCATGATCTGGCGGTCATGGAAGTGTCCACCCCGGCGAGGCTGATACGGACTGAAGTACACTCGAATATCCCCAAGATCTGCCTGCTTGAGGCGAAAACGCAGGTCCGCTTCCTGTGCCGCCACGGATTCTGGAATGCTCATGGTTTGTCTCGGATCGTCGGGTCTCCACACCATCGTGACCGTGTCGATCGCAACATCCATTCGAGTGAGAGCCTTCAAGAATTCCACTGCCGAACGACGATTTCTCTCCCCCTTAAGCAGGTATGGATCGCGCAGCACGAAGCGAACACGGGATCCCTGTCTCGCCAAGGCAAATGCTTCCGTGAGGTCTCGCCTGTCGCCAGGCTTGAATTCCCAACGCCGCGTATTGGCAAGAATTCCGGTCAACGCATTCGGGATGCGCCGCGCTTCCCCTACTATTTTTAGGAGCTGGTCCGAGTCCTCTTGCGAGAGGCTTGCGGAGAGGAAATTTCGCCCAGGAAGCAGCTGGTCAAGCAACGGCCTGTCGGATTCGTCGCAATGAATGGCCATCGGCCCGTCGCCAGTGATGGCGAGCATTCTTGGCAGCGCAACGTCGAAACGTTCTGGAGGCAGGCCATGCAGTTCGAGCCGCCCCGATTCCTCCTGATGTGCCAGGAGTTCGACCGCGGGAAGATCGGATGCTGTGACCGAGCCGAGCCCTGCCGGCAGCCCTGAGGCCGCCACGACTATTACTTTCCTGTTTGGAGAGTCGTCCGCAATGTCTCGCAGGAAGCGAGCAGTGGCCATGGCTTCTTGGTGATTCCTGCTGCCGTGAAGCGTCGGCGCGAAGAAGATTGCGTGCGTGCTTCCGGATAAACGCTGCCTGAGAGCGTCACGGGATGGCTCCTCCCAGCGTTTCGCATAGGATGGAGCACCTGCAAATTCGGCCTGATCCGAGTGTAGAGCTTGGAGCCACGGTAGGACAATGGTGCGGTCGAACTGGTCCCAGAACGCCTGGTTCCCATAGTCGTTCAGGCAATGTGCGCAGGAACTCCCGCATTGACGCGGACAGTTGAGAGCCTCGATCGCCCGAGCAATGATGCGCCCTGCAGAGAACTTCCCGCCCTCGCATAGGCGCCGCACGTAACCTGCTCCACCAGCGACCGCATCGTAGAGGACAACGGTCGGCCGACTGGTATCCGACTGATATGTTGCAAGGAGGTCCCTAGGGCTGGCGTTCAGCAGCCGGGCAGACGCCAGACGTAAGGATTCGGCCAGCGTGCGCAGGAAGCTCTGCTCATATTTCCGAACCTCGCTTTCCTCCATCGAGCGGTCAGGCGTCGGTATCGGCGTTGCAAAGGAAAGTGCCCGCACGTCCGTTTCAAAGATGTGACCCAAATCGATCGGCATTTGACCTCGTCGACGGGGCAGCGTTCCCCGGTTCTCGGATCATCATGTACGGCCTTCGTCGCCTTTCCGAGTTTGGATCCAGGGCGCGCTGCCTCGGCATGCTCACATTTTGGACAGCGTAGATAGCCCTGGCCGAAGGGACCACGATTGAGAACGAACAATCTGCCCGTCGGGACAGGCGTGGCCTCACCCGGATTAGCGGGCGCATAAAAGGTTCGGACACGCCTTAGGTCTGTGTCGCTGAACGCTTCGAAAGGCGCCTGCGTGACGAGCCGCGCCTCTTCAGCACGTCGCTGCCGGACACGAGATGCACCAGGGTCACGTCCTTCGCGTTCCTTGTATGCGGTTAGGAACGCCTTTGGCTCGACGAACGTACCAGATTGGCCGACCTCACCTCCGCATTGACCGCATTTTTCTGAGAGTTCCTCGCGAAAGCGCTGGATTTCGACATGCCCGCAGCTTCCGCAGATTCGATAGGTCTGATCGGGCATGAAATCCTTTGGATAGCGGACTATTCCTGCACTCACCCAGATTCTTCCGCCCGCGACTACTTCCGCGCCCGGCGCATACTCACTCACGCCCAGCGTGGCAGCGCGATCGAGCTGGATAGGGTCGTCATGACCTGCCCCACGATGGCCTGCTCCTCTTCCGCGCTCGGTGGTAATCTCAAGGCGGCAGGAATGGACCGGAAAGCTGTAGGTTGGGATCACTGCCGCGCGTGAAAGCGCATCCACGAGAAGCTGCCCGAGCAGGCGTTCCTGTTCACCCTGCATTGCCCAGGCCCGCTTGTCGTTTCCACTTTCGCGGGCCTCTTCTCGACGGCTCTGAAGCGCTTGCCATCGGTTCGCGATATCTCGAGCGAAGTGCAGAACCTGATCGCGGAAGTGGCGTGATAGTTCGCCACCAGCAAGTCCTATAGGACCAGCATGACTGGGTAAGTGCGTTGCCAGCATCTCCCCCTCGGAGAGGGCGGTGCGACCTTCCGGGCTTTCCAGAAAAGCAGCCAGAGAATCGGCGAAGGATTGAGATTCTTCAGGCCCGAGCGTTTCCCCGAACAGGTCGCTGAGAATAGGAGCGCCTTGCTTCTTCAGCCCAGAAAGCTTTCGACGAAGGAATCCGGCGAGGACCATCGATACTTGGTGTCTGCGGAAGAAGTCGGGGTTGTCGATGGCTATGAAGGGAACCGGCGGGAGGTTCGCCAGATAGCGGTCGAAGGAACGATACTGTTCCTGATCATAGTTGCCGTTGCGCGCCACGGTAAGTGCGATCGGTGCAGCCTGCGCCCGGCGCCCGGCTCGGCCGGCTCTCTGCTGATAATTCGCGATTGATGGAGGCACATTGCGACAGACTATCGCTTCCAAGTCGCCTAGATCTACGCCCATCTCCATGGTCGTTGTACAGCTTAGGAGATTGATCCCGCCCTTGCGAAACGCATCTTCAAGCCCCTCCCGGACCTGTGTTCCAATCGCTGCCGTGTGTTCGCGAGCGACAGCGGCCTGAGGCTGTGCCGTCAGATAGCGCTGAACATAGTGATTATTCGTCTCGAATTTGGATCGAGCGCTGCCCTCGATGGAGTGCAAGGTTCCGATACATTGCCAAGAAGAACATTTATCTCCAACGGATCGGATGGTGCGTGTTCCGCAGATGCTGCAGCGGTACAGGGGACGAGTCCGGCCTGAGGCAAACCGAAGAACCGCGGGGTCTAGAGCCTGGCCGCTATGGTGTGACTTCAGTAACCCGGTGCTCGAGGCACCTTCCCAGAAGGCATCAAGCGCGCCGACGGCATCCGCTCGCGACAGTCCCAGCTTCTCGGTGAGAAACCAGTAGAATCGATTGGGTCGATCGCTTGCCGGCACTAGGCCCACGGTGATCTTCTGGTTGGGCGACTTGACCCGGACCAATGCACGTCCCGCTTGGTTGATGCCATCGCCCCAGATGGAAGCGTCCGTCAGGTCGAGCTCATCATCCAAGTCCGTGATCAAACGGTTGCGTCGTACGATATCGAGAAAAAGTCGGCTGAGTTCCTTTGCCCGATCTGCAATGCTGGGCACCGCAGCCGCCACCCTCTGTGCTACCTTTGCGAGCTTGGTTGAGTCGTAGTCGACATGAACGAGGCCCAAGGTTTCTAGTGAGCTTCTCGTACCGCCGGGCAGACAGAATTCAGCTACAATCCAACTGAGCAATTTTCCTTTTGTTTCGCGATCGGAAAGGGGCTCCACTGTTCCCGGACGCAGGACAGCGAAAGCCCTTTTGCCGCGATTGCGAAGGCGCTTCCAAGCATCATCTCTCAAGTCCCGGACGGAAAGATCTTCATCGTCGTGTGAAATACCAACAATCGTGGCAATGGCTGCCCGGATCGCCTGATCCCGCGATGTTCGCTCAAAGAAGGGTGCAAAGAATGCAGCGTCCTGTCGACTATCGGAGAAGACGAGTAGGCGCCGGCCGTCCATAGGCAAGGGAACGCTGCCTGAGTTAGATTCTGGCAACGCCTCAAGGAGCTGCTGCGTGGCTACAGCCGCTAGCGCATCGTCGCCAGGGTGCAAGCCGGAAACGGGCTCGGCGAAGCGTCCTCCTCGCTCACCGCAGGCCGGACAGCGTGTTACGTAGCGGCGACGGTCAGCGTCATCTTCTCGCATCGGCACCAGCCGCAAACTCACTGTTTGGCCGGGTTGTTGGGAAACGATGTCGCCGGTTGCCGGATCTACTGTGAGAACCTCTTCCCCTGTCCCGTCGTCCTCGTCCGACTGCTCAACATCATCTTCGAGGGCGGCGCGTCCCGTAAACAGCCTAAGTACTACACGGGACGCACCTGGCTGAGGTTTTGAATGTAGCCGCGAATGACCTTCCCATCCTTCTACAAAAGGTTCCCCACAGTTCCGGCATGCAAGGAGAGGGTAATATGGTCCCAATGATTCGTTCGCGTATGATCGCACCGGTCTGAACTCCTCCCACGGCTCTGCGACGTCGGCCTTCAAGCGAACGACGCCGCCCTCGATACCGCTCGCTGCCAGATGGTAGCGAGCTGGCAAGAGAGGAAAATCTGAGGGACCGCTTCGCCCTAAGACACCAACTGCCACAACGCCTCGCAAGGCTGCATGTCTTGCAGCAGGTGTCGCCGCGGGAAACAGTTCGGCTGCTGCGTCCTCGAAACGCGTCAACCCGCCTTCCAATAACCGCGCGAGTTTTCGAACCTCTGAAGTCGCGGAACTGACCTTTAGCAACCCTGCTTCAACATCGAGTCCGGGGGCGACCTCAAATTCGGGTATGTTAACGCGTCCGACTATCTGGTTCCAAGCTACTGCATTAGCCGTTTCCAATGACCGGAACTCGGTAACTGCTTGCGGCACCCTCGCCCAAGCGTCAACCGCGACCGATTTGATTTCGCACTGAGCCGTCAACGAGGGGTGAAGTCTCCGCCTGCCGGTGACGATCGCATCCATTCCATCACCGAAAGTCTCTCCGAAAAGGTCCTCGGCAAACGCAACCAGCTCATCTGCTCGAGATGCGTCGAGACTGGCGCTGGTACCAATACATTGCACCGCTCCCGATCGGAGACCCAGTCTGGTTTTCAGCTTACGGAGCAGAAAGGCAACTTCGATTGCCTGTGCCCCGGCATACGTGTGGATCTCATCGAGTACCAGAAACTTAAGATCAGCGCCGTTAAATAGGGGTGCGTTGCGTGGTAGCAGTAGCAAATGCTCGAGCATTGCGTAGTTTGTAACAAGTATATGAGGTGGACGCTGGAGCATCTCGTCACGAGACAGGAGCCATGAACGGGGTATTGATCTCCCAAGCCTGAGCGCTTCGACCAAGCCGTCATTGTCGAGGAGCCTACGCTCCTCCTCCGCCCTGTTAGTGTCGGACCTCACTTGCCCCGTAAAGCGGCCGAAGGTGATACCAGGATCGCCGAGTTCACGAAGCAGAAGACGTGCTATCCGATAGTAAAGCTGATCGTTGGCCAGCGCATTCAGCGGATACACAAGGACGGCGCGCACCCCCGGGTTCTCAAGATGTCCGTCGGTCAGCAGGGAATTGACAATTGGGTAAAGGAAGGCCTCCGTTTTGCCACTGCCAGTTCCGGTCGCGACAAGATAGTTTCTCCGCTCGCAAGCAGCAGCGATGGCTTTGTCCTGGTGGATATGCAGGAGCCGTTCAAACAGGCCCGAGTGATCCGTGTCGACCATCCTGCGCCACCGATCGCTGAAGATCCCTTCATCTGTCAGGTTGCGCAGGCTGCGCCCCGGGCAGACTTTCAAGAAATGGCCCCGTGACGAGCCCAGAGGCAGTGCCAGCTATCGATTCACGAACGGTGCTTGCGAGTCGAGGGGCACGTTCGTCTGATATCGGTACCGCCGTTGTGATATAGCGGCCGAGCGTCTCGCCAATCCGATCACGCAATTCGAGTGGGTCAAGATCGCTCATTGAGGGTGGCTCCTCCGTTCGAGCTCCCACAGGAGCAGATAGAAACCCAATAACTCAGGTGCGATGCGTGTCAGGAAGCCGAAATCGCGGAGCAACTCCGATTGTGGCCGCTGAGACCGTTGAACAAGCTGGCTCCAGAAAGCCATCGATTCCCCGCGCCTAAATGACCGTGCTGCGACTGAGAAAAGCGCGGGAACCGCGCCAGCAATGCTTAATTGTTCAACGATGGAGTCTGGTGTCGCGACGGCAACGTTAGCGCCAATCTGCAATCCGATATTCGCCAAATACGCCGCTTGGGGCATCCGTTGGAGGTTGTTGTCCAAACCGTCTGGCGCAACGCGCGCAACGCGCTCCACAAGTCGATCTACGCACCAGGCGTGATGTGCTGCCGAAAGCCGGCCATCCCGCGGCCGCCAGAAGACACCCGTTTGATCCCCTCCGCCCTTCAGCGCCTGATTGAAGCGCTGGAAGCTGAAATTCTGCAACTTAACCCGGTCGCTTCGAGCGGCTTGCATGAAGTTGTCGAATCCGTGGAAGAAACTCGGATCCACCATGCCGATCGCATCACGCAGTCGTTCGCATGACACGGTCTTGGAAATTGCCCCGAGTTCGGGACCTCCATCCACCTCGTCACTGGCGAGCACCTGGAAAGCACCCGCATCCGCTGCAAACAGATCGGGAGCAAGTTCGATAGGGTGTCGGAGTGGCACCCAAGTCGGTGACACATCGATGGGCAGAGGTCGTGCGACCGCTTCCAGTAGAGCTCGGCGTCCCTGTGGGCTAGCGGCAAGTCGCTTGCCGATTTGATTCCAGTGCGCCTCAACAATGCCACTGTAGCTAGGCCAGCACTCGACCGCGATACAACTGTTCATCGCCTCTGTCAGACGAAGAAATAGAAGCCTCAACTCAGCCAACTCGCCAATTGAGGCGTTGGCGGACAATCCAACAACATAGCGGTCGCCGCGTGCGTTCGCGAGCGGCATCCACCGGGTATCGTCTTCTCTGCCGACCAGCAGTTCCCCTATCCATACGCCAGGTGGGAGCGTGCCATAGTCAATCGAGAACACAGCTGAGTTCGGCGCGTCTCCTTCCGCCTGAACAAGCCCACGAGATGGGATGCCTACCTGCCATCGCCCAAACGCAGCAGCTGCTTCGATCCGCTCGTCCGTGGCGAGGTTCGTTGCGACCAGCATCATTGCATTCATGGGGGTATAAAACGAAACCTTCGCCGTCAGCTTTCGCTGCGGTTTCAAACGCTCGATGATGAACGCTTCCGGAGCCGCCGTCGGCGCGATCTTGACAAGGACCCGTTCTGCTTCCGGTCGTCCGCGCGGTCGGAACCGAATTTCATCGTGAGTTGCCTGGCCAGCCAGAGCAGCCATTGCAATACGGCGCACTCCAGTACGGCCGAATGCAGTCGACTCCGCTTGTCCCCTTACGTCCAGTCCGGCATCGATCTCTGAACATCGAATGACGAGGCTGTCCGTGCTGTCGCGCCCAGCAGAGAGCGTGGCACCGAAGGGTACAAAGCGTTCCCTCCCTTCGTCACTAACCAAGGATACTGTTATTCCAGGACGCAGGATCTCGAACGGTACAATCCAATCCTTCGCACCTACGAATGCGATCTTCGCGGCCCGATAGGGCTCATCGACGACGAGACTTATCCGTCCCTCGCTGTCCCGAGCCACATGGCGGCACTCCGTCCAGGCGAGATTCTGCGGTACCGTCGGTGCTTCAAAGGTGAGTCCGTCAATCAACCCTGCGAGACCGGGCCAAACCCAGGCGCTAGATCTAACAAGCGGCCGGCCCCCTAACTTCATATTGACAGATGCCCGAAGAGGTCCGGCCAGCCCAGATTGAGGTAGCGAATCGGTTAGATCGACGTTCACATCTTCCCCTTCGGGAACCCCTATCGTGAATGGCTGGGACAATGACGGGTGTTCCAAGACCAGATCTAGTAGCCCTTCCGGACGCCCTCCAGGGAAGCGCACGCGCGCAGACGACGGGTTCCCGCAGACTGGTCCGAATCCTCCGGAACCTATCCTGACGAGTTCCAACTCCAACTGTGGACGAGATGGTGGTGCGACAAGGAGGTTAAAGTCTCGGAAAGTCACCTCTACTTGTTCGTTCATTTGAATGGCTAACCCGAAGGCTTGGCGCCCAAGTGGAACGGCGGCTTCCCCCGTTACTGAAAAAGCAGATGAGGCGATCAGTACAACTTGCCGCGCATCCAAATAGACTGGGGTAACACCTGCCGCATCCGTTACCGCCCGCAGAAAGCTGCCGTTGTCGGCATCAAATGCTAGCAGCTTGCGCTCGCCGGCTAGGACCGCGAGCGTCCCAGACGCACTACCGGAAGGGGCTTCGTCGGAGTGCTTCCAATTGAGCGCTGCAGGCCACGGCGTTCCGAGCACAAGTTGCCCACCTCCGGAGATCCGGCGATCTCGACCTCCAATCCTTGCAAGGATAGGAACGCCGTTGGGGGCTTGGATGACAAGTGCATCGTCAACCCACACCAACTTGGGTTGCGCAAGCAGTGATGCCCTGCGACTTAGGCCTTTTGAATCCGCAGATTCGAGTTCCGCGGCTATCCGCCGTCCCAATCCCAAGTCATCATACACACCTTGCCTCACGCGTGCGTAGGAAAGAGCATGATATGCTAACTCATCCTGGCGTAGGATGTTTCGCAATCTGGACAACTGCCAAGGCGCGAATTCTGCGGCTTGATCCTGCCATGCATACAGCCGCCGCGTGTCATCGTCTGGCGGTAACCCTAAAATAGCTTCGGCCTGTACGAACGCATCTACAAGCGCAGGCAACTGGTTGTCGGCGACTCCAGCCTGGAACACATAATCATCAACAAATCCGACGGGCCTGAAGCCCGCGACGCTCAAACCAAGCTTTCTGCACGCCGTTCTAAACGTGCGATTTAGTTCGGCTCGATGCTGGCTCGGGATATCCGAGACGCCGTAGGCGTGGGCGATCCATTGATAAACGGCATTCCCATCGTGCCCATAGTTCTCAGCGATGGATTTCACCATCACCCAAAGCCCCGACAAGGGATAACACTGGATGAAACGAGAGATCGCTTCGGGCTTACCCCTTACGAATGCCTTCGCTGCAGCTCTGAGAAGGTCGGCGCGCCCTTCTTCCAGTTCCAAATGTGAAATGAACGGAGAGGAATCATAGCGTTGAAGACGCCTCCTTAAGGCGAGTTCAGTCGCTGACAGCTGGAGACCAGACCTCTTGGCGGTCGAACGTGTAGCAATTATCGTTTCCATGGCGCCCCCGCCTGACTGAGCCACACCGTGGACAATCAACATTTCGAACTGGTAAACTCTTACGCTACATTGAGCTTGCCAGCGTTGGATGGTTGACCCAGCCCCGCGTCATGCCAGCCAACCAGAATAGTAACATGATCTGTCGCTTTTTTTACTGATTTGGACATCAGGTCAAGCAAGGACTGACCGTTATATCCCACAGAACTTCACCGGAGGCATCGGCGTTAACCATGCCAGCTTTTTTATTTGAGATCCGTTGCGGATTCCGATCGGTTGCGGCCGTTCACGCAAGAGCATGAACGCGACGGCCCTCGCAGGTGTTGGAAGCATCGACGGAGGCCTGACCCCCAACCTGACTAGAGGTCTTGGGCTATGAGAATTGATAGATGGCATTTCCGCCGTCCGGAGGCCGTACGTGGTTCCATCATGAAGTTCAGAAGCTAGTCGATCGAGCGTGGACGGAAGGCTATCGCGGCCTCGCGTGCATGATCTCTATAGCCTGGGGAACGGGGTTCGGCCCAACACAAAGGGATTGCTGATAAGCGACTTCTCAACGTTCGGGTAATGGCCTTTGGCCCAGACGAGAAGCGTCATTGCCTGGTTCTCCCGCGTTACCAGCGCCATGGCACGCGCGTTCCCGTGCCCCGGCTCCTGGCCTGTCGCCAGAGCATATCCGCGACCGTCAGATCCTGCAGCGCGAGCCCGGTCATATCGAAGACCGTGATGTCGGCGGCATCGCGCGTGAACGGCATTTTTCCGGTCAGAAGATCGCCGATTTCGATTGCCCGGCAGCCGGTGTCCCACTGGCCTTCGCCGACAGCGGCCGATTGCTCGCAGTCGTCGGCAAAGAGCCGTACCCGGCGAAGCAGGCCGTCGGGCAGTTCCCGCTTGCCTTGCGTATCGGCACCCACGGCGTTGATGTGCGTGCCGGGCCGCACCGCTTCTGGCGGAAACAGCGGCCCGCTGCCAGGGGTCGCGGTGATAATGATATCGCTCGAGCCGACAGCTTTGGCGGCTTGGTTCGAATGGGCCGGCGCGAAATCCTCGAATGCCGCCTCGAACGCCGCGTCGGGCCGGCCGTCCGCCGTCAGGTAATGGATGGTGTCCAGACCGGGCATCTCACGCAGTGCCAGGCGCAGCTGGATCCGGCCCTGGGTGCCGGTGCCGAAAATGCAGATCGACCGGCTTTCGGGGCGGGCCAGCAGGGTCAGGCCAATGGCGCCAGCCGCCCCTGTGCGCAAGGTGGTGATGGCGTTCCCGTCGATGATGCACAAGGGACGCCCGGTATGCGGGTCGAAAAGCACGATGGTCGCCTGATGCGGCTCCTTGCCGAGTTCGCGGTTGGCTGGCCAGAAGCCCGCTGCCTTGAAGCCCAGAAGATCGGCTTTCGGCACGTCGCCCGACTTGATACCGAAAATGCCGCCGGTATGCAGCTTCTCGCGCACAAGCGGAAAGACCCTGCCTTCGCGCGCACTGTGAAGCTCGAAGGACCGCCGCACGGCATCGAGGACGGCATCCGGCTCCAACAGCGGCGCGACCTGATCGCCTGCAAGCAGCAGCAGCTGCGACTCGTCTGCGGTGACGGACATGACATCTCCCCGGCTTTCCCTCATTCTAGCGAGCGGTTCTCAGGGGAAGACAGCGGTGTTGGCTAACCAGCGGCATTTCCTACGGTTTGTCGCCCGCCATTCGGGCGAATGTTGCGCCAACCTTCCCATCGAATGCGATCGCCGGTTCGCGCAAACACGTATCGTCGCAAACAAGCCAGCCCATCGGCCGGCCCACCATCGGCAAAGTGAAGAAGGCGACCCGCAATGCCCCTCAATATCCCGACATTCGATGATGTTCTGACCGCCGCGGCGCGCCTCGCCGGATTGGCCCACCGGACGCCGGTGCTGACCTCGCGCACCTTCAACGAGCTCACCGGCGCCGAGGTGTTCTTCAAGTGCGAGAACTTCCAGCGTAGCGGCGCGTTCAAGTTCCGCGGCGCCATGAACGCGCTTCTGGCCTTGGATATTTCGGCGCGGGCGCGCGGAGTGGTGGCCTATTCTTCGGGCAATCATGCGCAGGCGCTGGCCCATGCGGCCGCGATCAAGGGCGTGAAGGCAGTCATCATCATGCCCAGGGATGCGCCCGAGCTGAAGGTGCGTGCCACCCGCGGCTATGGCGCCGAAGTGATATTCTACGACCGCTACACGGAGAATCGCGAAGAGATTGGCGGCAGGATCGCCGCCGAGCGGGGAGCCGCCCTCATTCCACCCTATGACCACCTCGATGTGATTGCCGGGCAAGGCACGGCGACACTTGAACTTATCCAGGAGGCCGGCTCACTCGATGCCCTTTATGTCTGCCTTGGCGGTGGCGGCCTGCTCGCCGGCGCCGCACTGGCGGCGGCGGAATGCGCGCCCGCCTGCCGGGTCGTCGGGGTTGAACCGGAGGCCGGCAATGATGGTCAGCAATCCCTCGCCCGGGGTGAGGTCGTCACCATCGAAGTGCCGAAATCCATCGCCGATGGCGCGGTCGTCACCCATCTGGGCGCGCATAATTTTCCTGTCATCCGCGACAAGGTTGCCGCTATCACCACGGTCAGCGACGACGCGCTCATCGAAATGATGCATTTTTCGCCGAGCGCATGAAAATCGTGGTCGAACCCACCGGTTGCCTTGCAGCGGCGGCGGTTCGCAGTGAATCGCAAAGCCTGCGAGGCCAGCGCATCGGTGTCATCGTCAGTGGCGGCAATGTGGATCTCACGCGCTTCGCCAGCTTGATCATGGCGGCCGCAGACAAAACACCTCGAGAGCAGGCCATGGCGCGCCCCGGGCCGGAGACCTTTCGCTAAGGCGCGCTCGGGCGCAGCTGGTACCGTGCGGCCCTGTATCGGTCGCCAGCGCACGGCAATGCTCGCGCGTCATGAGACGCATGGACTGCAGGCCGTTGAGCGTGATCTCAAATCGCATCCAGCCGCAACGACACCAGCTTGATGGAACGCTTGTAGATGTTGCTGGCGGCCGGAGTCGGCGGAATGCCGTCGAGATAGTCGAAGGCGATTTCGAGTGTATCGGCCTTGCCGAGAGCCGCCGGTGGAACGACGAACGAGACCGTTCGTGGTTCTTTGCCAGACAGCGTCTCCGCATGCACCCGAACACCGTTTACCGAGATCACCACCCTTTGCGTGATCTGCGGTGGACGAATGACGGCGGCCATTTGCAGCGTGGCCATCAGGCTGTCGCGGAGCGGCGGTATCTTCACGCGAAGCCGCGAGGTCTCGCCTAGCGAATGGGTGCCGTCGCCTGCCGACCCCGACCAGCCGCAGACCTTTATGCTGGCTGCCCGTTTGGCGCCGTCGCTCCGGAACGACACCGTCTGGCCAAGTGTGTAGCTGCCGGTCGCATCGCGATTGAGGCAGGTCGTCGTCTGATCGATGTAAAAGGCGCGGTAATCGGCGTTGACGTTCGGATTGAGAGCAAGCGCTAGGATGACGATCTCGGACCCGGCCAGAACTGCCGCAAGCGGGTAGCCGCCAAGCGAGGCGGCGCGCCGATACGGGGCCGGAATGTCAGACCAGGGCAAGATAGCCTCCGATCCACGCCACAGTCATCAAATAACAGGCGCCAAGGAAGAGAACCAAAGCCGCGAGCCAAATGAGCCTCGACGCCGACAACAGGACGACGAGCAACATTGTCAGAGGCGCAAGCCCAATCACATATCTGACCATCGAGGCCAGGTTGGTGATCAGCGGCAGGATGATGCAGAGCGCGCAGAAGAGTGCCGCGCCATATTGCCTGCGAGCCGCCAGACCGGCCGACAGCGCCAGCCCGGCGATCGCGGAGAGCGCGCTCCATTGCGGCGCCGTGGGCAGCCATCCGGTGGTCGGAACAGCTGACAGCCCGTCCCACAGGAAGACCAGCGGATTACCGGCCACCCGTCCGAACGCGCGCTGGATGTGCAGGAATGCAAAGCCGTCTCCGACGGTGAGGTACAGGAACAGGATGTAAGCGAACAAACCGGCAGGCGAGATGAGGACAGCGACCAGCAGATCCGGTCGGCCAAGTACCCAGCGCGGGAAAGACGGCGCCGATCCGCCCTGCTCGCGGTGCTCCCTGAACATCTGAATGACGGTCGCAAATACGACGAAGACCCCGACCAGCCTGGTCGCCGACAGCAGCGCGGATGAAACGCCCGCGGCGAGATAGCTGGAGCGCTTGAGCGCCAGAAAAACGCACGAGGTCAGCAGCACGAAAAGAGGTTCGCTGAGGAAGGTTGTGAAGTGAAAGGAGAACGGGCCGCTGAGCAGAAACGCGCAATACAGCACATAGGCCCGCATGTTGTTCTCGAGCAGCGGCCACGCCACCAGACAGGCGGCGTAGCTGCACGCAATCGAGGTGATCGTCGCGATCAGTATCGTAGGGTATGGGAAAACAAACCGGATCGCCGCCACCAGCATCGGATAGAGCGGGAAGAAGCCCCAGCGACCGACATTGCTGTGGTTTGGAATGGGAAAACGCTCATAGCCCTGTTCGCTGATGCCAACGTACCAGGCGCAATCCCACCGGCACAGCGCACGGGCATAAGCCGCAAAACCTGTTTCCTCCGACACCGAAGCAAAAGCCGCATAGCGGATGGCCAGTCCACCGATCACGAACAGCAACGGCACCGCCGCGACGGTCATGACCATGGCGCGAGCACCAGCGCTCGGACGCGCGACGTCTTCGAGCGCCAACTCTGCCTCCACCCATTCGAGTGGCTAGCGCCACTCTCCCCTCTAAATTAGCGCCGCCGGGCCAAATTCAAGATATCCCTGTCGTCGGCGGCATCATCTTCGTCCACGGATCACGAGTCTCTCAGCCAGACCAGCATCTCGCCTGGTTCGCGGTTGTCCCAGGCAAAATACGGCACGGCGGTGATTTTTGCTTCCTCAACCGCCGGCGGTTCGGTGCGATAGAGGCCGTTGTCCCAGTCTTCAAACGCCTCTTTCCTGGCAACAGCCGAAAGCGTCACGACGCCGCCCAAAAGGTTCGGCTGCTGATGCGCCTCGATCTCGGCTGCCGGCGGCAAGGCGATGCGGTGCAGCTGGCCGGCATTGTCGGTCTCCTCGACGCAATAGATCAGCGGGCCGCGGGCAAGCGCGACGCGGCCGATATCCTGCCGCACCTGCGGGTGGGCATAGAGCCGGTCGATGGCCATTTCGAGGTCGAGCTCGACCTGGTCGCCCTTGCGCCATTCGCGCCGGATCGCGGCATAGCCGTCGCTGGTGACCGCCTGCAGATCGACCGCCTCCCCGTTCACCTTGAGCGCCGCCTTGCGGCACCAGGCCGGCAGGCGCAGGTGCAAGGTAAATGTCGTCGGCGCCTCGGCCTCGATCGTGATCGAGACCGCGCCGTCCCATGGATAGTTGCTGGTCTGGCGCAGCTCCATTTGCGTTCCTGCGATATCGAAACGAGCCGTGCTGTTTCCATAGAGATGGACGGCAAGGGCATCGCCGGACAGGCCGTAGAAATAACTGCCGATCGAGGCGACCATGCGGCCGATATTGGGTGGGCAGCACGGGCAGCGATGCCATTTCCAGCGGTTGTGCTTGCCCCGGCTTTCCAGCGGATTTTCATAGAAGAACAGCGAGCCGTCGAGCGACAGGCCCGAAATCGAGCCGTTGTAGAGCGCCCGCTCCATCATGTCGGCGTAACGCGCATTGGGGCCCATGCCGAGCATGCGGCTCGCCCAGAACACCAATCCGACCGAAGCGCAGGTCTCGGCATAGGCGGTTTCGTTGGGCAGGTCGTAGTCTGATGTAAAGCCCTCATTTTGCGACGACGGTCCAAGGCCGCCAGTGATGTAGAGGTTCTTGGTGGTGAGGTCGTCCCACAGCCGGTCGAGCGCCAGCCGCAGCGTGTCGTCGCCATATTCGGTCGCGATATCGGCCATCCCGGAATAGAGATACATCGCCCTCACCGCATGGCCGACGACCTTGTCCTGCTCGCGCACCGGCTTGTGCGACTGGCTGTATTCGTAGGTCTTGAAATGATAGGCTTTTGGGTCGGCGCCGCGGGCACGCGCCTCCTCGTCGAAATAATGCGGCTCAAGGCCGCGCTGGTCGATGAAGTATTTGGCCAGGTCCATGTACTTCTGCTCGCCGGTGACCCGCGCGAGCTTGACCAGCGCCAGCTCGATCTCCTCATGGCCGCAATAGCCTTTCTTCTTGCCGGGCTCGGGGCCGAAGGTCTCGGCGATATGGTCGGCATAGCGGCACATGATGTCGAGCAGTTTGCGTTTTCCCGTCGCCTGGTAGTACGCGACCGCGCCCTCGATCAGATGGCCGGCGCAATAGAGCTCGTGGCAATCGCGCAGATTGGTCCAGCGCAGGCCGGGCTGGATGCGCTGGTACCAGCTCGACAGATAACCGTCCGGCTGCTGCAGTCTGCCGTACATGTCGATGACGGCGTCGATCTTCTTCTCCAGCGCTTCGTTGCGGCGGCGGTACAGCGAGTAGGCGGCGGTCTCGATGGTCTTGCCCCAGTCGGAGTCCCAGAACATCTGGGTCGTCACCGTCGATCCTGTGAATTCGTTGCCGGCGGTGGCTGCTTCGTCCGGCGAAGGTGAGTGGAACGGAATGACGACGCCCGGCGATGGCCGATCCGGATCGATCTGCTCGAGCATGCGCGCCTCGACACAGCGGTCATAGAGGATGCCGGCGGTCGTGGTGGCGACGGCATCGGCACGGTCGCCCCAGAAGCCGCGCACATCGACCTGCGGCACCGGCAGCGGGCGGAAGGCGCGTTTTGGCCTGCCCGACTTGCCGGTTTGGTCCAGCTCGGCAGCCGGCTTGGCGGATTGCGATGCGGTCATCAATTTACTCCGATTCGGTTCGATTGGTCACTTCACGGCCCCTGCCATGAGGCCGCGGATGTAGAAGCGCTGCAGCAGCAGGAACAGCACCAGGCATGGCACCATCATCACGGTGACCCCGGCCTGCACCGCGCCCCAGTCGATGGCGCCGAAGCGGCCCGACTGCAGTGCCGTCATCATGATCGGCAGCGTGAATTTGGACTGGTCGGTCATCAGCACCAGCGCCGCCAGAAACTCGTTCCAGGCGCCGAGGAACGCGAACAGCGCGATGGTGACGATGCCCGGCCAGACCAGCGGCAGCATCACTCGCAGCAGCATGGTGACATTGTTGGCGCCGTCCATGCGCGCCGCCTCCTCGATCTCGCGCGGCACCGCATCGAAAGCGTTGCGCATCATGAAGATCGAGAACGGCAGCTGCAGCGTGACATAGACGCAAACCAGCCCGGTCAGCGTGTTGTGCAGGCCGATCTTGGTCAGCACCAGGAAGATCGGCGTCAGGATCGACTGGAACGGGATCATGATCGTCGACAGGATAAGGACGAAGAGCAGGTTCTTCAGCGGAAAGCGGAAGCGCGAAAAACCGTAGCCGGCCAGCACGCTGACGATCACCGACAAAACCACGGTCATGACCGAGACATAGATGCTGTTTTGCGCCGGCAGCCAGAGGCCGTCGCCGAAGGTGTTGAGCGTGGCGTAGTTCTCGACCGAAAAACCCGTCGTCGGCCAGGGCGGCAGCGGCGGCTGGCGCGATTCCTGTGCCGGCTTGAAGGCCGAAAGCACGGTCCAGACGATCGGCGCCAGAAACAGCAGCGAGGCGATGATGCCCGTCGCGTGCTCGGCGATCTGCATGCCGATGCGGCGTTTGCGGCTTCGTGCCTGCGCCATCAGTCAACGCCCTCCGGTTGGCGCAGCAACCGCAGCTGGATCAGGCTGAGCGCGACCAGGATGACCAGCAGGACCATCGACAGGGCGGCGCCGTAGCCGAGCTTGAACGACACGAACGACTGGTTGAAAATCCAGTAGACGGCGGTCAGCGTCTGGTTGCGCGGTCCGCCGCGCAGGATGATGTAGAACTGGTCGAAGGCGAGCACCGAGCCGGCAACCGACAGGATCAGCGCCAGCGCCAGCGTGCGGCGCATCAGCGGCAGGGTGATGGCGCGAAACCGCGCCAGCGGCCCTGCCCCGTCGATCATCGCCGCCTCCTGCAGATCCGGCGGGATCGATTGCAGGCCGGTCATCAGGATGATCATGGTAAAACCCGCCACCTTCCAGACGACCATGGCGATGATCGACCAGAACGCCGGCTGGAACGTCGCCAGCAGGTTGACCTTCTTCTCGGTCAGGCCGAGCTCGAAGGCGGCCGGGCTGAACAGGCCGGAATCGACATTGAGCAGCCACGACCACAGCAGGCTGGCCGAGGCGAAACCGATGACGGCCGGCATGAAGAACGACGTCCGGTAGAAGCCGGTCAGCGGCCGTGGCCTTTCGATGAACAGTGCCAGCGGAAAGGCGACGACGAAGATCGCGATGGTGACGATCACCGTATAGTAGCCGGTGAATTTGAGCGCGTTCCAGAACCTGGTGTCGCGCAGGATCGCCCAGTAATTGTCGAGGCCAATGAACGAGTGCGCGCCCATCAGCGGCCAGTTGTGCAGCGACATCCACGCCGTCATGCCAAGCGGAATGATGAAGAAGACGACGACCAGCGCGACGGCCGGCGCGACATAGAGCAGGCCGACCCACTGCCGGCGGCCGGCGCCGACCAGTTTTCTGGGGCGGGCTGGGGTGGAGATGGCTGCGATGGAGGTCATGCCTGCTCTCTCGTTAGCGCTACGTCCCCCTCCCCCTTGAGGGGAGGGTCCGGCCGAAGGCCGGGGGTGGGGTCGCCTGTGCACCGCGCCGACGCAAAGAGAACGTCGAGCACTGCCGCGACGACCCCACCCGGACCTGCGGTCCGACCTCCCCTCATGGGGGAGGTAAGCCGACGCTTACTGCTGCGGCGCCGAATCGATGATCGACTGCATGGTTTCTTGCGCATTGGCGATGGCGCCATTGACGTCCTCGCCGAAGAAGACCTCGTTGACCATCTGGTTCCACGGACCGTTGGCGGAGTTGATCAGGTCGTTGAACACCACCGAATAGGGCGTGCGGCCCTTGGCCATGGCCTCGGCGGCGATCTTGTAGCGCGGGTCAAGGTCTTTCAGCGCCTCGTTGGCGATGTCGCCGCGCACCGGCAGGCTGCCGTATTTCGCCAGGATGGTCTGGCCCTCGAGCGAATAGGCGAAGTCGAGGAACTCCTTGACCACCGCGATTTTCGTGGTGCCCTTGGTGACGACGAAATTGTCGCCGCCGGCAAAGGACGACCAGCCGCCATCCTTGCCCGGCAGGAAGGTGACGCCGTAGTCGATGTCCGGGTATTGCGTGTTCAGCGCGCCGATGGCGAAGGCGCCGGACGGCGAGATGCCGATATTGCCGGCGGCAAACGCCGCAAAGAAGTTGGAGCCGGTATCGGTCTGCGCGCCTGCCGGCACCAGGTCCTTCTTGACCATCGACCGATAAAGATCGATGGCGCCGCGCAGCTGCGGGCTGTCGAGCGTCGCCTTCGAGCCGTCCTCGGTGAGGATGTCGCCGCCCGAGGCCCAGATCAGCGGCGTGAAGGTGAAGATGTTGCAGCCGCCGCAATTGCCGGAGAAATAGAAGCCTTTGATATCGCCGCCGAGCGCGTTGACCTTTTCGGCATAGGCTTCGATCTCGGCCCAGTTGGTCGGGCCCTTTTCGGGGTCGAGGCCGGCCTGCTTGAACAGTTTTTTGTTCCAGATCAGCACCGAGCTATCGGCGGAGAACGGCAGCCCGTAGATGCGGTCCTTATAGGTACCGGTTTTGACGTGCGCCGGCGACAGGCTGTTGAAATAGGGCAGCGATTTCGCCCAGTCGGTGATGTCCTCCAACTGGCCGGCGGCGGCGAAGGACGGCGTGTAGATCAGGTCGAGCGACAGCGCATCGGGCGCCGTGCCGCCGGCGGCGGCAGCGCCGTATTTCGGGATGATCTCGGCATTGGGGATGATGTCCAGCTTGATCTGGTTCTCATGTCCCTTGTTGAAGGCATCGACGATGCGCGGCATGAAGTTCGAGCCGTCGGCGCGAACCCAGATGTTCGCGGTCTCGGCGGCGGCGGACGGCCCGACCGCTGCCAGCGTGGAAAAAATGCTCGCGGCAAAAGCGAGCCTGGCAATCGTAGTTTTCATGGTTCTCCTCCTCATTTTTTTCTCCTCATTCGGCAGCGCTGCCCTGCAGGCGCGCGCGACCTTTTGCCTTGATGCATGTCGTGATCCCAAAACCGCTGCGCACTTTTGGGCGACATGCATAGTCTCAGCCGCCCAGTGGACGGCCGCATGACTGACGCACCACCAGCCGGCACGGCAGTTTTCTTATGCCCGGCTCGGCGGGTTCGCCGCCGACGAGCGAAAGCAAGGTAAGACCGGCCTCGCGCCCGAGTGCCGCCAGGTTCATGTCGACGGAGGTCAGCGGCGGGCGGGTTGCCTCGGCGACGATCTGCCAATTGTCGAAACCGATGACGCCGACATCGTCCGGCACATCCAGCCCGCGCTCGCGCAGCGCGTCGATGACGCCGCGCGCGATCTGGTCGTTGCCGCAAAACACGGCATCGGGCTTTTCGCCCCCGCGCTTCGACAGCTTACCGTCGAAAAGCGTCTTCACCGCCTCGTGACCCCACGCTTCCGACCACGATCCGAGCAATGGTTCCATGACCGGCAAGCCTTTCTCGGTCAGCACGTCACGATAGGCCTGTGCCCGCGCGTGCACCACCGCAAAACTCGCCGGCCCGCTGACATGGGCGATGCGGCGCCGCCCGAGCCGGCAAAAATGCTCGACCGCTAGCCGCGCACCGCCGGCGTCGTCAGAGACAAAGGCGATGGCGCCCGGATCGGGCTGGGTGAAGGCGTAAATCACGGGAACGCCGAGATTGGAGAGGTCAACCGGCAGATGACGGTCGATGCGCTTGCCGGTGGCGATGATGCCGTCGACGCGCTTGTCGAGCATGGCATCGACATGCAGCTGGCTGAGGCGCTGATCATCCTCGACATTGCACAAAAACACCGAGACGCCCTTGTCGACCAGCGCATCCGAAATGCCCGACATGACCGGCAGCGAAAAGCGGCCATAAGTATCGTTGGTCAACAGGCCGACGGTAAAGGAACGCCGGCGCAACAGGCTCTGCGCCAGGCTGTTCGGGCGAAAGCCCAGCCGCTGCGCCGTCGCGCGAATGCGCTCGCGCGTCTCGGCGGTCATCCGCCCCTGCCCGTTGAGCGCTTTTGAGGCGGTGGCGACGCTGACGCCGGCAAGTGCGGCCACCTCACGCAGGGTGACGGGGGTCTTGGCGGAGACAGGCGTTGGCTGGGTGTCGGATGGCATGTTGAGTGGTGAATTCCTTAGTTGGGAAAAGGTTTTCTCTTTTCGCCCTGCGAGGCGCCGGCTGGTGAGGTCAGCGAGCGCGGGGGCGATTTGGGAAAAGGTTTTCTCAGAGAAGATTAGGGGAAGGATGGGGGAATGGCAAGAGGGATAGATTGGTTTTGGGCGTGTCTGCTAGGTGCCGTGATCTACAACCGCGTTGCGCCCATAATAAACGTTCCGGTTGTTACGGCGAATTCACAAAAGCCGACATCTGGAGCAATGGCCAAACGACGCCTTTGTCGAGCTAGCGCCGACATTTCCGCGCTGCTAGCCCGGCGTGCCCCCACTGCGCGCCTCAGATCGGCTTAAACATGCTTTCAGCCGCATCTGACTTCAGCCTGGCCCAGAACTCCATGGCATACCGATCGGTCATGCCGGCGACATAGTCGCACACCGTGCGCGCCCGGCGCGGATCGTCAATGTCGAACTGTGAGAATTGATGGCGCACATCTTCCGGCATCAACAGCTCACCTCGGTCACCCATCAGAGCCTGGAAGATGTCGTCGACCAACTGAAAGCCGCGGTACTCGCCAAGCTTCACCCTGGCGCTGAAGATCGTCGAAAGAAAAGTGTACTGTTTGAGAACCTCGACCTTTACGGCCAGATCTCCTTCGATCCATGCACGTGACAGTGCCGGCTGCTGCTCGTTGTATTCGAAATTTACCCCCGCGATCATCTCATGGACAAGCTGGCTTGAAAGCTTTGTACGGCGGCGGCTATCCTCAGCTATCGCCTTAGAGGTAGCATATGTGCGGGCGAAAGCGGTGACAGGATCACTCTTTTCCTCTTCGCCGCCGCCCTCCAAGTCTTCAAAGACTTTCGCGAAGACGCCGTAGATATCTACAGCTGTTACCTCGCACCCGAGTTCCTCCGTGACCTTCTCCGCGACTTTTTCCAGCAGCGCTTCGTTCGACGCCAAAATGCCTGCCGGCGTAAGGAAGCCTGCCTTTAAGCTGTCTTCCAAGTCGTATACGGAATACGCGAAGTCATCCGCCAGATCCATGATCTGGCATTCGATCGTCTTGAACTTCTCTTCAGCCCCCAACACACCGCCGCGCAGCACCGCGCACTTCACCGCGTCTACGATCGGCCTTTCTGAACCGTAATACCCCTTCTTGACCTTGGTACCTTCATCGCGTTCCAGAGGGATTTCGTTGTCGTATTTCAGGATCGCTGCCAGAGTGCGGTTGCATAGGTTCATACCCGCCCGCACATCGCCCCCGACCGGCCCCGCATACAATGTCTTCTTTTCCAAGCGAGCCAGAATTCGGAGGGTTTGGGCATTCCCTTCAAATCCCCCCCATCGGAGCATGGCGGCATCCAGCGCCCTCTCGCCGTTGTGGCCGAATGGAGGATGCCCAATGTCGTGGACCAACCCTGCGATCATGCATATTCGGCTGTTGATCTCTCGATCTTTGTCGAGATTCCAATCCACGTTGATACGGTCAGCAATGCCTTCCGCGATTTGCGCAACCTCTAGCGAATGCGTAAGGCGATTTCTGAAGAAATCAGACTCGTGACCAGGAAAGACTTGGGTCTTACCCTGTTGCCGCCTAAAGCTCGCACTATGAATAACCCGCCCGTAGTCCCGCATGACTTCCGGTCGGTATTTGGTCGCCTGACTATCGATCCCCGGCACCTGCCGATCATAGTCAGCATCGACATACATCATAGCACTATCTCCCCTGGTGCTGGCCAGTGGCTTTCTGTTTCTCTTCTTCTTTTCTCTTTTCTGCTTCTTGGCGGTCTTTTTCTCGTTTGATCTTGAGAGCCTGCTCCAACGCTTGGAATCGGCCTTCCGCTTCGCGCCTTGCTTCGACTACTGCTGCATATGCCATTTTATGACCTTCCTCAGAAAAGCTTGCTTGGCCCACTTGAGAACCGAGATCCTCAAGATAACACACTTCGTTCTCGTTTCGTTCGAGAATCTCACGTTTGGTCCGGAGTTTGCCTGGATCGTATGCGCGTCGGAATCGCGGCCTTGCGGACGACATCCGCAATATGACTCGTCAGTCCCACGTCACCATCAAGGATGATCCCGCAATTTCCACGCATGTTTGAGACCAGTTCGCGCAACAATTCCAATCCATTCGAAACGCGGAAGGTGACCCATTCCTCCGGGTCGCCGGGCACAATGACCACACCACTGCTGGTGCTGGCTCCGCGGTGAAGTTGGAGCACCCATAGTTTCGCACCGTCATAGGCCCACTCGAAGCGGACCGCTCCCAATGCCGAGTGAAGCCGAGCGTGCGCCGTGGAAACGGCTTGAGTCACGCTTAACGGCAATTTCTGCGGAGACACTGAACCCGACATGAAAACGTCACCGAACCCTGCGATCCCTTCAGTGACCAACTCGCCGTCGACGCGTTCTATCGAAGCCCCGGACCATAGGGCTGGGACTGACTGCTGGCTCAATACAGATGCAAGAGCAGAATGGTCGGGATCTTCTTGGCGCAACAGCCGGAAGGGGTCGATCCAACCGTACGCCGTTGTGAATTTTCCCGGCACCTGTTCTGATGGACTAGTCCTTATCCAGCGCTCTCCCGAGCCGGTGTCAATTCCGAAAGTGAAGGGTGCTACACGGCGCGCAATTACGGTAGTCGCCGGCACCGGCAAACCGATGGTGTGCGCGACCAGCAGACCATACACCTTGTCCCCAACCATCCTGCTGAAGTTGTTGGGCCAAGTAGGTCCAGATGGCGGGGAAATATCCGAAAGCTCGCCATACTCCCAATGGACAACATGCTGTTGCCGCCAACCGCGCCTTTTTGGATGCAGACTGAACTCGAGGCGCCCATGCAGACCTGCATCAATCATAGGGTCAAATCCATAGACGGTCTGCAGAATCGACTTGGCCCAAGCATGCGGTAGCGAGGCGAAACCGGCTTTCTCGACGCCGCGAGGCGTGACATCCGGACCGAACTCGACCAAATCTCCCATGGCGACGCCGGACACCCCACCATCCGAGACATCGATAGTCTCATTCAGGATGGTGAATTCTCCCTCAGCCGACAACCGACGCAGAGCGGCCGAGACCTCATCCCGGGAGCGTAGTCCATACAGGAACTGGCGGCTTTGAGACTGAGATTCGTTGTAGCTGCGGATGTTCAGTGAGCCTTCACCTGAGTGAAGGAACATGGCATCGACAGCCTCGCCCAGAGTGGCGAATTCGGTATTGGGACCATAGCCTATCACGCGGCTGTACTGCTGCTTAGGCGCACCCGCTGAAGGGGCAAAACTCACGAACTGCGCTACATTGAAACTCTGCGCCAAGCGGTCAAGCGTCGCGTCCTTGCGGAAGTCAGAGGCGTAGCCAGTATTCTTCTCTTTTGATCTCATCAGCAACCGGTTGGACCTCCTAGAATCGGAGGGCGGTAGGAGGCAGGATAAGCGTTGACCCTATATAGTTCGTTGAAATCAACAAAGGAAGGAAACGCGATTTACGTGTGAACAAGCCTGCGAAGCAGCAAGCGGGACGCCGGAGCCACACCGGCCTTGTACTTCAGCTGGCAAATGGCTGAATTCCGACGACGGTAGGAAGCGCATGTGCGACTCGGAAGCATGGTAGGCGATTTCCTGCCAGCACTAGCATATTGAGGCACGCTGCTCCGTTCGAAAGTGATGATGGTTTTCGATTCCATCTGACATTGTTGTGGCAGAGGAGACCGGAGACGACAGCTTCTCACGACTTGAGCCGAAAGCTACCAGTCCGCTTCCGGGTCAAAGCGGCCATCGCGGACAAACAAGCACCGACCGCCCACCACCTCTTCGCGCTTCTCCTGCCGGTTGGGTTCGCACCGGGCACCAGGTCGACTGAGATTGACGCTCGTGTCTGACATCGACCAAAAAACAACAAAGCTCCGCGCTATTTTTACCAAGCTGTCGCAAAAGGCCCGTGCGGTCCGTCCTCGAACAGAAGGGAGAGCGCCATGCGAAAACTCATCGTCACCGAATTCATCAGCGTCGATGGCATCGCCGAGGTCGAGAGGCTGCCTGGCGTGACCTGGAACGATGAAATGCAAAGGTTCAAGGAGGATGAGCTTGCCGACAGCGGCGCCATGCTTTTGGGGCGCACGACCTATGAGATTTTTGCCGGCTCATGGCCCAAGGAAACCGGAGATTTCGCCGACCGGTTCAACGCGCTGCCGAAATATGTCGCGTCGACGAGCTTGAAGGCGCTCGACTGGAAACCGGCCGAGCTGCTGAAGGGCGCATTGCCGCAAGCGGTCAGGCAACTGAAGCAAGGCAGCGGCGGCAACATCTATGTGCATGGCAGCCTCAGCGTCGCGCAGGAATTGCTGCGCCATAACCTGGTCGACCGCGTCAGGTTGCTCAGCTACCCCAGCGCCGTCGGCCAGGGCAAGCCGCTGTTCCCGTCCGGCGAGCAGGTGCCGCTCGAGCTGATCTCGGCCACGCAATTCAGCAACGGCGTGGTGGCGCTCGAGTATGCGGCTGTGGTTGCGAAGTCGTGATGAGCGAGCGCCGATGTCGGCCAATCTCCCCACTCGTGGGGAACTCGTGGGGGAGATGCCCGGCAGGGCAGAGGGGGCGCGAAAGAACGCAAGCATTTGAGTTTTAGCTGCCGTAACGGCGCAGTTGCGATTTAGGTTGGCGGGACAGAGCCCCCTCTGGCCTGCCGGCCATCTCCCCCACAAGGGGGAGATCGGCAGCTTCAGCCTACGACGCGCTACTGGACGGCTCGCTGAAGCCCGGCGGAGCGCGAGCTTTCGCTGCGGCTAGGCGTGTCGCGACCGCTACTGCGAGAGGCGCTGCGCTCGCTTGCCATGCTCGGCTTTCCTGGACATCCGCCACGGCAGGGGCCGCCGCCGTCGCGCTCGCGCGCGCCATCAGGGCCTGCCACAGCCTCGGTAGGCTACCGCGAGACTGTGACAGCGGCTCGGTTGGACAATTCACGACACAGTTTGCAGTACCTATAAAGTGCCAAGCGGCATCAGGCGCCGCCCATATAGATGTCCATGATCTGTCGGTCGTTGCGGACATCTCCGGGCGTGCCTTCGAAGCGCTTTTCTCCGGCGGCCAGGATATAGAGCCGGTCGGCGATCGGCATGGCCTCGCGAATATTCTGCTCGACCATGAGAATGCCGATGCCACGCGCGGTCAGCACCTTGATGCGCTCCAGCGTCTCGCTCACCATGGCCGGCGAAAGGCCGGCGGACGGTTCGTCGAGCAGAATGAAACGCGGTTCCGACACCAGCGCGCGCGCCAGCGCCAGCATCGCCTGTTCGCCGCCTGAAAGGGCTCCGGCCGTGGTCTTGCGCCGCCGCGCCAGCGATGGATATTGGTCGACCAGAGCCTCAATGCGCCTGTCCACCAGCTTCCGGTCGGCAATGGCGTAGCCGCCCATGCGCAGATTTTCCATCACCGTCAGCCGTGGAAACACGCCGCCGCCCTGCGGCATCAGCACCAGGCCCTGGCGCACGACTTCATGAACCGGCAAATTGCCGATCGTTTCGCCGCCAAGCCCGATTGTGCCGCCCCATACCGGCAGCGCGCCGGCGATCGCTTTCAGCAAGGTCGACTTCCCGCAGCCATTGGGGCCGAAGATGCAGGTGATCTTGCCGGCTTCCGCGACAAGGGAGACGCCATGGACGATCTCCTGCTTGCCGTAGCCCGCAACGACGCTGTCTGCGACCAACGTGCTCATTGCGGACGCCCTAGATAGGTCTGCATGACTTCGGAATTTTGCACGATGTCCTCGAACGCGCCGCTGGTCACCACCCGCCCTGAATCCATGACGATGATGCGGTCGCAGACATTGCGCACCATTTCCATGTCATGCTCGATGACGAAGAAGCTGGTTCCCTGCTCGCGCAGCCTGGCGATCGCTTCCAGGATGATCTTGCGGATGTTGGGGTGGACGCCGGCCGTCACCTCGTCGAGCAGGATGAGGGACGCCTGGCGCATGATCACGCGGCCGAATTCGAGCAGTTTCTGCTGGCCGCCGGACAAGTCGGACGCGCGGTTGTTGGCGACCGGTTCGAGATGCAACAGCGCCAGCGTCTCGTCCGCCCGCTGGTGCGCGCCATGCCAATTACCCTCAGCAGCCGCGGCCAGAAGGTTCCCACTGACTGTCATGTTCTCGAACAACGCCGGGATCTGAAAGGTGCGCGCGAGGCCGAGGCGGGCTATCGTATAGGCCTTTTTGCCACCGATCTCATGGCCGTCGAACAGGATCTGCCCGCGATCGGGCGTCTCCATGCCAGCCACGAGGTTGAACAGGGTCGATTTGCCCGAGCCGTTGGGGCCGATGAGGCCGGCGATCTCGCCGCGTCCGACCTCCAGGTCGACGCCGGCGGCTGCCTGGATGCCGCCGAAATGCTTGTGCACGTCGCGAACGAAGAGGATGGGCTGGTCGCCTGGCGCGGGCGCTTGCGCCGTCATGCTCACGAGCGTCCTCCCTGGCGGGAGCCGAGCACCGTGTCGAGCACGCTGCCTGATTTCCCGCTTCGCCGCGCAAACAGGCCGACGATGCCGTTGGGCAGGAACAGCACCACCAGGATGATGGCGGCGCCGAGAATGGCGATATAGAAGGCGGTATCGCCATAGTACATCCAGATAAGCCGGTTGACGAAGAACAGCGCGACGCCGCCGATGGCCGGCCCCCACAGGCTGCCGAGCCCGCCGAGCAGGACCATGACGACCATCTGGTCGGTGATGTCGCCGCCGAACACGCTCTTTGGATTGATGAAGGTCACCCAGTAGGCGAAAATACTGCCGAACACGGAGGCGACGACGGCGCTGAGCATGAAGGTCTGCAACTTGACCAGCGAGGTGTTGATGCCCATGGCTTCGGCCGCCGGTTCGTGATCCCGTAAGGCCTTGACCTTCAAGCCGAAGCGGGAGCGCTCGAACAGCGACCAGGTGAGGAAATAGGTCAGGACGGCGGCCGCGAACATGGCGAAGTAGAAGAAGCGCTCGTTGAGGAAGGGAGGCAGGCCGATACCGCCGGTTCCGCCGGTGAAATCGACGACGGTGGCGAACTGCATGAGCACTTCGGCGAAGGCCCAGGTGGCGATGGCGAAATAAGCGCCGCGCAGCCGCAATGTCGGCGCGCCGATGACGACCGCAAACAGGGCTGTGACGATCATGCCGATGGGAATGGTTGCGAGGAACGGCACAGCGAAATCCGCGCCCATCAGGATGGCGGTGGCGTAGGCGCCGATGCCGAAGAAGGCCGAATGGCCGAAATTGATGTAGCCGGCATAGCCGCCTAGCATGTTCCAGGAACAGGCGAGCCCCGCCCACATCAGCGCGCCGGTGGCGATGCGCAGCCAGTAATTGTTGACCAGCACCGGCAGCAACGCCAGCACGACGAGGATGACGACGAGGAGAAGCGGGCCGGCCCAACGATTTTTCATGATCTGGGCCATCTCACAGTCCGCGCCGCAGGATGCCGCGCGGGGAAATCAACAGGACAAGGAAGAGCGTTGCGAAGATCGCGAGATGCGAGTAGCTGGCTCCGCCATAAGTCGCGACAAAGGCTTCGATGACGCCCAGAAGCAGGGCCGCCACAAGCGCGCCGCCCAGCGAGCCCAGCCCTGCCAGCACGGCGACGAAGAAGGCGAACAGCGTATAGCGCAGGCCGATCTCCGGATTGACCGAATAGATGCCTCCCATCAGAACGCCCGACATCGCCGTGATCCCCGCGTAGAGCCCGTAAACATTGGCGCTGAGACGCCGGATGTTGACCCCCATCAAGGCGGCGTTCTGGCGATTTTCGGCCGTCGCCCGGATCGCCAGCCCGTAGCGCGTGCGAAAGAGAAAGAAAAACAGCCCGCCGGCGATGAGTACCGCGAACGCCGCCGCCGCCACCCGGATCAGGGGCACCGTGACCGGGCCGATCATGATGCTGTGACCGCTAAGCGCCGTCGGCACGCTATGCGTATTGAAACCCCAGACGGTCAGCATTCCGCCGCGCAGCAAGGTGAAGATGCCGAAGGTCAGCGCAAGCGCCATCAGTTCGGGTCGCGCCGTGCGGCTGTTTCGAACATTGTAGATCATCGGCCCCATGAGATAGCCGATCGCGCCGAACAGGACGAAGGCCATCGGCATGGCGAGGAACCCGTCTATGCCGAGAAAGGCCGCCATGTAGTAGGCGAAGTAGCCGCCGAGCACGACCCACGCGCCGACCGCAAAGTCGATGACATGGAGCACGCCGAAGGTCAGTTGGAAGGCGATCGAAAACGTGGCGATGACACCGCCTATCAGTAGGCCGTTGAGCAGGGTTTGAAGAAAAAGATCCAATGGCAAACCTGTCCGTCAGTCCAAAAAGTCCGCAACATGCTTTTGGCGCGAGTGTGAATAGACGCCCGCAGTATAAAGCCCAACCTACATCCTGGCCTTTGGAAGAGCCGGCCGTCATCATGCTGCCCGCTGGCGTAGCAGGCGACGGCGAATAGCGACTCCGCCCGGCCTCAAATCGCGATTATTTCCAGGCCGGCAACGGGTAGATGAACTCGGCCGCGGCCGCTTCCTTCGGGCCGACAGCGACGGTCTTTCCATCCTGGATCTGGATCATGACTGGCACCGGCTGGATGTTGTCGTGATAGTGGTCGCCTTCCTTCTCGAACTTGATCGGTCCGTAGAAAGTCGTGATGTCGGTGTCGGCGATGGCGTCCTTGAGGGCGACGCGGTCCTCGGGGGTGAGCGAAGGCTTCTTGCCCAGTCGCTTGGCGGCGTCGGCGAAGACGAGGCCGCTGGCCGAGCAGGCGGCTTCCGTGTAGTCGGGCTCATGGCCGAACTTTGCCTGGGCCCGCGCGACATAGTCCTGTGCGGTGCCGAACAGGTCGTCCTTGTAGGGTACCGTAGGCAGCCATACGGCGACGCCGGAGGTGCCGTTCGCATCGGCGCCGAGCGCTTCGGCGAAGGCCGGATTGGTCACGCCGTAATGCATGATCAAGGCCTTCGGCCGATAATTCAGCGATTTCGACGTCTTGATCACATTTATCAGCGGCTCTTCATGCCCGCCCACCGCGACGATGTCAGGGTTGAGGGCGGCGATTTTGGACATTACGGGGGTGAGATCGCCGGAAGCTGGAACGAGCTCGTAGGCGACGACTTCGAGCCCCGCTTCCTTGGCGCCCCGCTGGAAGCCTTCGCCGGTCTCCTTCGAAAAGGGTTCGTTGACGCCGATCACCGCGATCGTCTTCGCCTTCGGGTTTGACAGCGCCACCAGCACGCCCAGCGACTGGCCGGATGTCGTGTCGACGGAAGGGATGATGCCGAAATTGAATTCGGGCTTGGCCAACCAGACATTGGGCGACTCGGCCGAGCCCGAAATCATCGGCACCTGGTATTTCTGGCAGATCGGCTGAACGGCGATTGTCGAGCCACTGGTGTAGGGGCCGAGCAGGAAATCAACCTCGTTCTGCACGATCAGCCGTTCGGCGGCGTCGGCGCCGGTGGCCGGATTGCTCTGGTCGTCGCCATAGAACATCTCGACCATGAAACGCTCGCCGCCGACCTCGACGCCGCCCTTCTCGTTGGCCGCTTCGGCCCAGAGATCGTAACCGTTCTTGGTCAAATTGCCGCCCGAAATATTCTCGCCCGACAGAGACGTGATGACGCCGGCCTTGAAAGTCGCCGCCTGGGCGCGCGCGGTCCGCACGAACGGCATCGATATCGTGCCGCTGGCAAGCGCCAGGGCGCTGCCGCCGAGAAACGTGCGTCGAGAAAAGCTTACGTCCTTCTTTGGCATGATGGTCCTCCCGCATTCGTTCCTAAAGTTGCAGGATATGTCCGCACACCGCACAAATCTACTGCAAACGCTCGCTGCAGCTCTCTGAAAATCCATAGTTGCAGCGCACCACAGCACTTCGTGCTGGTCGTCCATGTGGCGACCCGCGCGACAGAAGCCATGTTCGGCCCTCCCTTTCCAATGCCGCTGAGCTTTTCGCCCGTCCGGTCATGGATTTCCGTGACCTCCGGCGTCAGAGTGTCATTGCAAATCAGCCATCTCGTACAGCGGCCGGATTTCGATCTTGCTCGGTCCCGGCATGGGATTGGGGCAGCGCTTCACCCAGGCGACCGCCCCGTCCATGTCCTTAAAATCCCAGAGTCAGAAGCCGGCGACAACTCGCGGGTCTCGGCCAACTGCCGTCTCAACCATTTGCGAATAGCACCCATGGCATCAAAAGAGGGCCTCCTTCCTTCCCCTAGTCCGCCCCGTCGGTTTTTGCCCGCTCGATAAATTTCCCCGCGACCGCTTTACCGAGCGCGGCGCCGGCCCGGTTGTCCATTTCATAGTGGATGCCTGCCCAGACGCGGGAATCACCCGCCTCTTTGCCAACCGCGCGGATGAACTCTGCATGGCCGGGAAACAGGTACGCCAGGACCTCGCATCGGGCAGTCGAGAGCGCGGAGTGGTTCGACGGATAACTGGGATGAGCTGGCACCGCGAACAGGGGGGTGATGCTCGCGTCAAGCATGTTGGGCCGCAGATACCAATAGGCGTACTTCCCGTCGTTGCTTGCAATGAAGGCGTCGTAATAGACCGTTGCGAGCATAGCGTAAGCCCGCGCGGCACGCGGCGGGTTCGTATCCGTCTTGTCCTCGAACATCCACTTGCTAGCATAGTCATACCAGTCGGTGAACAGGCCGGATGGGCTTTGCCAGTAGAACGCTTTGTAGCTGTTAGGGAATTTTCGTTCAGACTGTCGGATTGCATCCATCTCGGCCTTTACGGCCGGGGACTGGCAGTCGGGCGGCGCCGGCGGCCTGAATTCATCGGGTGCAGCCAGCACGATCGGCTTCCAGTTTGGCATGTTTGCATTGGCGGGTTTGGTCCCGACCCACATGCACGGCCCGGTCGGAACAGTGCCGCTCCACGCTGCATCGGAGCCATCGGCCTTTGCCCGCGCAATCACCTGCTCTGCGACCCTGCGCCCCAACTCCAGGCCGGCGGAAGAATCGCTTGGGAACTGGACACCGGCAAGGACACGCGACTGTGCCGCTTCTTCGGCCATTGCCTTGAACGACGATGTCTCTTCGGGAAAGAAATAAGCAAGAACGGTCGCGGCAGCTCCGGCGGCTGCGGCATGCTCGGATGGATAGGAGGGACTCCGCGGCGGCGGCAGCGCAGTCGCCAGTGTCGCGTCCGCCTCGCTCGGGCGCGGCCGATTGTAGAAGTACTTCGCGTCCCAGGCAGCAATGGTGGCGTCGTACATCGCCATCGTCAAATAGGAGTAGACGCGGTGCGCATTTGGAATCTGCTGGTTTTCGAGAAGGCGATTGTTGACCAGATCGATCCATCGGTACCCAGGCGAGCCGGCGTCCCAGAAGGTGATTTTGTCGGCGGCAGCCGGATCCTTTTGCGCCAAGAGATCCCGCATCTGTGCCAATTCGGCTGCTGCGGCGGAGGCGTCAGGCGGCGGCGGGACTCGGAAGTCCTCGCCAGACGTGATTACCCACGTCTTCCACGTTCCAGCCTCTGGTTCTATCAAATCTGATTGGGCGAAAGCGCAGTTCCCTGAAAAAAGGATTACCGCACAGGCCTTGCCAAAACCGCTAAGCATGCGAGCCTCCCATAGGTTGCCCCGCCAAAGACGGAGGGTTTTCCGTTTTCACGGCTCTTCCTTTATTTTAGCGAAAACTAATTATACCGCGAGGCGCTGCCGGGTAAAAGGATAAAAGTTAGAGAGCACGTCCGAAGTACACTGTCTTCCTGATTTGCACCCACTTCCTATCCTACCGATCACATTGACTGGCACTTTGACCAAGGCGCAAGTCAGCACCGGGATCGTCTTCGCGAAGTCAGCGTTCAAGCTGCAGTAGGGCAAACTGTGATGGGCTGGGAACTTGCGCGGTTGCGCTATGCAATTCGCTGATAGGTTGGCGGGACAGCGCCCCCCTCTGGCCTGCCGGCCATCTCCCCCTCAAGGGGGGAGATCGGAAGCTTCAGCCTCGGCGCTTCAAGCGTTTCGGTCATCAGCGCCTCGCTCCGACCTTACGGCGCCCGCCCCTCCCCGCTTGCCCCCATCTCCTGCTCAGCCGCAATCAGCATCTCGACAAACCTGGTCACCTTGGGCGGCCGGAACCTCGCGGCGGGGTAGACTGTGTAGATGCCTCCGGAGGGCAGCCGCCATTCGGGCAGGATCTGGACGAGCCGCCCTGCGGCCAACTCATCCCGCACCAAAAAATCCGGCAGCACCGACAGGCCGGCGCCGGCGCGGACGGCCGCCAGCACTGCCGGCGTCGCGTCGATGGCGATCGTTGCCTGCATGCGCACAGCCTCATGCTCATCGTCGCCGCGCGAAAATTGCCATAGCAGCGGTTCGCGCAGCGCCATGTTGGCGACGAAGGGCAGCCCGGCCAAGTCTTGCGGTTCGCCGGCCCTGAAGCGCCCGGCGAACTCGGCGCCGCACACCATGAATTGCCCAAATGTGCCGATCCGCCGCGCCTGCAGGTTGGAATCGGCCAGCCAGCCGACGCGGATCGCCACGTCCATTCCACCGGACGCCAGGTCGATGGTCTCGTCGCCCAGCGTCAGCTCCACCCGGCAGGCGGGGTAGCGCGCGCTGAAGGCGGCGACCACCGGCACCACCGCCGAGGTGCCGTAATCGTTGGACGCGGCGATGCGCAGCGTGCCGGTCGGCTCGGCGGCCGCCTGCGCGAGCTCGTCGAAGGCATCCTCGGCCTGCTGCAGAACCTGCAGGCAGCGGGCATGGAATGTCCGGCCGGCCTCGGTCGGATGGACGCGCCGCGTCGTGCGGATCAGCAGCGTCGTTCCGACATCACGCTCCAGCCGCGCCACCTGCTGGCTGACGACCGCCTTGGTTATGCCCAGCCGCTCGGCGGCCCGCGTGAACGAGCCGGCGTCGACCACCGCAGCGAAATAGGCCAGCCGGTTCAGGTTCATGCGCGGCTCATGGCTAATGCGACCTCATTGTCAGGCAATAGCATACATTACGTCTATTTTGTTGGCCTTCAATACGCATTCCGCCTCTGCCATCTTCCCGGCATCGAGGCTGCGCCGGAAGATGCGCCCGCCCGAATTCCGCATTCTCAAGCCCAGGAGAGATCCATGTTCACACGGAGAGCCATCATGAAAACCACTTTCGCCGCCGGCGCCGCTGCCATCTTCGCTCCCGCCGGACTTGGCCGTGCAGCCGCAGGGCTTTCCTGGAAACATTTTCCGGCTGGCGAAGACGGCTTCTTTCGCGCCCCGGTGCTGATCACCGGCGCCTCCGAGGCGCTGCTGATCGACGGCGGTTTCACCTATTCCGACGGCCAGGCCGTGGCCGAGGCGATCAAGGCGACCGGCAAGACGCTCACCACCATCTATGTCAGCCAGTCCGACCCGGACTATTATTTCGGCCTCAAGCCGATCAAGCAGGTTTTTCCGCAGGCACGGGTGATCGCCGCTGCCGAGACGGTGGCCGCCATCAATGGCAGCGTCGACAAGAAAATCGCCGTCTGGGGGCCGCAGCTCAAGGAGAATAGCCCGCAGGCGCTCGCCGATGTTGTCATCCCCGAAGTCTTCGACGGCAAGACGCTCACCGTCGATGGCGAGACCATCGAGATCGTCGACGCCGAAGGCCTTGCCAACCGGCGCTATCTCTCGGTGCCGTCGCTGAATGCCGTGTTCGGCGGGGTGATGATTTCTTCGGGCGTGCATGTCTGGACCGCCGACACGTCGAGCAAGGAACAGCGCGCCGCCTGGCTCGCCAATCTCGGAAAGATCGCGGCCAGCAAGCCTGAAATCGTCGTGCCCGGCCACATGACGCCGCAGGCCGCCACCGACCTTTCGGGCGTCGAGCACACCAAGACCTATCTCATCGCCTTCGAGGAAGAACTGGCCAAGGCCAAGGACGCGGCCGCGCTCAAGACCGCCATGGAAGCCCGCTTCCCCGGCCTAGGCATGGGCGTGGCGCTCGACATCGGCTCCAAGGTCGCCACCGGCGAGATGAAGTGGGGCTGAGAGCGCCTCGATCTGATCCGGGCGAGCGGCCTCAGCGCCTCATCCTGCAACGCTGGTGATTGGCGAAAGCGCCGATGACGGCCAATCTCCCCCCTTGAGGGGGAGATGCCCGGCAGGGTAGAGGGGGTCGGTTCGACCGGGCGCGCCCCCCTCTCTTGCGACAGTGGAGGTTGGCGCATTACGTGAGACGACCCCCTCTGGCCTGCCGGCCATCTCCCCCTCAAGGGGGGAGATTGGCAGCTTCGGCCCTCGGCGCTCATCTGCCTCACTGGAGGTTGGCGAGGAAGGAGATCCAGGTCCAATGCCGCAGATCGCCAACAATGCCGCCGTCCGAAGCCGCGCAAAGCTGTTCCTGTGCGGCGACGTGATGCTCGGGCGCGGCATCGACCAGGTCCTCGCCAGTCCGGGCGATCCGCACCTTGGCGAGCGCTTTGTCAAATCGGCGACGACCTATGTCGAGCTTGCCGAACGCGTCAATGGCCCGATCCCGAGAAAGGTCGACGAGGCGTATGTCTGGGGCGATGCGCTTAACGAATTGGGTCGTGAAGCGCCCGATGCGCGGATCATCAATCTCGAGACCAGCATCACCACCAGCCTGTCCTTGGCGCCCAAGGGGATCAATTACAAGATGAACCCGGCAAACATCGGCTGCCTGGCGGCGGCACGGATAAACTGCTGCGTGCTCGCCAACAACCATGTGCTCGACTGGGATGAGCCTGGCCTCGTCGAGACCCTCGATACGCTGCGGCTTGCCGGCCTCGCCTATGCCGGGGCAGGGCTTGACGCCGACGAGGCGGCGGCGCCTGCCGTCATTGAACCGGCCGGCGGGGGCCGCGTGCTGGTCTTCGGCTTCGCGCTCGAGTCGAGCGGCGTTCCAACTTCATGGGCAGCCGGAGCTTACAAGCCAGGCATCAATTTGCTGGCGGATCTCTCGGCCCGGTCGCTCGAGCAGATCGCCCGATCCGTGCAAGCCATAAAACAGCCTGGCGACCTCGCGGTGGCCTCGATCCACTGGGGCGGCAACTGGGGCTACCAGGTCCCGGCGGAAGACCGCGCACTTGCCCATGCTCTCATCGATGTTGCAGGTTTCGATGTCGTGCATGGGCACTCCTCCCACCATCCCAAGCCGATCGAAATCCATCACGGCCGGTTGATCCTCTACGGATGCGGCGACTTCCTCACCGACTATGAGGGAATCACCGGCAATGAAACGTTTCGTGGTGAGCTTGCGCTGATGTACCTGCCGCGGCTCGCCATACCGGACGGTACGCTTGTTTCGCTCGAGCTGGTGCCGTTCCAGCTCGCCAGGTTCCGGCTAAACCGCGCCCTGCGCGAAGATGCCGCCTGGCTCGCAGCCATGCTTGAGCGCGAGTGCTCATCTTTCGGCACGCATGTGGCGCTCGCGGACGACAATCGTCTCACCGTCGTCTGGTGAAGCCGGCAACCTGCGATCAGCAGCCAGCCGCTCTAGCGTTCAAGCCGCTCAGGCCGTCCTCGGCCAAGCGCACCGTCGGCGCGGGCCTGCAGGTAGGCGTAGATGTCGTCGATGTAAGGAGCGACGTTGGGGTCGTCGGCGAAGCCCTTCATCACCGAAGGGCCGCTGCGCACACCGTCGCGAACGTTGCGCCGAAAGACCTCGAGATCGGGCAGCCGGTCGACAAGGGCCGAGGCGAAGGTCGAGCCCATGCCGTCGGGACCATGGCAGTGATTGCAACTGCCATGATAGCGACGGAAGCCGTTATAGGTCCGCGCATCGACCTTGCCGCCGACAATTTCGTAGAACTTGCCCGGGGCCAGCTCAGCCTGGGCGCCGAAGCCGGCGCCGACGGTAAAGACGACAACACACAGGACGAGCCATGCAGACGTCGTCTGTCGCCGACGTTGCAGGCTCATCCAGCGCCGCCGCAAGGCACCCGCCTCTGAATCACCAACCTTGGATCGCCTCACTCGACCTTGGATCAGTCAACGGCGAGCTTCGGGGAAGATACCACGATTCCGTCTATAGCCTGCGGACTGACGACGAGCTTGCCGCCGACACGCGATATCTCGATGATCTGGTCCGACTCTCCCAGCTTGCCCGGCACGGAGACCGCGACTATCTGGTTCTCGGTCAGTGTCGCCACGAAACGCACGGGCAAGCCAGCCTCGCCCTGCGCGATCGTGGTGACCACCCGATAGCCGTCCTCCTGCGGCGTGTAATAGACGACACCAAGGAAACCGGCGAGATCGATGCTTTCGGCCTTCATGGCTCCAAGCTCGCCGGCATGCGCGGGCATCGCCGCGATGCAAAGTGCTGCAAAAGCAATGTACTTGTACATAATGCTGCTCCATTCCGAATTGTCCGGGTCGAGCCCGGCTCAAGGTTTCAGCAATAGACGGTCGCGCCGTGATAATCGGCGCACGCAGGCAGAATTCTGGATTAGTCCCCCCGGCTGCATCACAGTGGCGAAGGTCCGCGAGCCGAGAACGCGCTGAACCCACTGGTTGTCACAGTTAAGTGTGACCTTATCTTCTGGGGCGAGAGTATTTCACCGCCCGGGTGCTTGCGCATCCCCTGTTTGGGGGAGATAATCGGAATTTAAGCGATCGCTAAAGTTGGAGAAGCGAGAGCACCTGTGAGAGGGCGCGGCTTTCCGCCCGCATCGGACGCGCTGTCGACATGCGAGGGGGCCGTCGATGGCCAAGGCATTGTCGCATCATGAGCTGTCGAAGCTGATCGGCTCGATCTACGATTGCGCACTCGACCCGGAGCGATGGGAGCACGCGCTTGCCGGAATCAGGGATGCGCTCGACGCCCAGACTGCGGTCCTGCAGCTTGACGACCTCGCCAACGACCGGCTGCTGATCTACAGGACCGTGGGCATAGAGCCGTACTGGCTGGAGCAACAGGCGAAATATATCCCCGAGATCCACGCCCGGCTGCTCGAGGATCTCTCGACATGGCCTTCGCTCGATATGCCGCATGTGGTCTCACGCCATATCCCTCAAACCTACCTGGAGACCTCCCGGTATTTTCAGGAGTGCCTGAAGCCGCAAGGCCTGGTCGACGTCATGTCGTTCTTCCTGATCCACACCCCTACCCGCCTTGCCGGCTTCGCCGTTGCTCGGCATAAGCGGCAAGGCATTATCACCGAGCGCGAAATCAAGCTTGGCAGACTGTTGCAGCCGC
This sequence comes from Mesorhizobium sp. WSM4847, assembly GCF_055811335.1. Taxonomy (NCBI): domain Bacteria; kingdom Pseudomonadati; phylum Pseudomonadota; class Alphaproteobacteria; order Hyphomicrobiales; family Phyllobacteriaceae; genus Mesorhizobium; species Mesorhizobium sp. WSM4847. Next base: position 30,596 of record NZ_JBVVPY010000017.1, on the reverse strand, counting down.
ATGTGCGCCGTTCGGTGATAATCAGCAACATGCTGGACATCGGCACTGTCGAGCGCGCAGGAATGGCCGAGGCACTCGATGCGCTCACATGCGCCGTGGTCCTCACCAATGAACGTGGCGCCGTCCTGCACGCCAACCGCTCGGCCAAGCACATGCTGCGGAGCGGCGGCCCGATCCAGGATGTCCGGGGCATTCTGCAAGCGAAGATCCCGTCGGCTTCCAGGGAACTTCACAGCGCCATCATGCTTGCGGCTCAGGATGAGGTCAGCATCGGCAAGACAGGGCTTGCCGTCCTCCTCAGCGAATCCGGCCTGCCGCCCGTCTTCGCCCGCGTGCTGCCGATGGCCGGCGGCGACCTGCGCGCCGACATGGAACCCGCGGCGGTAGCCGCGGTGTTCATCGGCAATGCACCGGACGAGCATGACGCCGCCGGAATGCTGGCGAGAGCCTTTGGGCTTACGCTGGCCGAAACCCGCGTGCTCGCCAGCCTTGTCGCCGGGCACACCTTGGCCGAGACCGCCGCCAGCCTTCACATTGCCAACGCGACCGCCAAGACGCATCTCGACAATATCTTCCAGAAGACCGGCGCCTCCCGCCAGGCCGATCTGATGCGCCTCGTCATGCAGATCGTTCCGCCCGCCGGGCAGCCTGGTCCCTGAACCACACTCGTTCACCGCTTTGGATACAGGTATCCAACGCCGCGGATGGTCTTGATCAGTTCCGGCTTGGCAGTCAGTGCGTTTCAAATGTTCAGCGCTTGCGCTTGTTTCGATGAGGCAACCGAGCATCAGGCTTTCCGCGCCACGCCCCCCACCTGCTTGGTGCGCCTGCTCGTGTCGACCTTGGCCCGCATCTCCACCGCCTTCTCGATCTCCCGCTTCAGCTCGTCTTTGATATCAGCCGTTTCGGCCATCAAGGCGTCGATTTTCATGAAATCGAGCACGCGGTATTTCGACACCGCCGGCCTGACCAGTATGTCCGGCTGGCATTGCCTCAGCTTGGCGGCGATGATCGACTGCATCATCAATTGCGTGGCACCGAACATCAGGTCGACGGAGGTCGGGTATTTGCGCCCGCCTTTGGCCGGCGCGCCAACGACGTCGACGGCGATGATGATGTCGGCGTCGTCCTCGATCAGGTCGAACGGCACCGGATTGTAGATGCCGCCGTCGATCAGCAGCCTGCCGTCGCGCATCACCGGGCGAAATACCGCGGGAATAGCCGCCGAGGCGGCAAGCGCTGAATGCAGGTCGCCGTCGCTCAGCACGGCGAGCTTATGGCCGAAGAAATCCGTGGCCGTCACCTTCAGCGGTATTTTCAGATCGGCGAAGCTTTCGGGTATGGCGTCGGGCATGAATGCCTTGAGGATGCGCTCGACATTGAACTGGGTGACACCCAGCCCGCCCTGCAGCGCCTCGGCAAAGGTGCCTGGCCGCGCCCGCCACATGCGCGCCGCCACCTCGGCGCGGCGGCCGAGGATCGAGCGCATGTAGTGGTGAATGTCACTGCCGGCCATGCCCGAAGCCATGCCGGCGCCCATGATGGCGCCGATCGATGAGCCTGATATGGCGACCGGCCTTATACCCAGCTCGTCCAGCACCTCGATGACATGGATATGCGCCAGCCCGCGCGCGCCGCCGCCGCCGAAGGCGATGCCGAAGCTCGGGCTCATCCCCTGCCCCCCATTTGGGCTCATTCCTCCTTGGCCTCGCCGTGCTTCGGCCCGACGACCATGATGGCCGGCTCGGCGGAAAGCAGCTTTTTCGCCGCCGCCTTGACCTGATCCAGCGTCACCGCGTCGATGAGGGCGGCGCGGCGCTGCATATAGTCGCTGCCGAGCTTGTCGAGCTGCAGCTCGAGCAGCGTCGCGGCGATGGCGCCGGAGGAGTTCAGATTGTTGATGGCGTAGGCGCCGATCAAGTATTTCTTGGTCGCCGCCAGTTCCGCTTCGGTCGGCCCTTCCTGGGCCATGCGCTTCACCACCTCGCGCACCACAGCCAAAGTCTCGGCCGCCCGGTCCGCGCGGGTCGCCGTGGTGATGGCCAGGGCGTCGGCGTGCTGGTGGTCGACCAGGTCGGAACTGACGCTGTAGGCCAGGCCGCGTTTTTCACGTACCTCTTCGAACAGCCGCGAGGTGAAGGCGCTGCCGCCGAGGATCTCGTTCATCAGAACCGCGGCGAAGAAATCCGGCGCACTCCGCTCGACGCCGGGATAGGCGAGTTGCAGCGACGTCTGGGGCTGGTCGTAATTGACCTCGAGCTGCTGGTTGAGTTTCGGATCGACATCGGCGACGGGCGCGAGCGCCTGATGCTGCGGCAGGCCGCCGAAGACCATATCGAGCTTTTTCTTCAACGTCTCGGCATCGATGGCACCGACCACCGCCACATGCAGGCCATCACGAGCGAAATTCGCCTTGTGAAAGGCGATGAGATTGTCCGGCGTGATGGTGGCGATGCTTTGCCTGGTGCCCTCTTCGGGCCGCGCATAGGGATGGGTGCCGTATAGTGCCTCCAGCCATTTGCGCTGGGCGAGTGTGTCCGGGTCAAGCTCGTTGGCGATGATGCCGGACAGCACTTGCGCGCGAATGCGGTCGATTGGCGCCTGGTCGAAACGCGGCTCGGTGACCGCCAGCCGCAACAGGTCGAACGCCGCGTCGCGCTGCTCGGCAAGCATGCGCATCGAGCCATAGATGCCGTCGCGCGCCGCTTCGAAGCTCATCTCGGCGCCGACGTCGTCGAGCTTGATCTGGAAGGACTCGCTGTCGAGATTGCCGGCGCCCTCGTCGAACAGGCCGCTCATCAGATTGGCAAGGCCCACCTTTCCAGCGGGATCCTGCGTCGTGCCGCCGTCGAAGGCGAAGCGGATGGCGACGAGCGGCACGGAATAGTCCTCCACCAGCCAGGCGGTGATGCCCTTTGACGACGTCACCTCCTGGATGCTCATGGCCGCACGAGCGGAAAGCGCCGGCAGGACGAGGAAGACGAGGGAGAGGAGCAGGGTGACTAAAGGGATGGCAATACGCTTCGGCGCAATCGCTTCGGATAAATGGTAGCTTCCGACTGATTTTCGAGACGAATAGCTGTCGGAGTCAGCGCCGCCCCTCATCGCCCTGCCGGGCACTTCTCCCCGTATAGTGACGGGGAGAAGGGGCTGGCCGCAATGCCCGCGCCCTTCTTCCGAACGCTGGTGATTGGCGAAACCGTCGATGACAGCGCCCCTCTCCCCGTCACTATACGGGGAGAGGATGCCGGCAGGCAGGTGAGGGGCAGCGCAAACGCTCAAGCTCGTCATCACATCAATTCCCTGCCTGTGTCTGCGGCAAGAGATAGCCTGATGTCGAATGGTTGAGATTGAGATAGCGCGCCGCAACCTGCCTGACTTCGTCGGCGGTGACCTTGCGGATGCGGCCCGGCCATTCCTCTACATCCCTGACGTTGCCGCCGGTGGCGAGCGTCGCGCCGTAGATGTTGGCCATCGAATCCTGCTTGTCGCGGGCAAAGATCATCGAGCGGACGAAACGATCCTTGGCCTTCTCCAGCTCGCCCGATGTGACGCCCTCGCTGGCGATGCGGGCGACCTCGGCCTCGACCGCCGCCTGGACATCGGCCAGCTTGGCGTCGCCGCGCGGCGCGCCATAGACGGTGAAGGTGGTAGCATCGAGCATGGTGCCCTGGAAAAAGGCGCCGGCCTCGGCGGCAATGCCTTGCTTGACGACAAGCTGCTGGTACAGCCGGCTGCGGCTGCCGCCGCCGAGGATCTCCGCCAGCAGGTCCAGCGCTTCCGCTTCGCCCGGCTTCGCAGTGTGATAGGAGGGAACCACCCATTGCGTCGAAAAATTCGGCACGCTGACACGCGCGTCAGCGAGCGTCACCGTGCGCCTGGTGTTCTGTTCGGGTTCGACCGGACGGATGCGCGGCGGCAGGTCTGGACCACGCGCGACCTTGCCATAGGTCTTTTCGGCCAGCGCCTTGACCGCCTGCGGCTCGACGTCGCCGGCCACCACCAGCACGGCGTTGTTGGGCGTATAATATTTGTCGTAGAAAGCCTTGGCGTCGGCGCGGTTCAGCTTTTCCATCTCCTGCATCCAGCCGATCACCGGAATGCGATAGGGCTGGTTCTGCCAGAGCGTGGCGTCGACCTCCTCGCCGAGCACTGCCTGCGGATTGCTGTCGATGCGCGAGCGGCGTTCCTCGAGGATGACGTCGCGCTCGGTGGCGATGACGTCGTCGTTGAGGATGAGGTTGCGCATGCGATCGGCCTCGAAATCCATCATCTGCTCGAGCGCCTGCGGCACCACCGTCTCGTAAAAGGCGGTGTAGTCATAGGAGGTGAAAGCGTTGTTCGAACCGCCGATGGCGGAGACGGCGCGGTCGAACGCGCCGGCCGCATGGTTGGTCGTCGCCTTGAACATCAGATGCTCGAAGAAATGGGCGATGCCGGACTTGCCCGGCGGCTCATCGGCGCTGCCGAACTTGTACCACACCATATGAGTGACGATCGGCGCGCGGCGATCGGCGATGACAACGACCTCCATGCCGTTGTCGAGCAGGAAATTCGTCACCTTACCGTCGTCCGGCTTGTTGTCGGCCAGAACCGGCCCGGTCATCACAAGAGCCAGCGCAAAAAGCGTACCGCGCAGCCAATCAGCCTGAGATGTCATCAATGACTCCGGTGTCATGGGGTGGGACGATAGGCGGGGGTGTTGCCACAGGCAAATTGATTTGTTCGTCATTTTGAAGGCGCTGCGCTCCCTTCATCCAACCTCGATAAAGCGGATAACCGTCTCGCCATAGCTGCGCTCGTCGACAACCGAAAAGCCCGGCCCTGCCTCGAACGGCGCCGCTGCCGCCTCCTCGACGACGCAGAGCGCGCCGGGGGCGAGCCAGCCGCCGGCCTTGGCCGAGCGCAAGGCACGCTCGCCCAGGCCCTTGCCATAGGGCGGGTCGGCGAACACCAGGCCGAACGCGGCCATCGTGCCCGCCTCGCCCAGAGCCGTAGCGTCGCGACGGAATATCTTGGTACGCCCGGTGAGGCTGAAGGCCTCGACATTGGTGCGGATCAGGCCGCGCCCTTCCGCCGATTCTTCGATGAAGACGCCATAAGATGCGCCGCGCGACAGCGCCTCGAGGCCGAACGCGCCGGTGCCGGCGAACAGGTCGAGCACCCGCGCGCCGACCAGCCTATCGGGGAAACGATGCGCCAGCACGTTGAAGACAGCCTCGCGGGTGCGGTCGGTGGTCGGGCGGATGGCGCTTGAGCGGGGCGTGGCCAGCGGACGCCCGCGAAACTCACCGCCGACGATCCGCATTGCCTCCCCTGGATCCCTTGGGGCCGCTGCGCGGCCGGTCGCCGCCTTTGCCGCCATCATTTGGGCGTTCGCCACGCGGCTTGCCGAACGGCTTTGCGCCTCCGGGCTTGGCGGGCTTGCCATAAGACGGCTTGAACGAGGCCTTGCGTTCCTTGGCTTCGGCCGCCCTGGCGGCATCGGCGTCCGCCCTGCCCTTGCCGATCGGCCGCGCGCCGGGCGCCATCCAGACATTGGCCTTGCGCTGGCCCGGCGGCTCGATCGGGCGCTGCTCGCGTTCGGACTTTTTCCCGCCGCCCGGTTTGCCGCCGAAGCCGCCCGGCCCGCTACGTTCAGATTTGGGGCCGCGATCGGCAAAGCCGCCGCGTTCGGGTCCGCTGCGTTCAGATTTGGGGCCACGCTCAGCAAAGCTCTTTTCCGGCCCGAAGCTTCTGCCGGGACTTGTCGACAGCTTGCCCAACGCCTCGTCGCGGCTGCCTTCGCGGCGCTTGCGGTTCTTGATCAATCCGCCTTCGCCGATCGGACGGCGTTCGCCATCGCGGGTGAATTTCGGCCGCTCAGGTTCCTCTTCCCGCACCGCTTCGCGCCGCACCGGCCTGTTGGAAAACGGCTTGGTGATGTCAGCGTCGAAATTGGCGCCGGACTCCTCGACCAGGCGTTCGCCGAGCTGGTCGCGCAGCACCCGGCCCTTGATCTCCAGCACATGGCCCTCGGGCAGGTCGTCGAGCTGGAACGGTCCGTAGGAAATGCGGATCAGTCGCGTTACGTCGAGACCAAGCGAGCCCAGTATGTTCCTGACCTCGCGGTTCTTGCCTTCGCGCAGCCCAAGCGTCAGCCAGGCGTTAGTGCCTTGCTCACGGTCGAGCGTCGCCTCGATGGCGCCATAGAAGACGCCGTCGACGGCGATGCCTTCGCGCAAGCCGGCGAGCGCACTTTCCTCGACCTTGCCGTGGACGCGCACGCGGTAGCGCCTGAGCCAGCCGGTCGCCGGCAGTTCGAGCACGCGCGCCAGCCCGCCGTCATTGGTGAGCAGCAGCAGGCCTTCGGTGTTGATATCGAGCCGGCCGATGGTCATCAGCCGCGGCAGGTCGGCCGGCAGCACGTCGAAGACGGTCTTGCGGCCCTCGGGATCACGATTGGTGGTGACGACGCCGGCCGGCTTGTGGAACAGGAACAGCCGGGTGCGCTCGATCGGCGGGATCTCCATGCCGTCGAGATGGATGATGTCGCCAGGCATCACATTGAAGGCCGGCGAGGACAGCACCCTTCCATTGACCTTGACGCGGCCGGCCGCGATCAGCTCCTCGGCATCGCGACGCGAGGCAAGACCGGCGCGGGCCAGCCGCTTGGCAATGCGCTCACCAGCCTCTTCCGTCGCTTCGGCGGGACGCGGGCGCGGTTTGAAGCCGCCCGATGCCCCTTTGGGCCGATCACCGGCAAAATCGCGCTTGGGCCGATCGCCGAAGTCGCGTTTTGGGCGATCGCTGAAGTCTCCCTTGGGAGGGTCGAAGCGCCTTTCGCTGCGCTCGCCTTCGGCAGCCGCCGGCCGGTCGCCGCGCGGCGCGTATGGCTTGCGCGGCCCCTCGCGCTTTTCATAAGGCTTGCCTTCCGGACGCGGCCCCTTGCTGAACGGCCGGTCGCCGCTTTTGAAGTCGCGCTTCGGCCGGTCGCCGCGCGGCGCGTACGGTTTTCGCGGCCCTTCGCGCTTCTCGTAAGGCTTGCCTTCCGGACGCGGCCCCTTGCTGAACGGCCGGTCGCCAGCCTTGAAATCGCGCTTCGGCCGCTCGCTGTCAGCCGCCAGCGGGCGGTCGCCACGCGGGGCGTATGGCTTGCGCGGCCCCTCGCGCTTCTCGTAAGGCTTGCCATCAGGGCGCGGCCCCTTGCTGAACGGCCGGTCGCCGCTTTTGAAGTCGCGCTTCGGCCGCTCGCCGTCAGCTGCCGGCGGGCGGTCGCCGCGCGGCGCGTAAGGTTTTTTCACGCCGAAGGACGGCTTGCCGCCCTTGCCGGCAGCGACATCGCGACCACGCGGGCCCGACGGTTTCGAGCCGTTCTTGCGCGGGAATTTCTTGTTTTTGTCGTCCATGTAGCTTTGCTCGTTTGCACTACAGCGCCGCGCGTCCGTACGGACGCGCAAAGGACGCTGTAGGACTTTGATTTGGTGCATGATCCCTTCCGAAAACCGATTCCGGTTTTCGGGATCATGCGCTAGATAACAGGATCACGCCGGAGTAGCGAGGAGATAATCGGAATGGAAACCGCTTGAAGCGGCCGGATTTCATGGCGCTGGCACTGAAGGAGGCCGAAGCCGCCGTCCTGCGCGGCGAAGTGCCGGTCGGCGCGGTCATCGCCAGCGGCGATACGGTCGTTGCCAGTGCCGGCAACCGCACCCGCGAGCTTGCCGACCCTACCGCCCATGCCGAGATGCTGGCGATCCGCGAAGCCTGCCGCAAGCTGTCAAGCGAGCGGCTCACCGGCCACGATCTCTATGTGACGCTGGAGCCCTGCGCCATGTGCGCCGGCGCCATTTCCTTCGCCAGGCTGCGCCGGCTTTATTTCGGCGCCGCCGACGAGAAGGGCGGCGCTGTGGTCAACGGCGTGCGCTTCTTCGCCTCACCGACCTGCCACCATGCACCGGACATCTATCCAGGCATGGCCGAGAGCGACGCAGCCCTGCTGCTGAAGGATTTTTTCAGGGAGCGACGCGAACCCTAACGTCGCAGGATTTCTTAGCGCCGGCAGCTTACCACGGCAGCCAGTCGAACATGCCGCCGCTCTTGTTCTTGGCGGCCGCTTCCCGCTTGAGGCGGCGTGCTTTCTTGTACTCGTCCTCGCCGAGGTCATCGACCGGCGCGGTGGCGGAAGCGGCGCGATACTGCACCGGCGGCTCGCTCAGATATCGGCGGGTGTTCGGGTCGCCCTGCTTTTGTTCGGCAAGGCGGCGCTTGACTTCGGCGGCGCGGCCCTTGTCCGAATCCGCCGGCTTCCAGGCCGGCGGATGACTGGAACCCGAGTCCTTCATCGCAGCCTTGATCGCGGTTGGATCCGTCTGGACGTCATCGACGATCTGCGCCTGGTAGGACGGATCGTCCTGGTTGAGCGTGGCCTCGGCGCGCAGGCGAGCGCGGCGCTGCTCGGGCGATTCCGGCCAATCGGCGCTTGCCGTGGCGCTGTCCTGCGGCGGCGGCAGTTGCTTCTGGCCCGGCGCCGGCTTCACCAATTCGGGGCGCGGCTTGTAGTCGATCTTTTCCTTGTTCTTCGGCATGACTGAAAAAGCGCTGGTGAGATCGCCGGCAAGCTGGGCGGAGGCGGTCTTGTCGGTCCCGTAGGTCGGCGAGCCCATGCAGCCGGACAGGGCCAGGCCGGACACGACAAGCGGCGCCAGCAGCGCAACGCGCGCGCAAGTTCTTTCGGTCATGCCAAAAAGTCCCACTCTAGACAGCCTCTCGATCGCCACCGGCCAAAGGTCCGGTCCCCATCGCCCATGCTCTTCCGACGGAAATCCGGCGACAATTTGTCGTCCGGAGTTTCGCGTGTTTATCTCAACCACTCGTTAAGGGCAACGAGTGGGGGCCGATCAATCGCCTGCCGTGGCATTTGTGCACCGATATGGTCTTGTGCCTGTAGTTATCCCAAAACCGCTACACACCCCCGGGTCAGGCCCGGGGGCATGCATTTGGGCGACATGCATTAAAGTCGACCAAGCGCCTTCAATTCATGCAGCACCGCTGCGTCCCGCGCCGAAACGTCGGGGAATTCCTTGTCCTGCCCGACATCGGCCGTGTAGCGCCATGAGCGCGCGCATTTGAGAAGGCCCCGGTCCTCGGCCTTCTCGACCACCACGGCGACGCCCTTGACGTCGTCCAGCGTGAAGGCGCCAGAAGGCGCGTTGCCATGCGCAATGACCAGATCGCTGGTGATCGCCATTTCGGCCATGTCGACATCTGATATCGCCGCTTCGAGCGCCGCATCATCGAGCGTGACGACCGGCACCGCTTCCAGCGACGAGCCGATGACCTTCTGGGCGCGCGCAATCTCCAGCGCGCCGGTGACGACACGGCGAACCTGCCGCACCTTGCGCCATTTTTCCGCCAGCGCCTCGTTCTTCCAGTCGGCCGGGATTGGCGGAAACTGGTCGAGATGCACCGAGACGGCGTCCGGATGACGGTCGAGCCAGGCCTCCTCCATGGTGAAGGGCAGCATCGGCGCCAGCCATTTCACCAGGCAGTCGAACAGATGGCGCACCACCTGCACGGACGCCTTGCGCTTCACGCTGGACGGCGCCTCGCAGTAGAGCGCGTCCTTGCGGATGTCGAAATAGAAGGCCGACAGCTCGACCACCATGAAGTCGAGCAGCGTGCGGGTGATGCGCTTGAACTCGAAGGCGTCGTAGCCCGCCCGCACGACTTCATCGAGTTCGGCGAGCCGGTGCAGCATCAGCCGCTCCAGCTCCGGCATCTTGTCCAGCGGCACGTCCTCGCCATCGTCATGGGCAAGCGTGCCCAGCATCCAGCGGATGGTGTTGCGCAGCTTGCGGTAGGCGTCGATGTTGGTCTGCAGCACGTTCTTGCCGAGCCGCTGGTCTTCCCAGTAGTCGGTGGTCACCACCCATAGCCGCAGGATATCGGCGCCCGACTGTTTGATGACGTCTTGCGGCACGACGGTATTGCCGAGCGACTTCGACATTTTCCGCCCCTCCTCGTCCATGGTGAAACCATGGGTGACGACGGTGTCGTAAGGCGCCCTGCCCCTGGTGCCGCAGCTTTCGAGCAGCGAGGAGTGGAACCAGCCGCGATGCTGGTCGGAACCTTCGAGATAGACGTCGGCCGGCCATTTCAGATCCGGACGATCCTCCAGGGTGAAGACATGGGTCGAGCCGGAATCGAACCAGACGTCGAGGATGTCCATCACCTGCTGCCATTTCGAGGCATCGTGATTGCCGAGGAAACGCTCCTTGGCGCCGGCCGCAAACCAGGCGTCCGCGCCTTCCTTCTCGAAGGCGACGATGATGCGCTGGTTGACCGCCTCGTCGCGCAGGACGTTGCCGTCGGCATCGGCGAAGACGGCGATCGGCACGCCCCAGGCGCGCTGGCGCGACAGCACCCAATCGGGGCGCTCCTCGATCATGGCGCGGATGCGGTTCTGGCCGGCGGCCGGCACGAAGCGGGTGTCGTCGATCGCCTTCAGGGCACGGCTGCGCAGTGTCGTGCCGTCGCCGAGCTCCTTGTCCATAAAGACGAACCATTGCGGCGTGTTGCGGAAGATGATCGGCTTCTTCGACCGCCACGAATGCGGATAGGAATGCTTCAGCCGCCCGCGCGCGAACAGCGCATTGCGCTTGATCAGCTCGTCGATGACCGCCTGGTTGGCATTGCCCTTCTTGCCGTTGTCGTCGATGACGCGCGTCGCACCGCCCTCGCGGTCCGCGCCGAAGCCTGGCGCATCCTTGGTGAAGAAGCCGGCATCGTCGACGGTGAACGGGATCGCTGTGTCGATGCCGCGCTGGCGAAGATCCGAAGCTGCATCCATCCAGGCGTCAAAATCCTCGCGGCCATGGCCCGGCGCCGTGTGGACGAAACCGGTACCGGCTTCGTCGGTGACATGCTCGCCGGCGAGCATTGGGACGTCGAATTCATAGCCGCCATTCAAACCTTTGAAGGGATGAGAAAGCGTAAGGCTTCCAAGCTCTTCGGCCGAAATGCTACGGAGGCGGTCTATCGTCACCTTGGCTTTGGTCGCAGCCTCTTCCGCCAGCGCTTCGGCAAAGATCAGCCTTTCGCCAGGCTGCGGGCCGAAAGCATTCTCGGCCGCAGTGACCTCGTAGAGGCCATAATTGATGCGTGGCGAATAGTTGACGGCACGGTTGCCGGGGATGGTCCATGGCGTGGTCGTCCAGATAACGACATCGGCCTCCAGCAAGTCCAGTGACGTCTGCGTCAGCCTCGGATCCAAGGCTGGCTGCCCATCTTCGACGTTGGTGACCTGACGAGCGAGGCTGACGACCGGAAACTTCGCCCAGATCGTATCGCTCTCGTAGTCCTGGTACTCGACCTCGGCCTCGGCCAGCGCGGTGCGCTCGACAACGCTCCACATCACCGGCTTGGAGCCGCGATACAGTTGGCCCGACATGGCGAATTTCAACAGCTCGCCGGCGATGCGCGCCTCGGCATGGAACGCCATCGTCGTATAGGGATTGTCGAAGTCGCCGACGACGCCGAGCCTCTGGAACTCGCCGCCCTGCACCTTGATCCAGTGTGCGGCGAACTCGCGGCATTCCTTGCGGAACTCGTTGACCGGCACCTCGTCCTTGTTCTTGCCCTTGGCGCGGTATTGCTCCTCGATCTTCCATTCGATCGGCAGGCCGTGGCAATCCCAGCCGGGCACGTAGTTCGAGTCGTAGCCGCGCATCTGGAACGAGCGGGTGATGACGTCCTTGAGGATCTTGTTCAGCGCATGTCCGATATGGATGCTGCCGTTGGCGTAGGGCGGGCCGTCGTGCAGCACGTATTTTTCGCGGCCGGCGGCGTTTTCGCGCAGCTTGCGGTAAAGCTCCATGTCCTGCCAGCGCTTGACCAGCAGCGGCTCCTTCTCGGGCAAGCCGGCGCGCATCGGAAAATCCGTCTGCGGCAGATAAAGCGTCTTGGAATAGTCGATCGTTTCAACAGTGTCGGTCATCGGCGTATCGGTCATTGGTCTGCCATATGCATTGCCCGGCAAAGAGCCCGGGCGTTGAACTATCATGATCTGGAAAAAGCGCGAGAGGCCGCGCGCAAAATTCCCGGCGGCTCCGGCGGCGCTCAGGCCGCCCGGAACACCGGGCTTGTAATTCGTATCGCAATCGCGAGCGCGCGAGGAAACTGCGTCATGACCGGGCTTTTAGACGAGGCCGGCCCCATTGAAAAGCCCGAACTCTGATGCTTACCCTAGGAGCGTTTACCAATTGCGCCTATGTTTGTCGGCAGATGGTATTGGAAGACCAACATCTACGGTTGTATTTCACAGTTTAGCGCACCGGAAGGAACGAAATGTGACCCTGACGATTGCCGAGTCCGGCCGCGCTCTGCGACTTGAACGCATTTCAGCGATGGCGGATCGCGTTTTCGGCAACCATGAAAAGGCGCAGCGGTGGCTGCGCAAGCCAAGTCGGGTGCTCAACCAAGTGCCCATCGATCTCCTGCAATCGGAAGCAGGTGCCACGCTTGTGGAAGACGAACTCAACCGCATCGCCTACGGCATAGTCGCCTGAGCCATGCGGCTGCGCGCAATACACAACCTGCGACATCACATCGAGAAATCGAAGCGATAGGTCGTCGACACGCCGATCGTGAACTGATCCCTTGAGCCGCGCTCCTTGACCAGGCTGGAATCGGCCGCCGGGCCCATCAGCCGCGAATATTCGGCGAACAGGCTGGCCGTCATCGGCTCGGTCACTTTCCACGTCACCGCGCCGCCGAGGCCCGCCGACTTCACGCCACCGTCCGGTCGGTACCGGCTGAGGCCCGACGCCACGGCTTCCTCGGCGTCGACGCCGTAATAGGCGTCGAAATAATCCGACGAGGCGAACGAAACGCGCGGCCCGCCCGAGATCCTGACCTCCGGCGTCACATCGTGGAATGCGTCGGCGGCGATGTCGGCGACGAAGCCGTTATGGGCGCGAATGCCGTGCCGCAATTCGGCGCGGGCGCGCAACCAGTCCAAAGGATAGAATTCGAAGAAGCCGCCGGCCTCGCCGCCCCAGCGCACCGGGTCGAGGCCTCTCAGTTCGTCGGCGTCGTCGCCATCGCGCGAAAACAGGATTTTTCCGGCCAGGCCGGCGCGGAAGCCGCCTTCGTCGATCAACCCCAGCGAGATGTTGTCGTTGCGCGAAGTGAAGCGGGCCGCAGGACCGGCCTTGCCGAGCGAGATGATCGGCTGGGCGCTGAGTATATAGTTCTTGCTGCCTTCGAAATCGGGGGCGACCAGGCCGGTGGCGCCGACTGTCAGATACCAGTCGCCGGACAGCCAGCCCAAGGCGCCATCGGCGGCTTCGGCGGCACCGGGCGCGCCCAGCAGGAAGGTGGCCAAGACCACCTGATATACCTTGATAGAACGCATCGTCACTCTATACGCGCGAAACACCGGCGGGAACAACCTGCCTGCAAAGAGCCATGGCGCCGGTTCAGTAAACTTTGATTTAAACTCGACACGCTAACTCACTTTTTGGCGTGCATCCAGCGCAAGCTGCTCGCTGGACGGGCATGACCCTCGGCGATACCCGCCAAATTGGCAAGATGCCAAGTGACGACAAATGTCAGGCGACGCTGCGATCGGCCTGGCGAATTCGCTCAAAAAGCAATGGCCGTGTCGAGCTCGGACAGCGGGCTGACGCCGGCAAGCAGCGCCCTCGCCTCGGCCTCGTCGCGTTTCATCTGCGCGACTAGCGCGTCGAGCCCGTCGAACTTCACCTCGGCGCGCAGGAAACCGAAGAAGGACACCGCGCATAGCTCGCCGTAGAGATCGCCGGAAAAGTCGAAGACGTAGGTTTCCAGAAGCGGCGCGCCGTTGTCGTCGACGGTCGGGCGGCGGCCGAAGCTGGCAACACCATCATGAAGCGTGCCGTCGGCGCGGCGGAAGCGGACGGCGTAAATCCCTTCCTTCAGAGTGGCTTCCGGCGAAAGCCTCATATTGGCGGTTGGAAAGCCGAGCGTCCGGCCAAGCTGCTGGCCGCCGATCACCTCGCTCTCGACCGTGAAGCGGTAGCCGAGCAGGCCGGCGGCCTCGGCCACCGCCCCTTCGCACAGCAGCGCCCGGATTCGGCTCGACGACACCACCTCGGCGCCTTCGTCGCGAAAGGCGTCAACCAGGGTGACGCCGAAGCCGTGGCGTTCGCCGGCCGCCATCAGATAGGCCGGTCCGCCTTGCCTGTCCTTGCCGAAGTGGAAGTCGAAGCCGGTCACGGCGTGGATGATGCCGAGATTGCTGTCGAGCACATCGGTCACGAACGCTTCCGCCGACAGTGCGGCGAAGGCGCGCGTGAACGGCTGCTCGACGAGTGCGGCAAAGCCCAGATGCGACAGCAGCATTGCCTTCATCGGCGGCGGTGTCAGCACGAACAGCGGTATCTCGGGCCGGAACACCTTTCTCGGATGCGGCTCGAAGGTCAGCACCAGCGCCGGCGCGCCGCGCCGGCGAGCCTCGGCCAGCGCGCGTTCGAGCACGGCCTGGTGGCCGCGGTGGACGCCGTCGAAATTGCCGATCGCCACCACGCCACCCCGCAAATGGGCCGGCAGCGGCGAGATGGCAGAAACGCGTTCGAAGGCTTCCGTCATTTCGGGGCTTGCGTCATTTCGAGGCTTCCATCATCGAGCGAGCCTACTGCAGTCTCGGAATGACCGCGACCGGCCGGTAGCCGTGCCTTTCCAGAAAGGCGATCAGCCTGGCCGGATCCGGTTGTAGCGGATCGCCGTAGTCGCGGGCATGGATGCCGCCCGACACGTAGAGCACGTCGAAGCCATTGTCGGCAGCACCCTTGATGTCGGTCATCATGCCGTCGCCGATAGCCAGTACGTCCGAGCGCTCGACCGGGCGGCCGAGCAGGTCGGCGATCTCCTTCATCGCGACGTCATAGACCGGGGCATAAGGTTTTCCGGCGATCAGCGTGCGCCCGCCGAGTTGGGCATAGTCGCGGGCCAGGGCCCCGGCGCACCAGATCATCCGCTCGCCGCGCTCGACCACGATATCGGGATTGGCGCAGATGAAGGGCAGGTTCCTGGCGCGCAGCCGCCGCAGAAGATCGGCGTAGTCCTCCGGCTTCTCGACCTCGTCGTCGAACAGCCCGGTGCAGACCACGCCGGACGCCTCGAACTCCTCGACCAGCTCGACATCAAGCCCGTCATAGAGCGTGAAATCGCGATCGGCGCCAATGTGGAAGATCTTTCGCGGCCCCTCCATGATCAGGTCGCGGGTCACGTCACCGGAGGTGACGACGCGGTCATAGGCCGCAGAGGGAACGCCGATCGCATTCATCTGCGCCACCACATCGGCGCTGCGCCGCGGCGAATTGGTGATCAGCACGACAGGTATCTTCGCCTCGCGCGCGGTGCCCAGCGCCAGAGCCGCGGCCGGAAAATGCCGTTCGCCATTGTGGACCACACCCCAGACGTCGCACAGGATGGCACAATAGGCTCCCGACAAATCCGCGAGCGAGCCGATGATATCGGGCGAGTCCGCCATATCGTTTCCCAAATCATGATGGTTGCGAGCGTCGCCGCCGACGTCCGCCGCGGCAGGGGTCCACCGCGGCAGGTTCGCATTAACCGAAGCACTTGACCCTGTCACCAGCTTTCACATTTTTCAGGATTGCCCTGGTTTCAGGATTGCCTTGGCACTGACGAAGGCAAGCGCGCAAGCCGCTCTTGCCGAGACTTCCCCATTCTGAAGGCTTCGGCGGCCGGTCCAGCCGCGCGCAGCAATGCCGGCATCGGCGGCGTGGTTAACGAGCCTTGAAAAAGCAAGCCGATCTTGGGTGTTTTTCAGCAATCTGAAATTTAAGGATTGATGGCATCTCTCGCCGACTAGGGGTTTTGGCGAGGGGCTGAAGACAATGATCCGAAAATTCGGTAGGGACCGGCGTGGTAACTATACGCTGATGACGGTCATCACGATGGTGCCACTGATGGGCGGAGTGGCGCTCAGCGTCGATTACTCGGAACTGCTGCGCCAGAAGCACGCCACGTTGAACGCTTTGGACGCCGCCGGCCTCGCCACGGCTCAGCAAGTCGTCTCCGGCGCAACCGACGACGCCGCCAGGGCCTACGCCAAGACTTTCTTCGAAACCAATCTCGGCCCCGTCGATCCGGCCAACACGTCGCTTACCGTCACCCTGCCCAACAGCAATGCGGGTGGCGGCACGTTGAAGCTCTGCAGCGCCCTTACCTATCACCCCTATTTTCTGCCGGCCGCCGCCATGCTGCTGGGCGGCGGGACCACCAGCGGCGCTACAACTTTCACGGATTGCTCGGAAATCCGTCTCAAGAACACGCTGGAAGTCGCTCTGGTGCTCGACAATTCCGGCTCGATGAACGAGCTCGGTTCCGGCACCGGCGCGAGGCGAATAGACCTGCTGAAGACTGCCGCCAAACAGCTTGTC
Source organism: Mesorhizobium sp. WSM4847 (assembly GCF_055811335.1). Taxonomy (NCBI): domain Bacteria; kingdom Pseudomonadati; phylum Pseudomonadota; class Alphaproteobacteria; order Hyphomicrobiales; family Phyllobacteriaceae; genus Mesorhizobium; species Mesorhizobium sp. WSM4847. The sequence continues at coordinate 14,166 of NZ_JBVVPY010000017.1, read as the reverse complement.
GATACGCTGGCGCTGCAGGCACAGCAGATGAAGCAGGTCAGCAAACCGGTGCAGTTCTCCCTGGTGCCGTTCGCTGCTTCGGTCAATGTCGGTCCCACCCATGACCAGGACAGCTGGATGGACCAGGATGGCATCTCCCCGATCCAGCATGAGGATTTCGACTGGACGAAGATGACCGCCGCCAACGATCCGGACAGATACGCCGAGAAGCTCAACGGCGTCTGGTACAAACGCGGCACCGGCTGGGGCGACACCGAGGATCAGCCACTGACCCGCTTCAGCCTCTACGCCGACATCACCGTCGAGTCCGGCCGCGAAGAAGTGCCTAACACGAAACAGTATATCTGCGACACCTATAACAAGAAAGGTAACTGCAGCAGCGGGCCACTGGACCACCCCGGAATATATCTACACCACCAGCCGCTATGCGAGTTGGCAGGGTTGCGTGGAGGCGAGGCCGCACCCGTATAACAACGACGACACGACGCCTGATACCGCCACACCTGCCACGCTGTTCGTGCCGATGTTTGCGCCCGACGAGGCCGGCACGCTCTGGCTCGATTTCAACCGCGACGGCGCTAACGACGTGATCTATCTGAACTATGGTTACGGCAACAACTGGTGGGCCGACTGGCCTTTCACCGACAGCCCAACCGCTTCGCAGCGGCAGTCGGACATGCGCAAATATTTCCTGGTCAAGCCTTACGGCTCGAAGTCGGCGACCTCGGGCGACGGCCCGAATTCGTCCTGCACGACCAACCCGATCACACCGCTCAAAGACGTGACCCAGCTTGCCCAGAAAGAGGAGATCGACAACGCCATCGACGCCATGGCGCCGAACGGCAACACCAACGTGCCGGAAGGCCTTGCCTGGGGCTGGCGGACGGTGTCGAGCAACGAACCTTTCACCGAGGGCCGGCCGAACACTGAAAGAGGCAACGACAAAGTGGTCATCGTGCTGACCGACGGCGCCAATACCTACAGCGCCGTCAGCGACAGCGGCTACGCCAATAACAGGTCGACCTATGCCGCTTACGGTTACACCGGCCTGACATATCCGGGGTCTGGAAGCGTGACGCGGCTGTTCATGAACACAAGCACCGACATCGGTAAGACGACCTACACGGGCGCCAACTACACCGCCGCGCTGGACGAGCAGATGCAGACCCTTTGCGGCAACGCGAAGAAATCGAACGTTCTCGTCATGACCGTTGCGCTCGACCTGTCGACCACCGATGCCGGTGACAAGAAAGCACTCGACGCGCTGAAGGCCTGCTCCTCGGACTCGCGCTTCCGCAAGGATCCCACCGATCCGACCAAGCCGGCCAAGCTGTTCTGGAACGCGACCGGGGCGACGCTGTCGGACAATTTCAGGGAAATCGCCAACGAATTGTCGAACCTGCGCATCGTCGGCTGAAGGGGGTGGGGTCGGCTGAAGGGGGCGCAAGCGCCCGGAAATGACAGGCTGGCGGAACAGCGCCCCCTCTGTCCTGCCGGACATCTCCCCCACAAGGGGGGAGATCGGATGTCGGCACGGCTTTCGCCAATCTCCAACGCCGCAGAAGAGGCGAGGCGCAGAAGCTGCCGATCTCCCCCTCGTGGGGAGATGCCAAGTTGTGGCAAGGGGCAGGCCAGAGGGGGGCGCGGAAGGATCGCGGCCGAACAGGTTGTTTGGGCCGCTGCATTCTTCGGCTGTTAATGCCGCTTCCGCCTACATCGGCCGCCGGTCCGGCTGCGCCCGCTCCGGTTCGACCAGCCTGCGATAGAGATGCCACGTCGCATGGCCAAGCACAGGCATGACGACGGCGAGCCCGGCAAACAGCGGGATCGAGCCGATGACCAGCAGCACGGCGACCATCAGGCCCCACAGCGCCATCTGCAGCGGGTTTGTCATCACCGCCCGTGCCGAGGTCTCGATCGCCGAGACCGCGCCGACATCACGGTCGAGCAGCAGCGGGAAAGCGACGACGGTCGTCGCCAGCACGATCGCGGCGAAGACGAAGCCGGCCGCATTGCCGAGCAGGATCAGCGTCCAGCCTTTGGGCGTTGTCAGCACCTCGCGCACAAAGCCACCGATCGAGGCCGGCGGCTGAGCGCCGAACAGGCTGGAGTAGATCGATTGCGCGGTGAACAGCCAGAGCAGGAACAGTGCCACCAGCATGATGCCGATGACCGCGATCGCCGGCAGCGCCGGCGAGTGGCGCACCTCGAGGGCGTGCCACCAGGACGTGTCCATGCCGAGCTCGCGGCGGCGGCTGATCTCGTAGAGGCCGATCGCGGCGAACGGTCCAAGCAGGGCGAAGCCGGAAATCAGCGGGTAAAGGAGCTGGATGGCGTAGGCGCCGGATGTCGTCCACTGCGCCAGGATCAATCCGACCACCGGATAGATCAGGCACAGGAAGACGTAATGCGATGGCTTTGCCCAAAAATCCTCGACGCCGAGCCGCAGCACATCGATCAGGTCCGCCGTGGTGATGCGGCGCACCCTGGGCTGCACGTGCATCCCACGCGCGTCCGACATGACATGAAAGCTGGCCATACCCATTCTCCCGTATTCAGGGGGCGGCCACCGCCAGGATGGCCGCCCGTAGCTGCCACTTCAAGAGCGATGGCATGATAGCCGAATTCGATGTGCTTGTCGCGAATCGGGTGGGATTGAGCATGCGCGGCGCGGCACAGGCCGTGTTCGTGCCGCGCCGCTGGCGTGTGCTAGACACCAAATCGTTCAATCACCTCGGCCAGCGGAACGTGGCCAAGGCAGGCACCCGAACCCGCCGGCGTTTCGCCGTCCTCAATGGCCTGCGCGTACCGCACGTCCGGATTGCTTTCGATCCGACGGCGCAGCGCTGCCAGCCTGGGATAGGCGGCGCCGTCGACCGCCTGGTGGAACTCCGCCCAACGTGCCACGCCGATCAACGTGGTATCGGCCAACGTCAGGCGGTCGCCGACCAGAAAGTCGGTGTCGCCGATCATCGCCTCAAGCCGGTCGTGGCGTTCGGCAACGGCCTGGCGGCCGAAGTCACGCAAGGTCGCCAGCAGGGCCGGTTCGGCCGATTCCATTTCATAGGCAGCCCAGAGCGGGGTGAAAGCGGCGGTGAAACCGGTGTTCACGAAAGCCATCAGCTGATGCATCCGGTCGGCTTCCGGCGAGCGCGGGTCGAAGCTGATGCGACGTTGCGTGTCGCGGGCTTCGAGCCAAGCGGCAATCGCCATGGTCTCGGTGAGCACTCTGCCTTCGTCGGTGATCATCACCGGCGTTTCCTGACGGCCGTTGATGCGGGCATAGGCGTCGTTCTTCATTTCGGTGAGCATGTCGACGCGGCACAGGCGGTAGGGCTGTCCGAGGCGTTCAAAAGCAGCGACGAGCCCCATCGAACTTCCCGCCGGGACGCCGTAAAGGAGGATAGGTTCCATTTCTTTGTCTCTTCCATGTTCAGGGATCACGCTGCGCAGCGAAGCTTGACCCTAAACGCTGGTCGCCCCATGTAAATTACGCACTATTTTGTAACCAGGATCCGCCATGAAAGATGTCGTCTCAAGCTGCCCGATCGAAGAGGCCATGCGTGTGCTCAGCGGTCGCTGGCCGACCTTGCTGCTCTACTATCTGAAGGACGGGACCAAGCGCTTCAGCGACCTGAGGCGTGACAACCCGACCGTGTCGCACCGCATTCTGGCGCTGGAACTGCGCAAGCTGGAGGAAGCCGGGATCGTGCGGCGAACGGCGCATGCCGGCTATCCGCTACGCGTCGACTATGATCTCACGGCAGCGGGTCTCAAGCTTGTGCCGCTCATCGACGCCCTGGGCGACTGGTGGGAAGCTACCGACGATCGGGCCGGCCGGGTCTCATCGGCGCCAAGGCTCGTGGCGGCTGAGTAAGCAGTGGGGAAAATCTGACGATTGCAACTATACGTTGTGCAACTGCTTGGGTGGAATCAGCCGACCGGGCCGAATACCTCAGGGAGCGCGCAGCGCCAAACGTTGTCTACTGGCCAACACCTGCGGTTAACCAAACAACACACGTGGTAACCCTCCTATCACTAAATCACGTTTTTGGTGATTGTCACTTGAAATCCCCTCAATCACGTGTTAGGTGATTGAGGGGAGAATCATATGAAGACCGCGCAATACAAGCTGATCCTGAGCCGCGCTGGCAAACGCGCCATCGACATGACTTTCGCGGCTTATGCCGTCATGCACGACATCCTGGATCGCACCGCCTCTAACCAACGCACCAACACGTTTGAACTCCAGAAGCTCGCCTATGAAGCGATCCGCGCCGAGACGGGCCTGCCGGCGCGACTGGTGACCAATGGCATTCGCGAATACGCCTCCGGCGCCTGGTCGCCCGACCGGCTGCCGCTTGACGACAAGCTCATGTCCTTCAAGGGCGTCGACAAGGTTTCGATTTCTACCGTTGAGGGGCGTGTGATCGCGGGATTCCTGGCCACCGGCTACTCCGATAGCCAGGAGAAGGCGCAACTTTCCCATCTCGTACGGGATAACGGGGCCTATCTGCTCACCGTTCCGCTGTCGGCGGACATGCAACACAGGGAGATCGAAGCCATGCAGACCGAATCCATTTCCGGGCGCGTTTCGCGCCTCGCCGCCGGCCTGGTCGCAACCGTGATCGACGGCCTTGAGAAGAAGGCTCCCGAGGCGGTGGCCGAACAAGCGATCCGCGAGATCGACAAGGCCGCCGACGAGTTGAAATCCAACCTCGCAGCGCTTATCGCCGAGCGCAAGCGCTACACCCTGCAGAAGGACGACCTGACCGAGGAACGCGAGGGGCTGGACCAGAATATCCGTGTCGCCCTGCAAGAGGGCCGCGAAGACCTCGCACGGGCCGGTATTGGCCGTCAGGACGACATCGACGCGCAGGCCGCCTCTATCGACAAGCTGATCCAAGATGTTGATGTGCGCATTGACGAAGCGCGAGGCGCGCTGAGCGCCGCAAGTGCGGCCCGCCGCGATTCCGAGGAGCGGGTGAAGATAGCGCGTCGCGCCCGCGAGGCGCAGAACCCGGGCACGGCAGGCAACGCTGGCGGCGGGTTCCGCAAACCCGCACCGGAGGATCGCATTGCGGCCGCGCTTTCCAGCGTGGCGCGGCTGACCGACCTGCCCGCTGGCAAGCCGCGCGACAACGATCTTGTCGAACTCGAAGAATTTGGGCGCCAGCGCCGCATTGACGACCGGCTGGCGGCTCTGCGCAGCGAACTCAAGGGTAAGAAGTAGCGCCGATGGCAGAAATTCTCCACGCGCCGGCGCTCTATCTCTATCCATTGCTGGCAGGGATGTTGCTGGGTGTCCTGCAGATCGTCCTGTTCTTTGTTGGAGCCGGGCATTTTGACCATGGTAGCGGCGAAGACGGCGCGGTCGACCACCTCCTCGACGCCACACATCTGGGCGACGTATTCGATTGGTTGAATTTCGGTCGGGTACCCTTCGCCATCCTGATACTGCTTCTGCTGGTCACGTTCGGCATGGTCGGCATCATGCTGTGGCAGATCTTCCCGGCCTTGCCGGCGTGGAGCTACGCTTTTGGCGCGGCGCCGGCGGCGGTGATGGTCACGAAGATCACCGGCGGCTGGATCGCTCATCTCCTGCCGCAGGACGAGAGCTACGCCGTCAACCACGATCATCTGGTCGGGCGTCGCGGCACGGTCACGCTCGGGCCGCTGGACGACGGTCGGCCCGGCTCGATCCGAGTGCGCGATGAGCATGGCGAATTGCATACGCTGCGGGCGCGGCCCGCAGACGCGGGAATGAAAATCGAGAAAGGCGCCTTAGTCGTGGTGGTGAAAGCCGCCGAGGGACCTAGTCGTGTCTGGCTGGTAGTGCCGTTCGAGGAGCACATCTAGCCAGAGCTTTGGGCAAAGCTGAACATCAAACACTTTCAAATCTGGGGGCAAGTTATGGACAATATGGTTCAATTTCTGATCTGGGTCGGCATCGTTCTCTTCGTGATCGCGGTGATCGGCTTTGTGCTCGGGCGGCTCTACCAGCGCGCCGAACGTGACGAGGCCTTCGTGCGTACCGGCGTCGGCGGCCGCAGAGTGGTCAAAGACGGCGGCGCGCTGATCCTGCCCATCTTGCATGCGCTGGCGAAGGTCAAGCTCAACACCGTCAAGCTGGTGGTCGACCGCCGCCGCGAGGACGCCTTCATCACCTCTGACCGCATGCGCGTCGACATCCGTGCCGAGTTTTACGTACGCGTCGACGGCACGGATGACGGCATCGGCCTCGCTGCGCAGACACTGGGCGACCGTGTCAACGACCCGAAGGCAATCCAGGATCTGGTGGAAGCCAAGCTGGTCGACGCGCTGCGCTCCGTCGCCGCGCGCAACACCCTCGATCAGCTGCATGAGAATCGCTCGGACTTCGTTAAGGCGGTGCAGGACGCAGTCGAGACCGATCTGCGCTCGAACGGGCTGGAGCTGGAATCGGTGTCGTTGACGGGCCTCGACCAGACGCCGCGTGAGTTCTTCAACGAAACCAACGCCTTCGACGCCGTCGGTTTGGCCAAGCTGACAACCATCACCGAACAGCGCCGCAAGGAGCGCAACGAGGTGACGCGGAAGACCGAAGTGGCGATTGCCGAGCAGGACCTGAACGCCTCGCGCGAAAAGTACGCGTTGAAGCGGCAAGAGGAAGAGGCGCGGCTGGAGCAGGAGCGCGACGTAGTCTCCAAGCAGGCCTCCACCCGCTCCGAAATGGCCAAGGCCGAGGAAGCGGCGAAGCTCGCCGAACAGGCCGCCCAGATCGCGCGCGAACGCGAGATCGCCGAGCATGCGGCGGAAGCGCAGCGCGCCAAGGAAGAGGCGCGCATCAACTCTGAGCGCGAGGTTGAATTGTCGCGCCAGAATATGGCGGTGGCCATCGCCAAGAAGAGCCAGGAAACCAGCCAGGCTGAAGCCAAGGCCCGCGAGGCCGAGGCGCTGACGGTTGCGGCTGAAGAAAAGGTGCAGACGGCGCGCGAACGCGAAATCGCCGACCGTGCCAGGCAGATCGCCGTTCTGCAAGCACAGGAAGCGGCGGAATCTGAGGCTGTGTCGGTGACAGTTGGCGCGAGCGCCGAAAAGGCAGCGGCGGAAGACCGCGCCGAGGCGGCGCTGGTAGAAGCCCGCGCGGCGGCGGAAGCGATGAAGGTCCGCGCCGAAGGCGTGATCGCGGAAGGCGAGGCGGAGGCCGCGACCATCCGCGCGACGAACGAAGCGCGCAACCTGCTCTCCGACCGGCTGATCCAGCTTGAACTGACGCAGGCGCGGATCACCATGCTGCCGGAAGCATTAAAGGCGCTGATGGAGCCGGCGAGCCGTATCGATAGCATCCGCGTGTTCGACACGGCGGGATTTTCGGGCGGTCGCTCGGGCGGCGAAGGCGGGCGTTCGGGCCTGGGCGATCTGGCCGATCAGTTGCTGAAGTTCACCGGCAACAAGTCTCTGATCGACGCGCTCCTGAAGGAAGCCGGCATCGCCGGCGCCGGTGGCTCTCTGAAGGATCTGGTCTCGACGCGGCCGCGGGAAACGGATGCTGACGGGGCCGGTCTGTTCGAGGAGGCAGACGGGGCGGACGACGAGCTGGTCGCCCCCCTGCCGGGGATACCGAGGGCCTGAACTGCCCGAGCGCTGATTTGATCGGGCCTGGAACAATCCACGCCCGATCTATTTGCCAGCCAGGATCGCGTTTATGTCAGGCAGGCCGCCTTGCCGCCACCGTGCTGCCCACCGGCGAAGGCGCCGGCGCTGCTGTCGACGTGGGATGGCCGCGCGGGCGCGGCACCCTGATGGCTCATGGCTGGCTTGAAGCGGCGATCACGGGATAGTCGGTATAGCCGGCGGAGCCGCCACCATAGAGCGTCGCCTGATCGAACACGGCCAGCGGCGCGCGCGTCTGCAGCCGTTCCACAAGATCGGGATTGGCGATGAACGGTCGCCCGAAGGCGAACAGGTCCGCCTTGCCGTCGGCAAGCCGCGACCCCGCGAGCTCAAGGTCATAGCCGTTATTGGCGATATAGGTGTTGTTGAAGCGCCGGCGGAGTGATCCGAAGTCGAACGGCGCGACATCGCGCGATCCGCCCGTGGCGCCCTCGACGACATGGATGTAGACGATGCCCAAAGCATCGAGTTGATCGACGATATAGTCAAACTGCGCCTGGGGAGCGCTGCTCGAGACGCCGTTGGCGGGCGAGATGGGCGAAATCCGGATGCCGGTGCGCTCAGCGCCGATCTCCTCGACCACCGCAGTCGCAACCTCCAGCATCAGCCGGGCGCGGTTCTCGACCGATCCGCCATAAGCATCCGTGCGGAGGTTCGCGCCGTCCTTGGCGAATTGGTCCAGCAGATAGCCGTTGGCGCCGTGAATCTCGACGCCATCGAAGCCGGCCTCGATGGCGTTCGCAGCTGCTTTGCGGAAATCCTCCACGATGCCCGGCAATTCATCCAGTTCGAGTGCGCGGGGCTCCGAAACGTCGACAAAGCCGTTGCCGACGAAGGTCTTGGTCGCGGCCCGGATCGCCGAGGGCGCGACGGGGGCGGCGCCGTTCTCCTGCAGATCGACGTGCGAGACGCGACCGACATGCCAGAGCTGCAGGAAAATCCGCCCGCTCTTGGCGTGCACGGCGTCGGTGACCTTGCGCCAGCCGCCGATCTGCGCCTGGGTGTAGATGCCGGGCGTGTCCTGGTAGCCCTGTCCCTGCTGCGAGATCTGCGTGGCCTCGGAAATCAGCAGGCCGGCCGACGCGCGCTGGCCGTAATACTGCGCGGCGAGATCGCCTGGAACGAAGCCCGGGCCAGCGCGATTGCGCGTCAGCGGCGCCATGACGATACGATTGGAGAGGGTCAGCGAGCCGAGAGTATAGGGCTCAAACAGCGTTGTGCTTGTCATAGGTCACCTTTGTTTGTCCCCGCCGCGGCGGGTCGTCTATCGAAACGGGATCGTTGGTGCTCAGGCGACCGTGCGGTACCGCTCGGCGGGATGTTCGTTCCGATAGTTCGGAAGCATGGCCTGGCGTGCGGCCTGAAGCGCGTCCCACTGCCCGGCATCGGGTAGCGGCGGGATGGTCACCAGCTCGCGGCGGTCGAAGCCGACCAGCGCCGCATCCACCAGATCGTCGACCTCCATCACGTTGGAAAGCGTGTTGACGTCGGCGCCGACATGTCCCCAGATCTCCGTTCGCGTCGTGGCGGGAAGCACAGCCTGGACGTAGACACCCTTCGGCGCGAGCTCGAGGCTGAGTCCCTGCGACAAAAACAGCACGAAGGCTTTGGTTGCGCCGTAGACCGTCATGCCGAACTCCGGCGCCAGGCCGACCACGGAGCCGATGTTGACGATCGCACCTTCGCCGGCCGCCGCAAGACGCGGGGCAATGGCGCTGGCAAGCCGCAGAAGCGCGGTCGTATTGAGCGCAACCAGCCGCGCTACGTCATCGGTGCTCTGCTCGATAAAACTTCCGCCGATGGCCGTTCCGGCATTGTTGAGGAGAATTCCGATGCTGGCGTCCTCGCGCAGCCTCGTCTCCACCGCTGCAAGCTCGGCAGGCTGCGTAAGATCCGCCTGGATGATATCGATCGCCACGCCGTTTTCCTGACTTAGACGGGCCGCCAAGGCCTCCATTCGTGCCTTGTCACGGGCAACCAGCACGAGGTCGTGCCCGCGGCGCGCGAAGCGCTCGGCATAGGCGGCTCCGATGCCGGTGGAGGCGCCGGTTATGAGGACTGACGGAATGGTCATGGCATTGCTCTTTTCGCTGATGGACTCTATATTCATGACGATCATCATGAATGCAGGTAAATATGATACCCATCATGTAAATGTCAACGGCGCCGGCGGAGGATTTTGAAATGAAGGTCAGTCGGGAACAGATGGCGGAGAACCGCCGCCGAATTCTGGATGTTGCCAGCCGGCTGTTTCGCGACAAGGGGTTCGACGCGGTCAGCGTGGCGGAGGTGATGAAAGCCGCTGGGCTCACCCATGGCGGCTTCTATGGCCATTTCAGCTCGAAGGACGACCTGATCGCCCAAACCCTTGCCCATGTCATCGCCGCAGACTCAAGCGGAGGGGGCGACCTTCGCGCCTATGCAGATGCCTATCTTTCGCCCCGGCATCGCGACAATGCCGCCGGTGGTTGCCCGACAGCGGGCCTTGTTGCGGACATCCGCCATCAGACCCCGGCTGCACGCTCGGCCATGACCGAAGGCCTTCGCTCGCAGATCGACCGTATCGGCAAGACGCTGCCGGAGTTGGATCCGGTAGACAGACGCCGCACAGCGATCGGATGCTGGGCAGCGATGGTGGGGGCAGTGATCCTCGCCCGGGCTATCGACGATCCCGCGCTTTCGGATGAAGTTCTGGAACAGACGCGTGCCTGGATCGATACCGGGATCAGCCAGGTGTCTGCCAGATAGCCGCCAGGAGCGCCCTTGAGCAATGCGGCTACCGGGGTGGTTGGGCGGCAAGCTTGGAGAATATCGCGCCGCAGCGCGCATCAGCGGGGTTCGCGGACGGCTAAGGGGGCAGCGAGCGAGATTTCTGAACGCCTGCCCGGCAAAAGCCACTATTGCCGCTATGTCAGGCAGGCATGACGCTCACCGACACCGCCAATCAACCATCCCTAGAACCCCGCTCTGACGAAATGCGCCCGACGCCAAACAGGCGAATGCTGCTTAGAGCTGCCGGCCTTGCCGCACTGGCCGGGCTTGCCGCTTGCGCCACTGTGCTGCCCACCGGCGAAGGCGCCGGGGTCTCCGCCTCCGCCGTCGGCACGCTGGCGGGCATCCGCGCCTCAGCCGGCCTCGAACCGCTTGTTCCCGACCGTCAGCTCGAACAGGCAGCCCTGCAGCAGTCCGGCTATATGGCGCGCGGCGGCCGCATGACCCGCTCGACCGGCTGGGGCAAGGGATTTGCTTTGCGCGTCAAGGGCAACGGCATTGCCGGTGCTGCCGCCGAAAACATCGCCGATGGCCGTTTCGATCAGCAGAAGCTGTTCGACATCTGGATGCATTCGGCCGGCCACCGCCGCAACATGCTCGACCCGCGCTTCACCCGCTTCGGCCTGGCCTATGTGCGGGACGGCCGCGACAGCTCGCGGCGTTACTGGAGCCTTGTCCTGGGCAAATAGCAACGCGGGCACAGGGCAATCCGCGCTGGCGGCAATGCCGCCTTGGCTGAGGAGATCATGGTCGACCCGTCAATCCATGGGTTCGCCACTGAGCATTTTCTCGATGTCAGGGGCCGAAACCGGCTCGCTGAAATGATAGCCCTGCATTTCATCGCAGTTGTTCTTGCGCAAGAAGGCCACCTGATCGTCCGTCTCGACGCCCTCGGCAATGACCCTCAGATTCAAATTTTGACCCAATGATATTACGGCGCTGGCGACAGCCTGGTCGTTTTCGTCAGCAGCGATATCGTTGATGAACGACTTGTCGATTTTCAGCCGCGCCACTGGAAAGGTCTTGAGCGCACTGAGGCTGGAGTAGCCTGTTCCGAAATCGTCGATCGAGATCTGAACGCCCAGGTTTTGCAGCTGGTTCATCGTTGCGACCGCCAGGTCGATATCCTGCATGATCAGGCTTTCGGTCACCTCCAGCTCGAGATATCTGGCCTCCAGACCGCTGACTTTCAGGGCATCGGCGACGCGGCCGATCAGGTTCTTTTCCCTGAATTGCCGCGTCGACACATTCACGCAGACGGTCATCGGCGGCAGGCCGGCATCCTGCCATGCCTTGTTCTGCCGACAGGCCTCGTGCAGGACCCAATCGCCGATCGGCACGATCAGACTTGTCTCCTCGGCCGTCGGAATGAAGGCGTTCGGTGCCATCATGCCCCGCGTCGGATGATTCCAGCGAAGCAACGCTTCGACGGCAAAGACGAGGCCCGACCGAAGGTCGACCTGCGGCTGATAAAACAGCGTGAATTCCGAACGGGCCAGGGCGTTACGCAAGTCCTCCTGAAGCACGAATTTCTCATGCGCTCTGGTGTTGAATTCGGGAGCGTAGAACTGGAAATTGTCGCGGCCGAATTCCTTGGCGCGATACATGGCCGCATCGGCATTGGCCAGCAGCGTGTCGGGGTTGGTCCCATCCTTGGGGTAGCTGGCGATGCCGATACTGGCCGTCGCCCTCAGCCGATGTGCTCCGAGCTGAACCGGCTCTGCAATCGCCGCCCGAATTGCTTGCAGGGTCTCGGAGATGAGATCGACATTCGTCGGTTGATCGAACAGAACGACGACGAATTCGTCGCCACCAAGCCGCACGACCGTATCGGTCGCCCTTACGCGCTCGACGATACGGCCGGCTACGGTCTTCAACAGCTCGTCCCCGGCATTGTGGCCAAGCGTGTCATTGACGAGTTTGAAATTGTCCAGATCGATGAACACCACCGTTACCCAGCGATCGTATCGCTGCGCGTAGAGGATCGCCTGCGAAAGCCGGTCCTCGAGCAGAGCGCGATTGGGCAGTCCGGTCAGCACATCATGGTTGGCCATGAAGTGGATCCGATCTTCGGCCAGCTTGCGCTCGATGGCGATCCCGGCAATACGCGTCGTGAAATCGATGAGCCGGGTCTCGGCCGCGGTCGGCTCGCGCACGGTCGTCGAGTACATGGCAAAGGCGCCCAGCACAGCGCCCTGGTGCGACAGGATCGGGGTCGACCAGCACGAACGGTAGCCATAGGCCGCCGCCAATTCGCAGTGATCGTGCCAAAGCGGGTCGTGCATGATGTCCGCGACAATGACTGGCTCGCGCCGGTAGGCAGCGGTTCCGCAGGATCCCATTTTGGGGCCGACGGCGATCCCGTCGATGGCGCTCGTATAGGCCTTTGCCAAGCTCGGCGCGGCGCCGTGCCGCAAGTGGCTGCCATCCTTGTCGAGCAACAGGACGGAACCGAATATCCCCGTCAACTGAGACTCGGCGAGGCGCATGAGGCAGTCGAGCACATCTTCGAGCGGGGCGCTCGTCGCGATCATTTCCAGTATCTGCGCCTGCCCGTCTCGAAGGGTGTCCGCTTGCTTGCGGGCGGTGATGTCGTGGGCGATGCCGACCAGACCGAAGATATCGTTTTGAACATTGCGCAACGGCACCTTCGTCGACGAAAACCATTTGCCGGCGCCTGACGCATCGACAACGAACTCTTCCTCATCGATCATCGGCTGTCCGCTGCGCAGCACGCCTTGCTCGATGGCGCGAAACTTCTGCGCAAGGTCGGGGGCATGAAGATCGGAATCGGTCAAACCGATCATGTCACTGGTTTTGGCCTTGCCGCTGTCGGAAGCAATGGCCCTGTTGGCGACGACGAAGCGGCTTTCGGTGTCCTTCACCCACAGGTAGTCGGGCACCCAGTCGATCAGCGTTTGCAGCGAGATGCGCTCGTCGACGATCAGGCGATTGGCGGTGAGTTCCGTTATGTCCTCATGCGTGGCCACCCATCCGCCGTCAGGCATCGGCTGATGGCAGATCTGAATTGTCCGGCCGTCGGTGAGATTGGCGGTCCAGTTTCTCAAGGTCGTGCCCGAATTGACCGCTCGGGCGAATGCGAGATAAGCGTCGCTGGCCATCGCGGATGTCCCGGCAGCGATGCGGCGTTCGACGATTTCGCCCAGCGTCCGGCCGGGGCGCAAGTGTTCGGGCGCGATGCGGTAAATTTCCGCATAGCGGCGGTTGCACAGGATCAGCCGTTCAGCGGCGTCGAAAAAGCAGATGCCTTGCGAGATGTTGTCGATCGCCGTCTCGAATCGCAGCGCCTGTTGCTCGAGTGTTGCGATCGTAGCCCTGAGTTCGCGCTCGAGCGTCTCGTACGAGGAGCCCGCCAGTTTCGCCAGCGTGGCAAGCTCGGTCGATTCGGGCGCCTGGGCGGCTTGCCTCGATGATTTCGTGACCAAACACAGTTCCTCCGGTTCGGCGCCTGGCGCAAAGCAAGGAAAGCTCGCTGCAAGCTAAGCGACCGCATAGTGGTCCAGATATACTAATGGCATGTGAACCGGGTCGATGCCGACCGGGGCATGGCGCAGTTCTTGCCTTCTCCCCTTGTGGGAGAAGGTGGATCGGCGCGCAGCGCCGAGACGGTTGAGCAACCGTGCTTCAAACGGAAGCCGGGTTCCAGGGTTTGTTGGTGCGCACCATAGCGTTGAGGGTTGTGATGAGCTTGCGCATGACGGCGACGATGGCGACCTT